>NZ_JAWUEH010000011.1:0-193427 GCF_033550225.1 Providencia sp. 2023EL-00965 | reverse complement strand
AGCAACGCCGTAGCCGATTACATTTGCTTTGTCTGCATCATGACGATAAGGAATAACCGATGACACACAAATTACTCCATCATGCTGTCACCTCTGTGTTGTTTGGCAGCGTACTTGTCTGTTCATGGGGCAGTCAGGCTGAGGATAACAATACGCGTTTGTATCGTCCCGTGGATAACTGGCAGGTCGATGGTGCCAACGGTGCGCTGTATGTGTCGGGTTCATTGACCGAAAGTCCGTGCCGTTTAGCGATGACCTCGGCGTATCAAGCGGTTGAATTGGGCAATACCGAAACCGCGGAACTGAAAGCCGTGGGGGATAAAGGGCGTGCAACGGCGTTTCACCTTGAACTGCAAGACTGTATCGAAGTGAACAGTGCCTTGGAAAACGTCCAAACTGGGCAAACCGCGTGGAGCAGCACTCAACCAGCCGTGAAAATCCGTTTTATTGCGCCAACGGTACCGTGGATGCCGGATTTTGCCAGAGTGACTGGCGCACAAGGGATTGGTTTAGTACTGAGTGATAAGGCAGGGCAAATCTTGCCTTTAAATCAGAATAGTAATCCAGATCTGCTGCCGTCAGGGCAATCGACACTGACCTATTATGTTTCACCGGTACGTACGGCACAATTGATGCAGCCAGGAGCGTACTCTGCGCTGATTTCTTTTGAAATGTTGTATGAATAAAGGATGACATGTATGAAAGGAATAAAGCGAGATATCAGGCTGAAAACAATCGTGCTGATGATGTGGGGCATGGTCAATTTATTTATTGGGTGTGGATATAGCCAAGCTGCATCAGATAGTGTGAATTTTAAAGTCAAGATAGAGATCCAACAAAAAACATGTGATGTGAATGATAACAATCCCATACATGTGGATTTTGGCGACATGATTATTAAGAACATTGATGGGGCGATGTACGAGCAACCAATCCCTTATACCTTGGATTGTGATGATGCGAGTAGCACTCAAGGACTCAAGCTACAAATTTCCGGTAACGCAGCCAATTTTAATAGTAATTTGCTACGTACCTCTGAGCCTAATTTAGGGCTGCGTTTTAAATACAATAATATCGTATTTGCACGTAATGCTTGGATAGATTTTACTTATGGCTCCCAGCCTAATTTAAGTGTTGTGCCAGTTGCGTATGGTCAAGATGGGTTGAACGACGGTGATTTTACCGCATCCGCCACCTTTAATGTGGAGTATCAATGATGCAACTCAATAAAAGAACTCTGATATTAGCGGTAAGCATGCTGTTTAATGCCTCGTTCGTGCAAGCGGTACCGATGACTTTTGGTGGCACTCTGATTGGTAATCCACCATGTGATATTACTGGGGATGATGACCCCGTATCGGTAAAGTTTGGGGATGTGGGGATTTCACGCATTGATGGAGTGAATTATGCCCAACCTTTTACACTTACGGTCACGTGCGGGGCTGATTTAGGTAACAGTGTAGCGCTATTTATGGGGTATGACGGAATGAATGCCGATTTTGATGATAGGGCTTTGCAAACCAGTCGGGAAGGGCTAGGCATTTTATTGTCGTATAACGGCGCGGTGATCAAACCGGATAATGGCGATATTCCTGTCACTATGTCCAGTCATGGGGTGATGACCTTACCTTTAGTGGCCGTACCCGTGAAAGACAGTAACCCAGCATTAGTCCTGTTGGAAGGCCCATTTAATGCGACGGGAACTGTCGAAATACGTTACCCGTAGAAAGGGAAAATCGATGAAAACACACCATTATATTCGTGGTATCGCTGCCTTATTAGCAGGTGGACTGGTGGTGACGAGTACTACTGTGATGGCGGAGAGCTCAACCCGAATTAACTACAGCGGTACGTTAATTGCGCTACCGTGCACCATTGTACCCGGCATGGAAAATCTGTATGTGGATATGGGGATCACTGCCACAAAATCACTGTACCGTTTTAACCGGACAGCCGGCAAAGTGATTGAGTTTTATCTGGAAGACTGTGATACCTCGTTAGGGAATGCGGTAACTGCCACCTTTACCGGACCGATGACATCCGAAGGATTATTGCAATTTACGCCGAGCAGTGAAGCTAAAGGGGCAGGAATAGGGCTAGAGTATTTAGATGGACGTCCTATTCCGATTAATGATGGCAATGTTTATAAAGTCCCTATTCGTGATGGGGATATGACCATTCGGATGAAAGCGTATGTACAAGGCGAAGCTAATGCATTGGCGAATAAAACCTTAGTACCCGGTGAGTTTAACGCAGTGCTGACGTATACGATGAGTTATGAGTAAGTATGGAATTGATATATCACTTAGTAAGGTTAATGTTGAAAAATAAGAATGATTATCATAAGGATATCAGACGAAATGCATAAAAAACAGGCTATTCAAGCTGAGCCAAATCCAGTAGTTTGGTTAAGGCGTATCTTACAAAGCATTATCATTTTCATGGTGTTAACTTCCGCGTCAATGGCAGATCAGTGGAGATCGCAAGGTAATGTGGGGACTGCTAGTGATTGTAACAAGAATAATGCTATAGCTGTGTGTTTACTCATTGACAATGCATCATATGATATTTCTATGGGTGATGTTATCACAGTGAAAGCTTCTAATGGAGCGAATGTGGCTGCACAATGGCAAGGAGTTACGATTTCTTACCAAGGGCGCATTGGATCACAATTTACACAATATCCTTTGTGTGAGAGTGGTAAATGCGAGGTCGCTGTTATTGCTGGTCAGATTTCTTCAGATTGTACTCCGCAAGGCTGCTTTACTGGTACACTTCCTTATCCAAATAATGGTTGCCAGTACATGGGAAGCAATTGTTCACAACTAGCTGGAACATATGCTTGGTGGGCACCAGCATATGGCGGTAATTCAAATGATTTTTCAGGATTTGGTTCTATCGTAAAAAAGGTGAATAATATCCAAGGGAGTACTTCTCGACCTTTATGGGTGTTGGTTGTAGATGGTCCTACAGGTAACTACACTTTACCAGGAGGAGGGGGTGCTTATGGGTATCGTCAAAATGAGCCAATTCCAATGGCTTTGGCTGCGACTAGTGAGTTATCAAAGGGTACGCTCGCTGGGGTTGGTGCATCTGCGGGAGTTGAACTTATCATTGTTGCCCCTCCAGTGGAAATACCTGATGTATATTGTAACTTTACTACTGACGGTGATATTGATTTAGGTATTGTAGATTCAAGTAATGCCAATAATCGTTACTCTCAAACTTATCTATATTCACAATGTACCGATGACGCAATCGTGACAGCAAAAATACAAAAGTCAGGTGGTGGAAACAATCTACTACAAATGGGTGGCTTAAACCTACGTGTTATTTTTGATAATAGTTCAGATACGAAAACTTACTCTGCCAATACCAATCGGGATTCACAAATTATTTGGGGGCAAGTCACTAGTGTGGGAACATTAACACCGGGAGAATATTCACAATCTATGATTGTTTATCTTAATTATGAGTAAGTATTATATGGGGCATTAGATTTGGTTTTATTTAATTCTGTACCAGTAGGATGAATTTAATGTAACTAAATATATAATAGAGAAAATAAAAGGTTATCAAGTTATATCTTGATAGTTGATGTGAAAAACATCAAGTCTAATTAAGAATGTAGATAATATAAGCGCTGATAATTATGATTTTAAAAATTATCGTTTGACGTAGGAAATAATATTTAGCGTGATGGCTGTTTTTATGACATGGTCTCGCATGTTGCATCACTCATATTGTTTTTTATGTTTTTTTAATCTGCTTTATTCTCTGTAATGAAGGTTTATTAGTATTGTTTTTAAATTGTTTTATATAGAAAGAAATATAGAGTCAGAGTTTCTCTGTCTCTATATGGTGTCGCACGTTTATATCATTATAAAAGAGGTTCAATATGAAAATTAAATTAGCATCTATCGCTGCACTAATGTTAGCGGCTGGCGTTGCAAGTTCTGCAATGGCGGCAACAACAACTACAGTGACATTTAAAGCACAATTACAAAAAGGAACTTGTGATATCGCAACAAGCTCTGGCTCGATTGTTGATTTTGGGGTTTTCACCACTGAAAGTGTAACGCAAGGTCCAACAACCGCTATTGCGAATAAAGATTTTAACTTAGTACTGACTAACTGTGCTGGTGCAGAAACTACCTCTGGTGCTTTAAGCCTATATGCAGATGGTCAAGCAAGTATCTTTAATCCAAATCTTTTTGCTAATACAGATGCAAAAACATTAGCCGTGGGAATTAAAACTAACCCTGCTTCAGGTACAGCGACTGAAATTAAACCAAATCAATTAATCAGCGTGAACCAATCACTGATTATGAGTGAGGATGATCAAGGTGCTGTGACGGATGTGGATGGTAATGCGGTGAATTTACTTCCAATGAAGGCTGACCTGTTTGCACTAAATGGTGCTAATGATACCGATATCCTGAATGTACCGGTTATCTTTAGCGTCGCGTATAACTAATTAAGGTAGGGTGATTACAGTTTGTAATCACCCTAATAAGAATTTATGAAAAATATATTACCGTCAAAAATTTGGTTATTTATTATTGTTGCCAATTTCTTATTGCTAAATAATTTCGCTTATTCTGCGGGTGTCGGTATTGATGCTACACGCATTATTTATCCACAAGGGGAAAAAAGTGTATCGGTGACACTCAGAAATAATGATGAAAAAATCAATTATCTGACGCAAATTACCATTGCGAGTGAACAATACCCTGACGCTTTTGACGTCGCACCGCCTTTATTTCGTTTAGAAAAAATGAGCCGACAAGATGTGCGCATTATGTTGGTCAATAATCAACTCCCTAAAGATAGAGAATCGGTTTTTTATTTTAAAGCACGAATGGTACCCGCGAGAGATAAAAACAGTGAAGGGGTGATCATCGGTTTTGATAATATTATTAAATTATTTTATCGGCCGACAGATTTAAAACAAACAGCTAAAGAAGCACAGTCATCGCTAGTATTTAAAAATGTTGGTAATAAAACTGAGGTTATCAATCGTTCCCCTTATTACATCAGTCTATATAACGTGACGCTGAATAATAAAGCGATGGTGATTAATTCAGAGAATAAAAATAACATGATAGCACCATTTTCAAGTATTAATTTTGACCTAAAAACGCCGACAGGGGCGATAGCAAAATGGACCGCAATTAATGATTTGGGAGGCTATGATGGCTATTCAACAGAAATTCAATAAATGTTTTTTAGGATTATTATTGCCCGTAGTTTTATTACCGAATATCAGTTTAGCCGATGAAAGTGCAACGATTTATTTTAGTGGCACGGTGGCCAATGCCACGTGTGAATTTTCAGCCGATAGCGATCAGGAAGTAATTTTTGATGAGCCGTTTAGTAGCAGTGTACTGAGTGCATTACAGCCGGGCGAAGAGAGTGATTATCGCAAGCCTTTTACGGTGGAATACAGCTGTGAAGGGATCTCAGAGGACACCGAATCCATCGATATTGTGATTACCCCATTAAGCAGTACACACATAAAAAATAACGTGTTGTATGAAGATAGCGCGATCAATGTGGGCTTTTTATTGATGAACTGCGGTGATGACAATGGTGCGTGTGAGGAAGTGATTTTCTCGGGGGATGAGGCCACGGTCGAATCAGGGACAGGGGAGCACTATTTTGAAGTCGTTGCTGCAAAAATTGATGATCAAACCATAACCTCAGGTGATATTGATGCTGCCATTGAACTCTCATTACAAATCCCGTAATAGGAAAAAATATGGAGTGATTTTTTCCTTCATATTGTGTTTTTTTCTGCCTGTTCTCGTGAATGCAGATAACGACTCGATCCATTTTGAATTTACAGCATATGTTGATCAGGAGCCTTGTGAAATTATTGTTGAAGATCTTTATGCTGCGACGGATGAAATAGATTTTGGCATTGTTTCCATTCAGGACATTATTGATCAAACGCAGACAAGACAGTTTGAGATCATTTTGCAAGATTGTGAAGGTGACTTTTCAACCAGTTCTATTCAAATGACCTCGGGCAGCACCGTTGATGGTTCAAATGACTATGTATTTAATAGCGATCCCGATGCTTATTTTGGTGTCGCGATCATGGATGAAGATGAACAAGAATATTTTTCAATCGGGGATATCGTCTTTGATCAGATTGAAGATGGCGATGAGCATATTATCTTAACCGCGGTATTAGCCTGTTATGATCGCGGACAAGGTTGCTTGAAAGATGAAGTGGGTGACTTTTCTGCGCATGTCACTTTTAGTTATTTATCAGATTAAGGCGATTAAGATGAAAAAAATAACGCTTATTGCTCTGTTATTCTTTAGTACTTTTTTAGCTGATGCCGCTGGATTAAGTTTAAATAAGACACGGATTATTTTTAACGAGGGAGATAAATCGGCATCGGTTACCTTTAAAAATAATGTGGACTCCCCTTTTCTGGTTCAGAATGAAATTTATGATGTGGATAATAAGAAAAGTGACTTTTTTATTATTACGCCAGCTATTTTTAGGGTTGAAAAAAACTCGACATTTATGATGCGTCTCTTTCCTTCATCATTAAATTTATTACCGAAAGATCGTGAAAGTGTTTTTTATTTTAGCTCAAGAGCGATCCCACCAAAAAGAAATGATGAAAGAAGCAGTGGAAAATTATCTATCGTCACCAATTTGGTGATTAAACTGTATTATCGACCTAAAAATTTGCCAATGACGGCGAAAGAGTCGTATGAAAAGCTCTCTGTGAGCTATGAAAAGAATGTATTAACTATTCATAATCCTACCCCATATTATACGACATTGGTCGATATGAAGGTGAATAATACGCGTAAAATAAAGAATAAAATGGTCGCGCCATATTCCCATATCACCCTACCGGATATGACAGGGTTAAATACGTTCTCATGGCGGATCATGAATGATTATGGGGGGACCACTAAGCCCTATCTCTTTGAAAGTAAGGCTCAAAAATGAAACTAACGTCACTTATTGTATTATTTTTAGGTCTAGTTAACTTTCATCAGGCGATAGCAAAAAATACCAGCAGTGGTTTGCGCTTTCCGAGTGAAAGACTCGTTTTTCATCAAGAAAGCCGCGGGTTATCATTCTTATTAAAGAATAATGATCAGAATGCTTACCTTGTTCAAGCGGATATTGCAGTTCCTGATGAATCGACAGGTCTGAATGTGAAAAAGGAAAATGCAATTCCTTTTATTATCACACCTCCCTTATATCGGTTAGAGGCAAAGTCAGAATACAGTTGGCAAATTAAAAAGATTGATAATTTAAAAAAATTACCACAAGACCGAGAGTCGGTATTTTTTATTCGATTAAAAGCCATTCCTCCGAAAGGCACTAAAAATACCGTTAACTTTAAAAAAATGGATGGGAATTTAACATTATCAAAAGTATTACATTATAAATTTTATTATCGCTCAGAGACGATTAAAAATCTTAAAATTGCCAACGTTAAAGATAAATTAAAGTTTACCGTGTCTGAAGGGAAATTGATTGTTGATAATCAATCTCCGCTGTATTTAACGTTGGGTAAATTAGCGGTTGGTCAACATCAAATTGACAATATGCAGCTATTTAAATTAATTCCGCCTTTTGGGCAACAAAGCTATCCGTTACCGAAAGGAAATTATGCTAATGCGATAGTGAAATGGCGATTATTAAATGAATTTATGCTGGAAATACCAGAGCAAACGCAAAAACTATAAAAAATAACTGAGAGATAACTATGAAATTATATACGTCGTCTAAGATGAAAAATAATCTTTTTTATCTAAGCTTTATTTCTTATTGTCTTGGCGTTGCGGGTTACTCTTATGCTGAGGATTTCTTTGATCCAAAACTATTATCTCTACAGTCAGGGGTCGATCCAAATTCAATTGATTTATCCCAATTTGAAAAAGCCAATAGCGTGCCTGAAGGTAAATACAATATTACTGTATTTATTAATAAAAGAGATATGGGCAGTATGGACATCACGTTTGTAAAAGGCCGTGATGGAAATGTTTCCGCTGAATTCACGAAGCCCATGCTCGGGGAACTGGGCGTGAATTTAGCGTCGAGCCCAATGTTACAAAAGCTCGCTGATGATGAAAAGATCACCGCATTAGGGGATTACATCCCTGACGCGTTTGTGAAAACCAATTTGTCTAAACTGAGCATGGAAATCAGTATTCCGCAAATTTACATGGATAATCGTGCTAATGGGTATATGCCCGCAGGGATGTTGGAAAATGGGATCCCTGCCATTTTGCTGTCTTATCAGCTTAATGGGAGCCACAGCCGTAATCAATCTCAGCGGGAAACACAAAACAATGACAATGCCTTTTTGAGTTTACGTGGCGGTGTCAATTTAGGGGCTTGGCGTTTGCGCTCAAATTATCGTTATTATTATTCGAACTCGGATGGACGCCGTAATTACACCAACCGTACCTCAACTTTTTCCAATACCTATGTGATGCGAGCGATTAACGCGTTACGGGGTGAGTTGTTAGTGGGTGAAAGTTCAACGGGCAGTAACGTGTTTGACAGCATTCCGTTTAAAGGTATTAAGCTGTTTTCGAATGACAAAATGCTGCCTTCTAGTATGCGTGGATTCGCGCCGGAAATTAATGGTATCGCGCAATCCAATGCGCGGATCACGGTCAGTCAAAATGGCAATGTGGTGTATCAGACTTATGTTGCACCAGGACCGTTTAGCATTAAAGATTTATACCCAACGGGCTCGTCAGGGAATTTGCAGGTCAATATTAGCGAAGAAGATGGCTCGGAGAGAACCTTTGTTTACCCGTACTCTTCATTACCGGTGATGTTAAGACCTGGCGGTATAAAATATGAAGTGACGGCGGGGGAATATAACGGCAATTTAACCCGTTCGTCTAAACGCGCCAAATTTTTGCTCAGTAGCCTTGTTTATGGCTTGCCGCATGATGTGACTGTATACGGTGGGGGGCTATTCTCTAAAGATTATTTTTCAGGCGTAATGGGGACGGGGATTTCTTTAGGGAACTTTGGTGCCTTGTCTGTGGATATTACCCATGCCGCGGCGTCTTTTGTCTCTGGTGATCGAAAAGAAGGTCAATCTTTTAGGATTAAATATTCAAAAAGCTTAACCTCTACAGGAACTAATGTCGATTTAACCGCATTACGTTATTCCACACGTCATTTCTTCAGCTTCTCGGATTTTAATACCCATAATTATCAGCTCAATGATGGTGTGGCACCTTGGTTAGGATTACGCCAACGTTCCAGTTTCCGAACCGCGCTGTCACAATCATTGGGCAAATATGGTTCGATTTATTTAAGTGGCAGTCGTACCGATTATTGGGACTCCAATACTGAAACTACCCAATTATCGACAGGGTATAACGGGAATTTTAAAGGGGTGAATTACAACGTCAGTTATGCGATTGACTACAGAAAATCCGATAGCCGCAATGATTGGCCTAAAAACCATCAAATTTCCTTCAATGTGAATGTGCCTTTCAGTTTATTTACCAATGAAGAGCACTTACGCAATATGAGCAGTAATTATTATATTTCCAAAAACAACCGCGGTAACTATAGCCAGCAAGTCGGGCTGCACGGTTCCTTATTGGACAGAGACTTGTCTTATTCTGTTTCACAGAGTATGGGGAATAACAACCAAGAAAGTAATAGCGCGATCAGCCTGAATTATAACACCTCAAAAGGCAGTTTTTCTGGGGGATATAACTATTCATCAAGTTCTTCTTCGGTCAATGCGGGGGTTAATGGTGGGATGGTGATCCATTCAGGGGGCGTGACACTGGCACGCACCTTAGGTAACTCCGTGGTATTGGTGGAAGCGCCGGATGCGGACGGCACTTTGTTGAATCAAGGCAATGCCAAAATCGATATGTTTGGTTATGCGGTGGCACCGAACGTTAACGAATACGCCAAAAACACCATTGGTTTGAATGTGAATACGTTACCGGACGACGTGACGTTACCAAAAACTTCGCAAAATGTGTATCCAACCAAAGGGGCGGTAGTAAAAGCCAAGTTCCCAACACGTGTCGGGATGCAGGCGTTGATTTCACTAACCTATCAAGGCGGTACGATCCCATTCGGGGCGATTGCTAAGCTGGTTGATGATGAGGCAATTGAAGAGAACACCAGTATTGTGGGTGATAACGGCCAGCTTTACATGAGTGGGTTACCGGATTCGGGCACCTTACTGATCCAATGGGGGAACGGTCACAATGCATCGTGTGGTGCGCATTATACGCATTTGAAAGATATTGCAGTAACTGAAGACAACCCGATTAGAAAAATTAGCTTAGCGTGTCAGTGAATAACGCAAGATAGCCTGTATGAGTATGAGGAATAAAAGAATGACATTAACGATGAAAAAGGGCGTTGCAAAAGCTATCTTAGCGTTGTGTTTATTGAAGAGTACATTAGGGTTTGCTAATACTATTGATGTCACCATTCCACCGGATACGGAAGTGGCTTATGTATCAATTAATTCTAGTATTAATTTAGTGGGTCCTACTGACGATCCTAGAAATTGGGATGTATTTGGGATCATCTCTATAAGCCCTGATGGAAACTATTGTCTAAATAGCGATAAACTTTATGAAGAAGATGACCAATATTATTTTCACTTGTTAAATAGTGATATGGAACATGTAGGTTATTTTTCATTAAGTTTTTTCGCTACATCTAGTTGGGTTGATTTAGATGGAAATCATGATGAAGGTAGTGTAAGAGTTGTTAATGGTAAAGTTGTTCAGATTGATAATTTAGTTCAGCCTAGTTCATATGCATATTGCTATTCACCGCCAGAAAACCTTAATGGGGAACTATTTTCACCAGATGATGATCGAGTTACTGATATTACTGTAACAGGGGCAGAGATTAAATTTAGCTCTCCAGATCTAGCTGAGCCTGGGGAGTATTTTATAGCATTAAGTGACGGCACAATAGTTCCTCAACTATATGGCGCATCATTAACCGCAAAATTAAGCGGAGCTACAGATTTATCGGAGATATTAGTTAGCTCTTTTAACATTGATGTTCTTGATGCTTGCACTATCGATGTCAATGGAAATACGTCATCGACATTTCATCTCTCTTCTGATGAGTCAACAGGACTTGTTGATTATGAAAGTGTTACCGTTGAAATCGACTGTGATAGTAATATTGGAAATACTGTTTTAGGTTCGGTTCGGCTGCAAACTGGACTAATAAAAGATGAACCTAATAAGTTCTATTTAATCAATGAAGATTATGAAGATAATGGTTTATACATTGAAGGGATAATCAATAACAATGGTTCAGATTGTGATGATGAAGGCGATATTTTATTTAACGGTGAAACATTCGATATTGATTTAGATTATAAATATAACAGCTATGGTGGTGAATTTACCATTGATTGGAACCTCTGCAAAGATGAGGATTATATTGAGCCGGGTGTATATAGTGGAGCATTAGATTTATCGGTATTTGTTAAGTGAAATTGAAATTATAAAACAGGTATATTGGCAGTAAGAAGTCTTCTACTGCCAATTCAATTAAATTATCAATTTTTCTATTTTAGATTGTTTAATTAAAGCTCCCCATATAACAATCCAATGAATCAGTAAAAAGATGAAACAAACACCCCACTGCAATTGCTTTTAACTTCCATGATGGCAACAAAAATATCACTACATAGGCGATAGCTGCCCAACCAGTATGTAATGGATGAAAACCAATGCCGCAGCGATTGGGATCAAAAATCGGATCTGCCAATAAATGATCTAAATCGATCGCCATGGTTGAGATCATCAACAGTGCTGCCAGTTTCCAATTTTTTCGCCAAAACAGATAGCCAAATAAAATAGGCACTAAAAAGTGGAAGCCGTAGTGAACGATATTTCTGAAAATCTCAAACAGCACAATAAAACCTCGAAAGTGTGAGTCACAAGTATACTCGTCATACTTCAAGTTGCAGCGTTGTTGACTACGTTCACTTACGCCAGTCACATCGTTTTCTATGCGCCTAGCGATTGGTTCACTTGTCGCCTAGCTGCACCTCGAATTATTTAGAGTATAGATAGTCTAATCGGTGACTATGCTATTTAAAAGCGATGATTAGTATCAGTTAACGATATGATAATAAAACTAATTTAATAACATGGTATTTTTTGTGCCATAAGAAACACATCAGCTCTCCAGCTTTGATAGTGATGTTTGTCATACTCCAAGTTGCAGTACTTTTGACTAAGATAGAGCCTCCCTATTTTATTATACGAGTTACCTATTTATGTATAGGCTTTTAGGTAGCTTACTTCGTCCTCTACTGCGCCTCGAATTATTTAGAGCATAGAGCGCAATTTTCATAGAAAAACTTGTCAATAATCACTATTGTTGCCCTTTAAAGTATAAGATGCACAAATCACCTTGATCCCTGATGGTAAACTCAGGTTTAATAAGGGCAATGATTTGCGCAAAAAAATTATCTTTAAGTGATATTTTGCGCAATGGAATGGATTCAGCTTTACGGTAGCTTAATTTATTGACAATTCGTGGCCGCGAATGTCACGAATAATTGCTGTATGGAGCAAATTGCGTTAGTTTCATAGCTTGCCTATGAAAAATTGCAATAATTCCATATTGCGTTGTGAAAATTGGTTTAAGTACGTTTTTATCCGACCTGGAGTATACTAATGACGACTCGTAAAACCCTTGCTAATGCTATCCGCTTTCTGAGTATGGATGCGGTTCAAAAAGCAAAATCAGGGCACCCTGGCGCGCCTATGGGCATGGCTGATATTGCTGAAGTTCTGTGGCATGACTATATGAATCATAACCCAGCTGATCCACACTGGGCTAACCGCGACCGTTTTGTGTTATCAAACGGCCATGGCTCAATGCTGATCTATAGCTTGCTGCATCTGACGGGTTATGACTTATCTATCGATGAGTTAAAAAATTTCCGCCAACTTCATTCTAAAACCCCGGGCCACCCTGAATATGGCTATACTCCAGGTGTTGAAACTACGACAGGTCCATTAGGGCAAGGTATTGCAAACGCAGTCGGTTTTGCTATTGCAGAACGCACATTAGCGGCACAATTCAACCGTCCTGGTCATGACATCGTCGATCATCACACGTATGTGTTTATGGGCGATGGTTGTATGATGGAAGGTATCTCTCACGAAGTCTGTTCATTAGCAGGTACGCTAAAACTTAACAAACTGGTTGCGTTCTACGATGACAACGGCATTTCTATCGATGGCCATGTTCAAGGCTGGTTTACAGACGATACTGCGGCTCGTTTTGAAGCTTATGGCTGGCATGTTATTCGTGATATCGATGGTCACAACGCAGATCAAATTCACGCAGCGGTTACCGAAGCACACCGTGAAACAGATAAACCAACACTGATTATGTGCAAGACCATTATTGGTTTTGGCTCTCCACATAAAGCAGGTACCGAAGCGGTTCATGGCGCACCATTAGGTGATGCAGAAATCGCAGCAACACGTGAAGCGTTAGGTTGGACCTATGCACCGTTTGAAATCCCACAAGATATCTACCAAGCTTGGGATGCGCGTAGTGCAGGTAAAGAAAAACAAGCAGCTTGGAATGACAAGTTTGCCGCTTATGCAAAAGCTTTCCCAGAATTAGCTGAAGAATTTACACGCCGTATGGCGGGTGAGCTGCCTGCTAACTTTGATGCAGAAGCGAAAAAATTCGTTGAGCATCTGCAAGCAAATCCAGCCAATATTGCTAGCCGTAAAGCATCACAAAATGCATTAGAAGCATTTGGTAAAGTATTACCTGAGTTCCTTGGCGGTTCTGCTGACTTGGCACCAAGTAACTTGACCATGTGGTCTGGTTCTAAGCCTTTGAATGAAGACATTGCCGGTAACTATATTCACTACGGCGTACGTGAGTTTGGTATGTCTGCGATTATGAATGGTATTGCTCTGCATGGTGGCTTTATTCCTTACGGTGCAACTTTCCTGATGTTCGTTGAATATGCACGTAATGCAGTGCGTATGGCAGCATTGATGAAAGTTCGTAGCATCTTTGTTTATACTCATGACTCTATCGGTCTGGGAGAAGATGGTCCGACTCACCAACCTGTTGAGCAGTTGGCAAGCCTACGTGTGACACCAAACATGAATACATGGCGCCCTTGTGACCAAGTTGAATCTGCGGTGGCTTGGAAATACGCGGTTGAGCGTAAAGATGGCCCAAGTGCTCTGATCTTCTCTCGTCAAAATCTGGAACAGCAACCACGTACAGCTCAACAATTAGCTGAGATCGAGAAGGGTGCGTATATCCTGAAAGATTGCGAAGGCCAACCTGAGTTGATCTTTATTGCAACAGGTTCAGAAGTTGAGTTAGCGGTGAAAGCTGCTGATCAGCTGACTGGCGAAGGTCGTAAGATCCGTGTTGTTTCAATGCCTTCAACTGAGGTATTTGATAAACAAGATGCGGCATACCGTGAAGCTGTTCTGCCTTCAAATGTGACTAAACGTGTTGCGATTGAAGCAGGTATTGCAGATTACTGGTTTAAATATACCGGCCTGAATGGTGCGATTATTGGTATGCACTCATTTGGTGAGTCTGCACCAGCTGAAGAACTGTTCAAAGAGTTTGGCATTACTGCTGAGAATGCAGTTAAAGCGGCTAAGTCTCTACTTAATTAAGCTATTTAGTAGCCTAAAGAGTGGCTGCTAACATCACTAAAATACGCCTCTGTATCAATTTTGGTGCAGGGGCGTTGTTTTTTTGTGCATATGATTGAGTTTTACTATTGCGTTCTCTGAATATATCCCTTAATCTAATTCTTATTAGCTGAACCGTTTCAGTTACTGTGACTAATTGGCTAAAATATTTCAAAAGTGTCGAGTGAAGCACACTTTTGATGTTTAACAGTTAAAATGAGCAGTAGAGTTTGTGTGAGTCAGTTATCCTTATCAGCCGTGTGATTTTGCTAAAATTCAAGGTGTAGGATGCCAATAAAAGTAGCGATTAACGGTTTTGGCCGGATCGGACGGAGTGTACTTAGGGCGTTATATGAATCTGGGCGACGTGCAGAAATTGTCGTTGTCGCAATTAACGAACTAGCAGCCCCAGAAGGGATTGCCCATTTGCTTAAGTATGACTCCAGTCACGGGCGTTTTGCTTGGGATGTCCGTTTGAATGGTTCGCTATTACAGGTAGGTGATGACAATATGCGTCTGTTTCATCAACCTGACATAAGTGCTCTGCCTTGGAAAGAACTTGGCATTGACGTTGTGTTAGATTGTAGTGGAGCATATGGCTCCCGTGAAGATGGTTTAGCACACCTTGAAGCTGGCGCAAAAAAAGTTCTCTTCTCCCACCCTGGTACTGATGATCTTGATGCAACCGTTGTGTATGGCGTTAATCATGGTAGCTTAACCATTGACGATAAAATTGTTTCGAACGCTTCTTGCACCACAAACTGTATTATTCCAATTATAAAATTGCTGGACGATGCTTTTGGTATTGAGTCAGGTACGGTGACCACCATTCATGCATCTATGAATGATCAACCCGTTATCGATGCTTATCATCATGATTTGAGAAGAACGCGAGCGGCGAGCCAATCCATTATCCCTGTTGATACTAAATTAGCGGCAGGTATTACGCGGATTTTCCCTCAGTTCAAAGATCACTTTGAGGCGATATCGGTACGGGTACCAACAACCAATGTGACAGCAATAGATTTGAGTGTTACCGTGCACAGTGAAGTCTGTGTGACTAAAGTTAACCAGCTGCTGCAAAGCGCTGCCCACGGGCAATTTCGTGGTATAGTAGACTATACTGAATTACCGTTAGTTTCGATGGATTTCAATCATGACCCGCACAGTGCGATTGTTGATGGAACCCAGACGCGTGTTAGCGGTAAACATTTAATTAAAACTCTCGTTTGGTGTGATAACGAATGGGGGTTTGCTAACCGGATGCTAGATACAACACTGGCGATGGCAGCAACAGGTTTCAACTAATTAACGGCTATTGAATGATAAGGTAAACTCGATCTTCATTTAGCCATTAATGAAAATTTTATAGAGAATCAACAAGAGGATTCACCATGTCTGTAATTAAGATGACCGATTTGGACCTAGCGGGTAAACGCGTTTTCATCCGTTCTGACCTAAACGTTCCTGTAAAAGATGGCAAAGTTACTTCTGACGCACGTATCCGTGCTTCATTACCAACCATTGAAGCTGTTCTCAAGCAAGGTGCTAAAGTCATGGTCACATCTCACCTAGGTCGTCCGACTGAAGGCGAGTACAACGAAGAATTTTCACTGCAACCTGTTGTTGACTATCTGGCAGAAAAAATCGACTACCCAGTGCGTTTAGTGAAAGACTACTTAGATGGTGTTGAGCTAGCTGAAGGTGAATTAGTTGTTTTGGAAAACGTTCGCTTTAATAAAGGCGAGAAAAAAGACGACGAAACCCTGTCAAAACAATATGCTGCACTGTGTGACGTGTATGTGATGGATGCCTTTGGTACGGCTCACCGTGCTCAAGCATCAACTCATGGCGTAGCCAAATTCTCTCCAGTTGCTTGCGCTGGTCCGCTATTGAGTGCAGAACTCGAAGCCCTAGGTAAAGCGTTAGGCAATCCAGCTCGTCCAATGGTAGCGATTGTTGGTGGTTCTAAAGTATCCACTAAACTGACCGTTTTAGATTCACTGTCTAAAATTGCTGACCAATTGATCGTGGGTGGTGGTATTGCCAATACCTTTATTGCCGCAGAAGGCAATAATGTTGGTCGTTCTCTGTACGAAGCAGATTTGATCCCTGAAGCGAAAAAACTGCTGGCTAACTGCCATATTCCAGTTCCTACTGATGTTCGTGTTGCGACCGAATTCTCTGAAACCGCTGAAGCAACTTTAAAATCAAGCACAAAAATTAAAGATGATGAGCAAATTTTAGACTTAGGTGATGAGTCTGCTGAGCGCTTGGCTGAGATCCTGAAAAATGCCAAAACCATTCTGTGGAATGGCCCTGTAGGCGTATTTGAATTCCCTAACTTCCGTAAAGGAACTGAAATTGTTGCTCGTGCTATCGCAGAAAGCGATGCCTTCTCAATTGCTGGTGGTGGCGACACCCTAGCGGCTATC
Organism: Providencia sp. 2023EL-00965; assembly: GCF_033550225.1. Classification (NCBI taxonomy): domain Bacteria; kingdom Pseudomonadati; phylum Pseudomonadota; class Gammaproteobacteria; order Enterobacterales; family Morganellaceae; genus Providencia; species Providencia sp. 2023EL-00965. Next base: position 176,283 of record NZ_JAWUEH010000011.1, on the reverse strand, counting down.
GACCTATTCGATATTGCCGATAAAATTTCATACATTTCAACTGGTGGCGGTGCTTTCCTTGAGTTTGTTGAAGGTAAAAAGCTCCCAGCAGTTGTGATGCTGGAAGAACGTGCTAAAGCGTAATTAATTTGTCATGAACAACAGACTGCATAAAGCAGTCTGTTTAACACAGGACCTTTTCAAATGTCTAAAATTTTTGATTTTGTAAAACCGGGTGTTCTCACAGGTGATGATGTACAGAAAGTTTTCGCGGTTGCTAAAGAAAATAACTTTGCATTGCCTGCTGTGAACTGTGTCGGTACAGACTCAATTAATGCCGTACTTGAAGCGGCAGCGAAAGTACGTGCTCCAGTGATTGTTCAGTTTTCTAACGGTGGTGCTGCATTTATCGCTGGTAAAGGCTTGAAAGCAGAAGGCCAACAAGCTGCAATCTTAGGTGCAATTTCAGGCGCATATCATGTGCATCAAATGGCTGAGCACTATGGTGTACCTGTTATTCTGCATACTGACCACTGTGCGCGTAAACTTCTGCCATGGATTGATGGTCTGTTAGATGCGGGTGAAAAACACTATGCGAAAACGGGCAAACCGCTATTCTCTTCACACATGATTGACCTGTCAGAAGAGACATTAGAAGAAAACATTGAAATCTGTGCCAAATACTTAGCTCGCATGGCGAAAATCGACATGACGTTGGAAATTGAGTTAGGTTGTACTGGTGGTGAAGAAGATGGTGTTGATAACACAGGTATGGATAGCTCCGAACTGTACACTCAACCAGAAGACGTTGCATACGCTTACGAGAAACTAAGCGCAGTTAGCCCACGTTTTACTATCGCAGCTTCTTTCGGTAACGTTCACGGTGTTTATAAGCCAGGTAACGTACAATTAACGCCAAAAATTCTGCGTAATTCACAGGACTATGTTTCTGAGAAATTTAACCTGCCACACAACAGCCTAGACTTCGTATTCCACGGTGGTTCAGGTTCAAGTGCTGCTGAAATCAAAGAAGCGGTTAGCTACGGTGTTATCAAAATGAACATCGATACGGATACTCAGTGGGCAACTTGGGATGGTATCCTGAACTACTACAAAAAGAACGAAGGCTATCTGCAAGGTCAGTTGGGTAACCCAGAAGGTGCGGACAAACCTAACAAAAAATACTATGACCCACGTGTATGGCTGCGCAAAGCACAAGATTCAATGGTTGTTCGTTTAGAACAAGCATTCAAAGAACTGAACTGCGTTGACGTTCTGTAATTGTGTTTAGGCTTGTATCATAAGCCTATTGCTAAATTAATCCCCCAGTAGGGTTATCTTGCTGGGGGATTTTTGTATTTTGGGTCACTGAAACTAAATGTATAACAAGCTAATATAGAAGTTATTATTTTTTATTTGTTATAAAGGAGATATTTGAGTGAGTCGATGGATCCAGAATTTTTTAATCGCTATTGTTGGTGTCTTATCAATAGCTTGTTCAGTGGCAGGTAACAACGATAGGCTCGTCTACAAATTTGAAAATGATGAGTTTATTTTAGAAAAAGAGTGTGTTTCTGTACTTAAATTGGGACATTCAGAGTTAAAAAATGACTATTTTTTGAACATTGAAATCAATAGAACACCTAAATGTTCGGAAAGATTTAATTCTCTTCTAAGTAAAAATATTGGTAAAAAGGTATCTCTTTACTTCGGTGTAAATAAAATTTCTCAAACGTATATCGCAGGGAAAATACAATCTGAAAATGGATATAGACAGGCATTTTCGGATAAAAAAGTAATAAATAATATTTTAGAAAGTTATGGGCGAAATGCTAAAAACTAAAAGAAATCACGTTGTACTTCTTTTAGTTTTATATAGTTAAATAATGAATTATTTAGGGAAGCTTATACTGACCGTGATAGGTACTGAATGTGATTTTATGCGTATACTTGCAGTTCCACCACCAGTAGCTTCAATAAGATAAGCTCCTGGTCCCACTGTATTAACTGTTTTCATTCCACTAGATATTGGATATTTAATCTCCACATCAAATGATGACTCTAAGTTTGATGAATTATTAAAATTAACGGTATACGAATGGGGGGTATTGGTAATTTCATTTGGCATACTTGTGAGGAGATCTTTCCACGCACTCCATATCCCTGGCATTGCAATAATACCTGTTGACTGTATAGGCCCTGAATAACCACATGGACCTTGTCTTTCCCTTGCGACTCTGGCTCTATCTAAACTCGCTATAATAATGCTTTTTTTCATATTCCTGAATTGCGCAAATCTTTGATTGTAAACTCTTAAAGCACCTGTCTTATCGCCACTATTGATCGCTTTAATTAATTCTTGAAAATTTTTTTCTTTAAGATACGGGCAATTTTTTTCACCACAAACAAGACAAATATTGTTCTTTAATGCATTCTTGACTTCAGGTGGCAAGCTTGCTGGGATGAAGTCATGATTAACTTGTACATCATTGAACTCCCATGCTTTTGAATGTGGATCCCAGTGTGTATCAGGTATATGAGGTATACCACTATTACAATTATAAGGGTCGTAGCTAGGTCGAATAGGGTGTCTTTTCATTTGAAATTCCTTTTATTTATTCCATTAACTATTTAAATTTATTAGATATTATTTTTAATAAACAAATAAAATAGTAGCCATGAAATTGCATAGAGTAAATAAAGGAAATTTGTTTATATGTCATAGGAAAGCGTAATCGTAATGACGTTTTACGGTGTAGCAAAAAAACATTTATAACGAACTTGGTGTTCCTTGGTGGAAACGGAGCTGCCATTGGTTGTGCTGATTTTTGATCCAAATCGATGAGCGTAGTGTTTGTTTAATACGTACCCCATTATCAAGTTGAAAACTTAAATAGGTGATGAGCACTGTATTCGCATCTATCTGTGCACATTGGAAATTTTCGGAGTGAATTTCCAATAAATTATTAGCTTGAGTGAGGGCTAAAAGTGTCTCTGTTTTATCGGCGCTCACACCAGAGCGGCAAAATTCTAAAAACGCTTGGTGCAGAACATTTTCAAGAAATTCTAAATTATCTCTATTTGAATAATGATGTAGCTTTTTTTCTAGTGTGATTAGGTGCTCAAATAGTTTATGCATATCATGTTCTTTATCAAAGTTGTTCAAATTGTCGTGCTAGGCGTTCAGCTAGCGTTAAAACCACTTCTGAATTGCCATGGACATGCATAGCAATTTCCATCTCCTCTGCATCAGGAAAGCCTTCTTGTGCAGTAAGTATCCGATGCTGTGGTAGCTTAGCTCGCAGTGGTAATAAACTGATGCCAAGGCCATCAGTAATGGCGCTTTGAATACCAGCAAGGCTTGTGCAAGTATAGGTAATATGCCAAGGGCGCTGTTCAATATCCAGTAAGCGGAACATATCGTTACGATACAAGCCATTTTCAGGGAAAACAATTAAGGGTAAAGAATGAGTATTGAGGTGGTGGTTATCAAGGCTAGTTAGCCAACACAATGGCTCTGGCCAGCAATAATGACTATTAAATTCCCCTTTGCGCTGTTTAACAATAATTAAATCAAGTTCACCGTTCTGATAGCGTTGATGTAACTGACGACTTAAACCGCTGGTCACTTCTAAACGAATATTTGGCTGCTCTTGCATAAAAGCAGCCAGTGTTGGGGTAACTTGCCCTGAAGCAAAGTCTTCAGGAAAACCAAGACGCAGCGTTTGGATCACCGCATTACCCGTGGCTTTCATGAAAAACATATCATTAAGAGTGATTATTTTTTTCGCGTAACTGAGCAATATTTCGCCTGTTTCTGTTAAGGTTAATAGTCGATGACTACGAATGAACAAAGGCTGGCCGACAAGTGCTTCAAGACGTTGAACTTGTTGACTGACAGTAGATTGCGTTGAATTAAGGTGTTGAGCAGCAATAGTAAAGTTACCCGTTTCTGCGACAGCTATAAACGTTTTGAGTAAAACCAAATTTAATAGAGCATTCATTTTGCAAATACCTATCATTTAAATATTTAATTTTTAAATATCATATATTTTCAGTAAATTAAATAGTTTACTGAGGAGGTTACTATGAAAATGCGATTATTTGCCACCAATTGGCGAATGTACTTGTTGAGTGTAACGGGGATCTTTCTACTGCTTATGACTAAATCATTCGCACAATCAAATTCATCACTAGTTGCATTAGCTGAACAGGGCAATCTTCAGGCAGTTATGCAACAGGTTAAGCAGGGAGCTGATCTGGAACAACGCGATTTACGCCTACGTACACCTCTGATGGCGGCAACGCATAAAAACCAAATTGAGGTAGCACGCTTTTTGATCGAACAAGGGGCGAATGTCAATGCGCGTGATGCAATACAAGATACGCCATATTTATATGCAGGGGCACGTGGGCTACAAGAAATTCTTGAAATGACATTAGCGCATGGAGCAGATCTGAAAAGTACCAATCGATACGGTGGGACAGCATTGATCCCCGCTTCTGAACGTGGGCATGTAAAAACAGTACAAACTCTGATTGATGCAGGCGTCGATATCAATCATGTTAACCGCTTAGGTTGGACTGCGTTAATTGAAGCTATCATACTCGGTGATGGTAGTGAGAAATATGCAACCATTGTGACACAGCTCATTAAAGGTGGGGCTGATGTTAATTTAGCGGATGCAAGTGGAAAATCGCCACTGACATTAGCAAAACAGAAAGGATATCGTAATCTAATTGAAATCCTAGAGAGTTCAGGGGCTAAGTAATGTTAAATAAACAATTTTTACAGCAAGCTATATCATTGGCTAGAGAGAATGTGAAAGCTGGTGGGCGCCCATTTGGGGCGATTATTGTATGCGATGGTAAAGTGATCGCAACAGGGGTCAATCAAATGCTTGAACTGAGTGATCCAACTGCACATGCGGAGCTGATGGCGTTACGCCAAGCTGGAGAAACATTAGGGCGGGTCAGGTTAGAAGATTGTGTGGTGTATGCCAGTGGACAGCCATGCCCGATGTGTCTAGCTGCAATGCGTATGGCGGGTATTACACGGATTTTTTACGCTTATTCAAATCAGGATGCGGAGCCCTTTGGTTTATCGACAGAAGCTATCGCTGCTTCGCTAAGAGTAGAGCCCCATCAGCAGGTTGGGTTATCGTTTACGCAATTAAAACCTGAACATGAGACACAACCACAACTGTACTCTTTTTGGTGGGAACAACAGCATTAATGGGTGAGCGTAAAACAGCATCTTTTGGTTTAGTCCTGACGATCATCTTAGTGGGGATCAATTTACGGCCTTTTATGACAGGGCCGGGTCCCCTGATCGAAGAGATTATCCAAACGACAGGGATGAATTACCAAGCAATATCATTATTAACGTTATTACCGATGCTGTTAATGGGGATCGGTGCATTAATCGTACCTGCCTTGAACCGGCGGTTAGGGGAGCGAATAGGGGTTAGTGTTGCGGTATTGCTGCTATTGATTGGTTCCCTATCGCGTTTATTCGTCTCAGATAGTGGGCAATTGCTCGCAACGGCATTCATGTGCGGAGTAGGTGCTGCCTATATCCAAGCGGTTTTTCCGGGGTTAATTAAATTACATTTTCCTCATAAAATGGCAGTTATGACTGGCTTATATTCCTCCATGCTTATGGCCGGTGGAGCAATAGGGGCACAATTAACACCATTAGTCGCGGGATCATCAGGTCATTGGCAAGCCGCGTTAGCCTGGATGGCATTACCTGCTTTATTTGCGTTGATTGCAGTCATCGTAAATATTCGTACATCTAGCTCATCGAATACAACGGGTAATGGTTCTGTTTTGGCATTTCTAGCTAAGCCAAGAGCTTGGTTGCTTATGATTGGCTTTGGCTTTATCAATGCAGGTTATGGCTCAGTAGTGACTTGGCTGGCACCATTTTTCATTGAACAGGGGCTGAGTAGTGCATTAAGCGGTTCATTAGTCGCTTTGTTAAGTGTATGTCAGGCGCTTTCGGCACTCTTTATACCTGTTTTAGCTGCTCATAATATTGACCGGCGTTTTTGGCTGGGGGTTACCTTATGTAGCCAAATGATGGGTTTTGCAGGTTTGGTCATATTTCCACAAGCATTACCCTATTTATGGGTATGTTTAATTGGGGCAGGGTTAGGTGGCTGTTTTGCATTGAGCATTATTACATCTTTAGATCACCTTCCACATCCTGTTAGTGCAGGGGCATTAACGTCGTTGATGCAGGCTGGTGGATTCATTATTGCTGCTTTTGGTCCTCTGTTTGCAGCATGGTTACATAGCGTTAGTCAAAGTTTTACGTGGGTGTGGGTGGCACATATTTTAATGGTATTGATAACTCTACTATTATTTTTACGTCTAAATCCAAAACATTATCCAACATTATTTAAATTAAATAATAAAAAATAAAATAATAATATACCTATATATTAAATATTCCTTTCTAACAAGTTGAACGGATTATCTGTTAAAAAAAATAATATTTGCATTTGATTTATTATAGTAAATTAAAATGAAGAATAAATTAATAATTTATTTTTAAATTGGTGCTTGTAATATTTTTTTTTATGATATGTTTAATGTATTGGGTGTCGTTATGGATTTTCTTTATATAGATGTGATATCACGAAAGATATTAAATGAAATATTGCAGTATAGACGCCGTTTTAATCTATCTTCAATGACGCTTGAGGAGGAGGAAGAAATTATTTTAAAGGTTCATCTTCCTAGGGTTAAAGCATTTTTAATACAATCTAAACCGATAATGTTTATACTGCCGGCATTTCCTACAAAATCACCCAATAGCAAAAAAGTATTGGGAAAACTTCCTGATATGGCAGAAAAATTATCATTGGTTTTTCTCAACTCGTTATGTGAAAGAATAAAGGTTTATTATCCTCCAGGCGCTGAAATGATTATTTGTTCAGATGGTCATGTGTTCGGTGAGCTAATTGGCGTTTGCGATGGTATCATTGATGATTATCAAGATAAACTTAATAGGTTATTATGTGAATTAGAATTAAATTATATTTCAATTTTTAATTTGAGCCATGTTGAAGAGTTTAATACATCGAATAATTGTTATAACCATTCTCGTAAATTATTAGTTGAAAAATATTCATTAGCTATTGGGGTAATAAAAAAACAGTTGACTGGGAGTGAAGATGGATTAAGTCTATATAGAGCAATAACCCGTTTTCTTTATGAAGATAGCTTATTACCTAATTATTCAGGCTCTAAAAATGCATTGCAAAAAAATGCTCGCCAACGTGCAGTTGGTGTTATTCAACATAGTTGGGCATGGGGAAATTTACTTGCTCAACAGTTTCCATCAGCAATTCGTTTATCAATCCATCCTCAGCCTGTGAGTAGCCTTAAAATAGGAATTCATATGATGCCAACTTGCGATAATTGGCTAACGCCTTGGCATGGGGTGGCTGTTCAGATAAATGGAAAGTTCATACTAATGAAAAGATCTGAGGCAGAAGAAATGGATGGGAAATTGATTAAAATAAATGAAGAGCCAAGCCATTACATTATTTAAAATTAACCAATTTTCAGTTTCAAAGTTTATTATTCTACGGTTAATGTTTTAATAAAATAGCCGAAAGATTAAACTTTTTAGAGGATGACATGCTTAATTGTAATATAGAAAAAATAACACCTTTTGGAATATCAATAACACCGAATAACATTGGTGATAGTATAACAAAGCTATCTATCAATATGTTACGTGGATGGGTACGTAAACACCTACTCATCATATTTAGAGGGTTTGATTCTGGATTTGAAGATAAAGAAAAATTAATTTCATATTCACATCATTGGGGGGAAATAATGATGTGGCCGTTTGGTGCTGTACTCGATATCATGGAACACAATGACCCTCCTGATCATGTATTGGATAATCTTTCTTTACCTTTACATTGGGATGGAATGTATAGCGAATTTATTCCTGAGTTTCAAATATTTCATTGTATATCAGCAGGCTCAGTTGAGCATGAGGGTAGAACAAATTTTGTTAATACAGAAAAAATAATTGCCGATGCCAAGCAATTAGATATAAATTTGTGGGAAAAGGCGATTATTACCTATCGAACAAAAAATATCACCCACTATGGTGGAGAAGTGATTTCGCCATTGATTTGTTTACATCCTAGAGAACAAAAAAAAGTGCTCCGCTATAATGAACCAATGGGTAAAAATGTGCTGAAATATTCTGATCACCATTCTGTCGATTTTATTGGTATACCAAATGAAAAATTAAGCGATATTCAACATTCATTGCATAGTAAGTTATATGATCCTAATTACTTATATGCACATCAATGGCAAGCTGGTGATATTGTTATATGTGATAATTTTTCGCTGTTACATGGGCGTGAAGCATTTTCTTCACAATCTCAACGTCATATTCAGCGTGTTCATATCCATGGGCAGCCTAAACATCGTAATATTCATTTTCGAAAAGCATTTACTTGATAATTGCCCTATTGAAATGTGATTAATGCCAAATCTTATTTGATATTGATTGTTATATCTGAACATGTTTTTTATCATCACAATGGCAAGGCATATCATGCAGTTAGGGATTAAGATGTGGATATTAAGTGTTTTATTTTTCCCGTAAAAATTAAAGAGGCTACAAATAAATGCAGCCTCTTTTTTGCTGTTATAACGTGATGCTTTATGCGGTTACTGCAAGTAGCTGATGCATAACTGGGTGAAATTTACGTTTAAAGTAAACTAACCCATGGCCTTCTTCTCTTACAATGATTTGTTTTATCTCAACCAAGTAAACAGAGTGGGTACCAATATCTTGCACTTGGGTAATTTCGCCTTCAAGATTAGCCAAAGCATCTTTGAGTAATGGTTGTTGTAAAATGCCTCTATCCCAAACATTCCAACCAAAACGTTCTTCCATGGTGGAACCTTTCATTCCAGCAAAATGGCAAGCCATTTCTTCTTGTTCATGATTCAGCACATTTACGCACAGGCGGCCATTTTCTTGAAAAACCGCATTCATAGCACTGTTGCGGTTAACACACACCATCAGAGTGGGTGGCGTATCTGTGACTGAACAGACTGCGGTTGCTGTAATACCGCAACAACCTGCTGTACCATCGGTGGTGACAATATTGACTGCTGCACCAAGACTTGCCATCGCATCTCTAAAACGCAGGCGATGTTCATTTTCTAAAGACATATTGACCTCCTGCTGCCGATTATTTCAGCAGCGAATCTAACTGATTAATATCATTATTGTTATGCAGGTGTGAGCGTTTCCAGCCATGCTGATCGTAATCAGACAGGCAGCGATCAACCATATCTGTCATGGCTTTCATATTACCGGAACCGTACGCATGGCGTAGACATTGCAGACGGATTTCGTCTTGGCTACCTGCATAGTTGATTTCGTATAATTCATGACGACCGCCAAATTCACTGCCAATTGCATCCCACATGAGTTTTAGGATCTTAATACGTTCTACATGATCCATACCGTTTGAGCCGCGAACGTATTTTGCCAAGTACTTATCGATTTCTGGATTATTCATATCTTTCACGCTGGATGGCAGATAGATCAGGCCACTCGTTACGTTACTTTCAATGATGTTTTTAATTTTCGTATAAGCCATTGGTGCCATTACTCGATATGTTTGAATTGCTTGCGTATCGGGTAGATATGCACCACCTTCCCAAGCTTTTGCTTCGGCTGTCATTGCATCGGTGAGTGACCAAAATAGGTTACGCCATGCAACGACTTCACCTAAGTCTGCTTGTACACCACGGAAGTCGATAACACCAGTACATTCAAGGCTCTTTTGCAGTAGACCCGTAATAAAATCGAGTTTAACGGCTAAACGAACACAAGCTTGTAGAGGGAATAGACGAGCAAATCCACCCTGTACAGCCCAATTACGTGCTCGGTCAAAATCACGATAAATTAACACGTTCTCCCAAGGGATCAGCACATGATCCATGACTAATATGGCATCATTTTCATCAAATCGGCTTGATAATGGGTAGTCAAAAGGTGCTCCTGTCGCACCTGCGACTAATTCATATGAAGCACGAGAGATTAATTTAACGCCATCAGCATCCATTGGAGCAACAAACATCAGTGCGAAATCAGGGTTATCACCCATGACTTGAGCTGAACCAAAACCGATAAAGTTATAGTGAGTTAATGCTGAGTTGGTTGCGACCACTTTTGCGCCGCTGACGATGATACCTGCATCAGTTTCTTTTTCCAGCTTGATATAAACATCTTTAACTTCATCTGCTGGCTTATGGCGATCAATAGGTGGGTTGACAATCGCATGGTTAAAATATAAACCACTTTCTTGAATTCGTTTATACCAGTGACGTGCGTTATCCGCGAATTGTCCATAATACTCAGGATTGGCACCTAAACAGCTGGCAAATGCCGCCTTATAGTCTGGAGTGCGTCCCATCCATCCATAGCTTTGTCTTGACCAATCGGCGATAGCATCACGTTGTTGGCGTAGTTCGTCTGCGCTTTTGGCAAAACGAAAGAATTTATGGGTGTATCCACCATTTCCGGTATCGGTTCCCCAGCAAAGGCTGTCATGAGTTGCTTTATCATGGAGTGCATCATATAACTGTCCTATCGAAGCCGCTGAATTACGAAAAGCGGGATGTGTTGTGACATCTTTAACACGTTCACCATAGATATAAATTTCACGGCCATCTTGTAGGCTTTTTAGATATTCTTGGCTATTAAATGGACGTTTAGCATCAGAGCGAAAATCTTCTGGTTTCATGTTTACCTCGTATCTCACAAAGGATGCCGGCGTGTAATAGGGTACTTAGAGCACTGGCATCTGATTTATGTTAATTTTATGTTTATTTTGTGTTTCTTAATTGAAGCGCTTTATTAAGAAATAAGAAAGAGACTTTAGAAAGGATCGCTGGTACTTTTCGTTGATAAAGTTATTTTGTGATAGGAATGTGATCACTGTTGTGTTTTTCTATTAATGAAAAAATATTATTTTATATAAATATCAGTAAATTCATATGGTTGCATTTTGTTAATTGTTTAATGATTTTAAAATTTACATGAATTTTTGATAAAAAAATATTCAATCAAAAAGTACTCAATAGAAAGATTATGATAAAAAAGTACTTTTAAAATGAACATATAATTTTCTTATATAAGGTTAAATTAGAAAATTAACTGAAAAAGTTAACAAGAAGTTGCATAAAGCGTACTCAATATAGCTACAGTGAGCGAATATTTAAGTACGCCTTTTGCTAGTTGATTGATCAGGCTATGTAAGCCTTCTTGGAGAGTATATCGATTGATTCATTGATTAAATTACCGATATTCAGATAGTTATCCATATTTTTATCGCCATTTCTAAAACAAATTTTCGATTTTATTTCTGAATGAGAGCCCAAAATACTTGTGAATTGCTCATCAGTTCCTTTATGGGGGAGATGCTGGTGATTTATTGGAAAGCTTATCAATGATGCTGAGATAAAGTTATCTGGGCATTTCATTGATGAAACAATTAATAAATTTAAAGACATAGCTGCAAGCTGTGAGAATAGTGCCTCAGTCTTATCAATGGTAAGATGCAATTTTATGGTTGGGTCATTATTAGAAACGGCTTCTGTAATATATGAAATGAAGTATTCTGGTAACGTGTCAGAAATACCGATATGAAAATTTTTAACATTATTATTGGTCGATTGCTGAGCGATAGCTTTAATCTCTTCAACCTCTCGTAAAATAATTTGACTATGCTCTAAAATTCGTAAACCTAAAGGTGTAAAATTAACTCGACGTGTTGTTCTTTCGAGTAAGAAACAACCTAAGTGGTTTTCAAGTTTACCAATTTGAATACTTAGTGTTGGCTGTGCAACATTACAGTATTGAGCAGCTTTCTTAAAGTTAAGAAATTTACCTAATGCGTTCAAATACTCAAAGTCTCTAATATTCATGTTATTGCCTCTGCTGTAATTTAAATCTAACCCTAGTTGTTATTGTTTATTGCTCACTTAATAGTGAACAGGCGCTAATGACAGAAAATAATTTTCACAGTATGAAATGTGATGTTTTCTATCATTAATATTAAGTCGGTCTAGCACCAAACTTATTCATAATGAAATCTCAATAAACGTAATGGAGATAAATATTGAGATGCCATTATTGGATAAGATTTTTTATAGTGAAGTAATTCTTAGAGTTAAATATAAAAAAATTTTAAAGGGCTATAATGTATATTCTAAATTTTTATTTTTGATGTAAATCCAATCCTGAAATTCATTCAATAAGTTATACGTTTTTAATGAATAACACAGTTTCAGACTACTGATTGGATTTAGTTAATTTATTTTTTATACCTTTATAAAACTAAAATTATCAATGCTATTAAACTACGGCTACAGTATCTTTTATCCATCGATGGAACTGTGAGCCGAATGTTTGATGCTGTCGGCTGTATTCGAAAAATGCTTTCATGTAGCCCATTTTATCACCACAATCAAGTGATTCACCTTTGATGTGGTATCCTTCTATCGCATGGGTTTTAAGTAGCATTGATAGCGCATCAGTAAGCTGTATTTCACCACTCATTCCAATCGGTGTTCTTTCTAATAATGGCCAAATATCTCGGCTTAAAACATAGCGGCCAACAACAGCAAGATCAGAGGGACTATTATCTTTATGTGGTTTTTCTACAATAGCTGAGATGTTGTTAAAACTTCCGCTATTGGATATCTCGTTATTACAATCAACGATACCATACTTTTCCACATGCTCTTTATTGACCCTTTCTATCAGTATTTGACTTTTCCCAGTCAAATAAAACCGCTCTATCATGGCGGGTAAATTGTCGAATTCATAATTACATTTATACTCATTAATGATGACATCAGGTAGAATAACAATAAAATCATCATCTCCCACGAATGGCTTTGCACATAAAACTGCATGGCCTAAACCATTTGAGTCACCTTGCCTAACATGCATTATCTTTATATTTTTAGGTAATACACCATTAATTTCATTTAATAGCTGCTGCTTTCCCTTCTGCTCAAGTAATGATTTTAATTCAAAAGAGGTATCAAAGTGATTCTCAATTGAATTTTTTGATGAATGGGTAACGAAAATAATTTCATTGATACCTGCCATATAACATTCTTTTATGATGTACTGTATAATCGGTTTATCGACAAGAGGTAGCATCTCTTTCGGTATTGCTTTTGTTGCTGGTAACATGCGAGTTCCTAAACCAGCAACAGGTATCACAGCTTTTAACATATATGATCCTTGGTCAATAAAATATTTAGTGTATACATGTTATACTCGCCATATTTCAAGTTGCAGCATTGTTAACTGCGTTCACTTGTGCCATCCACATAGTTTCTATGCACTTAGCAGCTCGTTTACTTGTCTCTTTGCTACCCCTCGAATTATTTAGAGTATATATTTCAAGTTGCAGCGCTTTTCATTAAAGCATAGTGATTTTTATCATTCCTTTGTTTCTTACCTGCGCATTGAATATATATTGCTATCAAAATAGTACTTTTGGATTTTATTAATATAAATAGCTATATAGTGTTAAAACTAAATAAATTTTTGTACTTTGTTTCCTCCTTCTTTCTTTGCTTTGTATAATGCAATATCAGCATTTTTTAATAATAAACTCAGATTGTTACCATCTAACGGATATTGTGCAATACCAATGCTGACATTGATGTTAAAGGCTTTTTTCCCTAAATAATGATATGAATAAAGCCTCAGACGGTCTATAAAGTTTAAAAAAAATAATTCGAAACTTTGCCCCATAAACCCACTGATCATTAAAACAAATTCATCTCCACCCAATCGAGCAAAAAGAGCATCATTCGGTAGGCTTTCCTTGGCATACTTAGAGAATTGCTTTAATAAGCTATCACCACAAAGATGACCAAAGGTATCATTTATTTTTTTAAAATTATCAATATCAATAATGGCAATGCAGTATTCAAGTGCATTATGCTTTGCCAGCTTTATTTTCATTTTGCTGCTTTCATAAAACCCATATCTATTTAATAATTTTGTTAATGGATCATGATGAACCTGAAAAAGTAATTTATTCCTTTTAAATATAAGCCTAGTAACCTCAGTAAGTGTTAAGCAATAATGATGCTCCTTATTAAAATCTTGTTTAAATTCAACAAGGTTAGCAATGAAAAAAACTTTCTGTTTTGTTTTAGTTATAAAAAAAACTTCTTTTTTGAAACACTTATATCGCTTAACAGAAAAAGAATCAGTTATACCTAAAATTAACTGCTTTTTTCTTATATCAAATGCCAGACCTACGATTTCATTATATTCATAGTGGTAGTTTTCTATGAAATATGAGCTAGCATAAGAAACTTTTCCATATATATCAATTAATAATAATGCTACTGCCTCGTCGAGAATTAAGTTTAAAGGAATCCTTTTATTTCTTTCTTGTGTAATCTTATTATAATTCAGCATAAAAACTATTTAAATAAAGCATAACGAAATATAAAGACGTCTTCTGTTGCATTTTCATTCCATAACACAGGGACTGATTCGTTACCGCCTTGAGAGGCCAACCACTGAGTATATAACCCCTCCAAAACACTAGCGCTAGCTTTACGCCATTTTTTATTAACGGATTGTGGAGCGTGAGGCCATGCACAGTGAATAATAAGCAACTCACTGTTTGCTGGCGCCATTTTAATAAATCCCCAGTTGAAGATTTCTAAAGCACTATTAATATTTTTTTCTAATTGGGCTAATGTGCTTGAGTTTTCAATTTTATGTAATTCACCTAATTGTCGCCCAACTTTTCTTAAAGTATTGTAGCCTTCATTGGTTTCACCAGATGAAAATTCATAAAATAAGAAATTGATTAAATCATGCCAACCAGTTTTAAAACTGCGTTGTAAGTAACTATCTTGGTCATAAATCATTTCTATTTTCCTAGTATATCGTTGTCGAATAAATATTTAAAGTAAATATTTGCTTTTGTTTCATCATAATTTCCGAAAGTGTTATAGCTTACATTTGCACCAATCAATGATGATGGAGATATTTTATATTTAGTGTCTACACCAATCGCATAGCTAATACCATTTTTACTCGTGTTTTTATAGCGAGTATCAATATATTCATCATTAAGCGCATAGTTCTCTAACTCTTTTTGATATTGAGGATTATTTGGATAATAGTCTGTACTTTCAGTTGTATAAGATTGATAACCAATATTTGAGCTTAATTTTATGGATAAATTATTGATGTCTTGCTGATAAGATATCGGTAATGAAAAAGCAATATATCTTTGTGGACTAAAATAGCCAGCATGTCCTAACGTATAATAATTAAGGTTTTTATCAAATGCCATATAATGGACATTTGCACCTAAGGTCAGTTTTTTATCATTTTTATTAATACCATAAATATATGTACCGGTATTAAAATCAATCGATTGGTTAGTTTGTATATTGCTACCAATATATTTATTTCCGGCAATTTTAGCATAGGCGCCATAATGGCTATCATCCCAAGCATATTGAGCTGAAAGAGTATTACGAGTCACTGCTCCCCATTCTTTACCAGAAACACTGTCTTTCAAACCACCATAAGAGAGTAAACTATCTTTTACGGCACGTCGTTCTGCATTAAATGTTAGCTGACTATTTGGTGTTGTATTGAATGACCATTTAGCACCACCGACCAAAGAAACAATTAAAGCATCACTGTTAGTATGGCCAAAATCCAGTTGGAAATTATCGCTTTTAAGTGAAATGCTTGATTCCAAACCTTGTAATGTGTTACTACCAATTTCATCAGCATGAATATTTTCGCGCAGAGAACTATCAACCAGACTACGGCGATTTGCTCTGATTAGGGCACCGCTACCGACTAAACTTGCATTTTCAGCAGGGGTTTTACCTGAGTCGATTACCGATGGAGATATATTCAAGGCTATTTTCATATCTTCAGATACAGGAATTGATAGGCTTACAGTGTCTTTAAACTCCGTTAATTTACTTAGTCCTGACTCTCCTGAATGACTATTAAATTCAATGGTATTATCCAGAGCAATAGCCGTTTTTTGTTGTAACTCGTTGAGCATGATTTCAATATAATTTAACTGCTGTTTTTGTTGAGTACTTTGATTGGTATTTTCGAGGACCTCTCCAGCTAGCGGGTGGTTTATAGGGAAATCACTTGAGTTTTCAGTAGGGTTAATTAACCCCCATTGAGCTGTTTTTAATAGTTTTATGGCTTGAGTGTTATTTCCTTCAAGTTTAGCGACTCTTGCTGATAGCATGATGTAGCTTGTTCTGTTACTTGCTGGTATTTGGTTAAAGTATTTTTTTACCGTGGAAATCTCTTTATTAGCTAATGCGATATCCACCAATCCCATTAAGGCATCCTGATTTTGAGGTGAAATAGATAGAACATAATGATATATGTCAGCTGCCTGATTAGATTGCCCATTGGCTTGGTAAATTCTCCCAGTCGCAAGAAGTAATAAACTGTTATTAGGATTATTTTTGAGCTCGGGTGCTAATATTTGCCAAGCTTCATTTAAATGGCCTTTTTCGCGATATAAGTCAGCTTGCTCACTTAAATAAGTTGCTCTGATATTATTTATTTCTTTTTCATTCGCTGTAGCCAATAAAGCAGGGGAGTTCATTAAACTTTCTGCTTCGGCAACATAACCTAGTCGACGTAAAACGAGAATTTGTTGTCCGTAATCACTTAAGTTTCCTTGAGGCTCTGATAATTGATTTTGGCGGATCAGCTTTAAAGCCATTTGATTATCACCGGCATCCATATAGAGTTGGGCTAACCGACCGATATCACTTGGGTTATTTGGTGGCACTTTAATATTTATTTTAAGTGTATTGAGGGCTGCATTATTGTTGCCGTTTTCTATATAATGTTTCGCAATGTCGACTTGTTGGTTAAATTTAGCTCGTTGTTTTAACTCAATAATTTCTGATGACTGAGCCTCTGGTGGAATTTTGTTGGATAAAGTGAGTACATTGCTCCAATTATTTTGCTCTGATGCAAAAATCAGTGCGCTGTGCCAAGCTGCGGTAGAAGGGTAATTAGTCACTAGGTTGTTTATCACCGCTGCTGCTTTTTGTTTTTCGCCTTTTTTGTTGAGTACCCGCGCGTAATCAAGATTTAGCCAAGCATTGTTAGGATTTTTATCAATTGCTTGTTTTAAAATAGTTTCAGCTTGATTGTCTAAGCCATTATCTAATGCTTGTTGTGCTTCTTTTCGATATTGTTCACTCATATCAATGCGTTGTTGGTAATAGTGTCTCTCTGAAACGGGAAGAGTTGCGAATAATTGGTTTAACTCAGCATACTTTTTCTGCTCTGCAAATAACCAAATTAACTGCTCTTTAATCAATTTATTATTGGGGTATTTTTGATTGAGTTTTTGATAAAGAGATTCTGCACTTGTGTAGTTTTTTTGGTCACGATAAATTTGCCCACGTAGTAAGTCTAATGTGAGCTGTTGTTGTGAACTGTATGCAACGGTTTGATCTATATAAGCAAAAGCCTGATCGTACTGCTTATCTCGTGTTAATTTTTTTATCGTGTCCAGAGAAGAGTAATAACCTATGCTCTCAAGATCTTTTAACCATTGTTTTCGTTTATGATTGTCTGTGCTATTTGCTGCTTCACGTAATCGTATTTCAGCTTGTTGGTAATCTTTTTGATGTAACGCTACGTAACCAAGTCCTGCCATTGCATCACTATTTTTCGGATCATTCTCTAAGGCAGTAGTAAATTTTTGTTTTGCTTGTTCAATGCGGCCTTTATTGAGCAATGTAAATGCCGCTAATATCTCATTACCACCAACGCTGCGATTATAGTGTTCCATAACACGGTTATCGTTTGGCGAAAGGTTAATAAAGTTTTGATAAAGTGGTAAATCACTTTCATTTGGTTGTAGCCATAGTAATGCTTGCTGAAGAGCATTAATCACGGCAGTGTTTTTATTATCGAGCTGGCTAAGCTTTTGTATGCCTTCTCGGCGAGTTTTCTCTTGATAAGTTAATACAGTTGCCAGTACAAGTTGCACTTTACTATCTGAAGGAGATTGCAGAGCTTTTTTTCTTAATTCTGATATTGCTAGCTCTAGATGATTTTTACTTCCCGCTAAGGTTTCGTAATATTCAATTGCCAGATCACCACTTGGTGGATTATTAATAAATAGATTGTTATACGCTTGTATCGCTTGATCGATTTGACCTTTTTGCGCCAATGAGCGGGCTTTTTTAAGTAACGTATCAGACGTATTTTTTTGCGGATCGAATTGCATTAGCTGCCTGATCCGTTGGTCGTTAGGGGAGAATTTTTTGAATCGTTCGATCCATGAGGTAGCATCTTGTTTGTTGCCTTGTTGGATCTTATAGCGTGACATTAAATATAATGCTTCGATATTATTAGGCTCTATAGCAAAAATTTTATTAAGCGCATCATACGCTAGTTCATAGTTAGATTTGCCATGCCAATAATCGGCTTTTTCTAACAGTATCTTGATTGCTGTCTCATTTTCTAAAGAGGTAGCAAATGTTGCACAGGCAGGTATTCCGCATAGCAACATGAGTAGCATTTTTGCAAATTTGTTATTTTTCATCTTATTTTTTCGTCCCTGATAAACGCTTAGACTCATGTGCTTTTAATCGCTGGAATAAATAAAAACTGATTAAAAACAATGATCCAAATAATATGGTCATCAATAAAAATAGATGCTGACTAAAAAACCAGATGGTTAAAGTAAATAATGGTAATTCGCCTGATAGGAATGATGGGGTTAATCGTAGGATTTTTACATCATCAAGGTCGCTGAATAGCAATGTGTCACCTGATTCAATTTGTTGTCGCCCAGGAGTAATCATATCTATTGCTAGCTTATTTAATTGATCTGAGTTGGTTGCAGTCAGAATGGTAACGACCTTGTCAGAAGACCATGGTGATTTAAAGCTAAAAGAGCCTCGCCATTGATGAGTGTTCAATAGAAAATTATTGGCTTCTTCAAATTGATTTTTCCACTCACCCAATAGCAATAACTTTGTTTTATGTATAAGTGATGGCGAAGAAATTTGTAAGTTACCTTGGTTATAGTGATAGGGCGTATCTGAAAGTAGTGGTTGAATTGCAGAGAAATCTTTTAATTTGTTAATAATGATAATATTTGATGATTTTAATTTTGAATTAGATTGTATTTTTTCAAAATGATTAAATAGCGTTAAATTCCTGACAGGAAAACCAGTAATACGCCCAGAATGCTCCATGAGATTGAGCAATAAAGCCACTTCATCTTTTTCAGGTTGCTCAGGTACTAAAATAGAGGTGTCTGATAAATCGGCATACTTGGTAAATGGAAATAACCCACTCAGGAACCAAGCGCTATTGGGTAATTCACCAAAGTGACCAATATTGCCTAAATCAAGTGTTGAACTAGGTAGTATTTGGTTGACAATATCGTTATTGCTAAGAATATTACAAGGTGTGTCACTATTTGGAGTGATATTGAAGTAAAAACTTAATTTATTTTCCCCTTGAAAGCGCGTGTTATCTAAATAAAGGGTTGTACTATTGTTACTTTGAGATTCAAAGAAATCAATAATAGGGGCTACAATAGTATGATTTTTTGCATTCACATTTTTTAAAAATTGCTGATTAAGTGCAATGGTTAACATTGAATTATCAACATCAAACCAATTTTTCCGGTCAAAAGTATAATCAATTTTTAAAGGAATTTTATCACCTGAAAGCATAAACATATCAGGAGGAAGCCTAAAATTGATTTTCTTCTCCTCATTCCAAAACATATGTGCTTGTAGTGCATCAGGACTTTTGATTAATTGACTAAATGGGATAATTTTTTTAGCTGAAAGCCAGTTAGGAGCATCGTAAGCTTGACGTTTATGGACGGTGTGAGGTTGCACTTGCATAGTGCTATTATCAGTTAAATCAGTACGAAAGAGTTGGTAAGCAGCTTGTCGTAATTCATCTGTATTACGACCACTGACAACGAGTAATTTGTATTTTTTATTGTTGGGATTATCAATAAGTTTTAAGCTTGAGCCATTAGGATCGGCGAATGATTGGCCTGAAATAGTTTCACCTAGTGTTGTGAATAAAATAGCATGCTTTTCAGGGATCTCATTAAAATAAACGTTAAAGTCATTTTCTTTTTCGTCGCTTTTGATGCCAAAAATAGAGGCTACGATTGCAGAAGAGACCAAGCTATCTGAGGTTGGAGAAGCAGAATAAATAAAAGTCAGCTCATTTCTATTAATTTTTAAAGGATCTAAGAATGGGCGCGGGAAATCCGCCAGTGATTTTCGAGTATTCATCAGGATCCCTTTCATGGTCATTGAACTAGATGGGGCTATTTTGACCACCAGATTTTTGAGATCGGGTCGCTGGCATGTCCATTCATTATTAATGATGTCATCATTACTAATGACTTGAAAATTTAAGTTATTCTTTGATGACAATAGAGAATTAGGAATTTTTAAAGTAAAAATAGAACGGTTCTCATCGACTTGCGATAGAGGAACTGCACCTAAAGATTGGCCATTTAAGATAACTTGTAAATTTTCTTTTTCAATGTTGTCTGCTTGATTGACGGATATAACAATTCGCATATCAGAATTAATGGCAATAAAATCATAAGGTAGGGTAAAACTGACCCCAGATTGTAGTTTACTACTCGTTAGTGTTAGCCCTTTGGTTAATCCTAATTTTTTAAGTGATATTTCTTCAGACGTTGTCTCAACATTGTTTTTGTTATCGGATAAATTGTTATTTAAAATAAAGTCTAAGTCAGTAGACAGCTTTGTATATTCACTTTCTAGCGGTTGTGCGAAAGCAGTGATACTTTGCATCAACAACATACTAATGATTAATAATAAGCTCATGTAGCGACTAGGCATGTTGCTGCTCTTTATTTGGTGTGGATAGAATTATTGAATTATTTGGTGATTTTTTATCTTTGCGGATAATAAATAATCCAATGGCACACTGTAAGACATCAGCAAATGCTCTTAATGGTTTATCTGCTACATGTTGTGAGCTCAGCCATGCATCAGCACGAGTGAGTACAACACGAACAACATCACGCCGTATATTATCTGTTAAATGAGCGAATTCCATTCTCAAATAGGCACCATCAATCCATGTTTTTTGGATTGGAATTAGTGCTTTTTCTTTTCCTACGCCAATTGATATTTGTGTGACATATTCTTGTGTAGGGTTATGCTTAAATGGATAATTAAGCCTTACACCATTCATAGATAAGTCAACAGAGTGAGTTTCTATCTGGCTCTCATCAGAAAAATAAACAGTAACCGGTAATATTGCAGACACTCGGGTTGTACGTCGTAATTGTTTAGTTTCTTTCGCTACGGCTATCGAAGCTAATACAATGAGTAGACTGTAAACTCCCCACATTAAATTGATAATAATGACGCCATTATCAATATAACTGTACATACCAATAGCCCATTTAGTTAGCGCCATACTAATACCAAGTACTAAAAGCAGCGCAACGACAATTAAAGGACGAACAGCGGTATGATCGAAATAATTTTTATCAGTTAAGTCACCTTTGTCTGTGACGTTAAATTTACCGAGTTTTGGTGAAATTAGACTCATCAGGGTAGGGAGTATTAGATGAAATGCCATGACAGTTTCATAAATTTCACCCCAGAAGGAATAACGGTAATTGCCAACTAACTTTGAGTTTACATAGTTAGAGGTAATTAAGTGTGGCAATGCATAAGAAAATATCAATGCTGCTGATGATGAAATAATATTTAGGTCGAATAAAATAAATACTAATGGTGATAGTAAAAAGGTGGCTCTAGGTAAGCCATATTGGAAATGTAGCATAGCATTGAGATAACAAATACGTTGCGTGAAAGATAATCCACGCCCAAGCATTGGGTTATCAACTCGAAAAATTTGCGTCATTCCTCTAGCCCAACGAATACGCTGGTTGATATGTAATGTTAACCGTTCAGTGGCTAAACCTGCTGATAAGGGGATCGCTAAGAATGCGGTATTCCAGCCTTTACGTTGTAATTTTAATGCGGTATGAGCATCTTCGGTTACGGTCTCGACGGCAAAACCATTCGTTTCAGCTAATGCTCTGCGGCGGATCACTGCACATGAACCACAGAAAAAGGCAGCATTCCAGTTATCATTGCCTTGCTGGACAGGACCATAAAATAACGAGCCTTCATGAGGTGCTCTTTTGGCTGCTTTGAGGTTACGTTCAAAGGGATCTTTTGAGTAAAAATGATGCGGAGTTTGTATCAGTGCAAGCTTATCATCTACTAAGAAAGCGCCAACTGTCGCTTGCAAAAATACCCGTGTAGCAACATGGTCGCAATCAAAAATACAAATAAGTTCTCCCTGTGTTTTTGTTAGAGCGTGATTTAAATTACCCGCTTTAGCATGGTTATTATCTGGACGAGTGATATAACCGACATTGACCCCTTCGGCAAATTGACGAAATTCTTCGCGTTTCCCATCATCTAATATAAATATCTTAAGTTTATCTTTCGGGTATTCAATACATTGAGCTGCGAGTACAGTATCTTTGACAATATCGATACTTTCATTATAAGTTGGTATAAATAGATCGACGGTTGGCCATAGTGTTGTATCTCGTGGCAAGGGTTCTATGGTTCTTTTTAGTGGCCAACATGTTTGAATGTAGCCGAAAAGCAAAATAGCTAATGAGTATAGCTCTGCAATAAAAAGTAATGAGCCTAGAATTAACTCAATATAAGAATCAAAATAAAGTGTTGTTGTTGCTCTCCACCAGATATAACGTGATGTACACAGTAAAGAGATTAATATCATAGTGAGTTGAATTTTTTTACCTTTAAATATACCAATAAAAAAATTCAATATAACAAGTGCGCATCCTAATAAAAGTTGCCTTTCACTATCCAGTGGGATAATGATTAATAAAAGAAATAATAGCAATAAAAGTATTGAGCTAAAAAACTTGAATGTTTTCTGCATATAATTAACTCATGTCCATATTACTTTAAAATAAAATTACTTTTTACTGATACTTGAAAATAGTACACTGAGTATAATAGCTTGCTCGGTATGAGACGTGGAACCATTTATTTCATTATAATAATGGTTATTATTGTAATTAATAAAATTTTTAAATTCATTTGCTGATGTAAGGTTATCCTGTGATGGAGCTTTTTCTATCGTTTTGAGCTGATTATCTTTTTCATCTGATATTGGTGTATCTGATCTAGGTGCTATATTGGATAATAGCTGTCCACTACCAGATGAAGTGGTTTCTTCAATTTCAAGAAAAGAAAAATTATCCATTTTAAGCTGTCGGCTTAATGAATTTAAATCATCGTACATAGTTAACCTTCACCCTGAGAATAGCAAACGCAGTTACACATAAGATGAGTGATTTTTACCATGGTATTTTAGGTAAATCATCTTATTTTGATATAATATTTAGTTATAATATTACTTAAAAAATTCCAATTGATAATATGTAAATAATCTAGAGGGATACACTGTGTAACTTTATGATTTGATTTTTAAATATGGGGTAATTATGAATTTTGAATAAATAGTAGTTATTAATTTATCGCTTATTTATAACTATTTTAAATGAATATTTGAAAGAATTAAAAATGCTAAAGAATAAAATTAGTATTTATTGATAGATAATATAAATTATTTTATTTTTTTATGACAAATAGAGCTCGAAAAATGAGCTAAGTAATGAATAAATAAATTATTTGTATGCAAATAAACTGTTGCTTACTAGCAACCGGCTAATGAATATTTTTATCTCTCCATTGGCTAGGCGAGTCACCAACCAATCGGTTAAAAAATCGCGCAAAGTAAGCAGGATCTTTAAAACCCAGTTGATAGGCGATTTCAGAGACTGGACTATCACAAAATAGCAGCATACGTTTGGCTTCTCGTAACAACCGGTCGAATATCAAGCGTTTCGGTGGGCGATTAGCAAACCGTCGGCACATATCTTTAAGCCGAGATTCTGTAACGCCTAATTTATCAGCATATTCAGGGATGGAAAGATGCTCGTGATAATGTGCATCAATAAGTTGGTTAAAACGTTGAAATAATCGATGCTCTCCTCTAACGCCACTGACCGGATGGTCATCAAGTGGAATGGAACGAAGTAAAAAAGTAAATAAGGCTTGAGCGAGGGAGGAAAGTACTTGATCTCGCCCAGCGTAGCTGTTTGATGATTCGCGCGCCATCAATGACCAATAATAGTTAAAAGTTTCTAGATCGTCAGGCTTATCTGCGACCGATAAGCAAATAGCAGGAATTGCCACCAAATCAGGATTAGCTGGATAGAGTGATTCTAATAATGGAATAATCAGATCCTGCCGTACCGTAAGCACGTGGCCATCAGTATCTTCTTGAGTAAAGAAAGCATGAGGGATAGAAGGCGGGGTGAGTATAAAAAGCGGAGCCTGAACGGAATAGCGCTGTTCGTCAAGTTGCAGTGTGATATGCCCTGTCTCAAGATAATGCAGTTGGAAGAAGCCATCGTGTCGGTGAGCTTGCATATCCCGACCAAAAAATGCGGCCATATTACCAAAGGTTTGGTAATGGACATCATCATTCCCCTGTGTCTCATCATAATCTTTACTGATATCGATATTGGTTATTAGCGATGACACCACATTGATCCTTTAGGTTATCAAGCGGGCCGTAAGCTATTTACCTACAGCCCAGATTATTATGTTTATTTAAGGCGTTGCTCTTGGACGCGAACTTTTCATTGGAATTAATACAACCAATATAGCACCAATGACCAGTAACCCTGCCACAAAATAAAGCCCTGAGTTAAAGCTGCCCGTTTGATCTTTTAACCAACCAATCAATAGCGGGCTAACCGCAGAACCAATATTACCTGTAGCGTTAATCACCGCAATACCAACGGCACGAGCGCGTAAGCTAATTGATTGGTCGGGTGTGGTCCAGAACACGGCCATCGCGGTAAATGACCCTGTTGATGCCATAATAATACCGAGTAGTTGGATCATTGGCTGATGGGTCAGTGCGGCGATGATCCATCCTGCGGCGGCAAATAAATAAGGGAGTGCGGTATGCATTTTACGTTCTTGTAGCCTATCTGAACGTCGGCTCCAATATACCATACCTAATATGGTACAAAACTGAGGGATCGCGGTAAGTAAGCCAATCATGGCATTACTGCTACCCTGATTAAAACTTTGCATAATCTGTGGCGTCCAAATATTAATGGCACTGAGCGTGTTCGTCAGGCAAAAATACGCCACGGTATACATAAGAATTACAGGAGTAAAAATCTCTTTCCATAAACTGGTATTTTGCAATGCACTATGACTTTTGGAGCCCTGTGGCTGTACCAGTTCTAGTTTATCTTGCTCCATCATTTCTTGGAGGCTTTCTTTATCTTCTTTGGTTAGCCATTTAGCTTTGGCCGGAGAATCATCAAGATAGAACCAAACGAGAACACCTAAAATAACGGATGGGAATCCTTCCAGAAGGAATAACCATTGCCAGCCTTTAAGATCTAAAACACCATCTAATTCAAGAATGTAGCCGGAAGCGAGGGAGCCAAATGCCATCGTGACAGGCATGGCAACCATAAATAAAGCATTCGCACGAGCGCGGAAATAGGCAGGAAACCAATAAGTAAGATAAACAAGGATCCCCGGTAAGAAACCTGCTTCAGCTACACCAACTAACATACGTAAAACGTATAGGCTAGTGGGGCCTGTAGCAAACATGGTCGCTGTTGAAGCGATACCCCAGAGCACCATGATGGTGGCGATCCAGCGGCGTGCGCCTACAATCCCTAACATTATGTTGCTAGGAATACCAAAAATAACATAGGTTGCATAAAATAAGGTAGCGGCAAGACCAAACATAGTCGAAGTAAGGCCAATATCTTTCCCCATTGTTAGTCCCGCAAAACCAATATTAATACGGTCAAGGAAAGAGAAAACAAACAGCACAAATAAAAAGACAATTAATCGACGAAATAATTTTTTAATGACGCGTTGTTGTGGTTCCGTCAAGTTTTTATGCTGTTCTGCTGGGTTTTTCTCAGCAATGTTTGATGTGTTGCTCATTTTGTAATTCCCTCATTTATATGCATTTAATGCTATTATGGGTACAAAAATCCGTTAGGCAGCCATACTATAATGTCTGCCCTAGAGGTACGTGGTGACTAATGTCGCTGACTATTAACCATCAAATACATTTGCTTGTAGGGTTAGTTGTATTTAATGGTCTGTTTATTTTTTAAAATTAATACACACTCGGTGTCGCTGGTGCGGCTTCAGAAACCGTTTTACCAAAGCGCGCAGCAAGCGCTTCTGCTCCACGAGCCAATAGCGTAGTATCAACTCCAACAGCTACAAATAATGCGCCTAGTTTCAAATAGTGATCGGCAACATCTGGTGCAGCCATCAAGATCCCCGGAGCCACACCCGCAGCACGAATTTGTACAATCGCTTTTTCTATGACAGATTTAACTTCAGGGTGGTTCGGGTTACCAGAAAAGCCCATATCAGCACTGAGATCGGCGGGTCCAATAAATACCCCATCAATTCCTTCAACTTGCAAAATATCAGCAAGGTTGTTGATAGCTTCACGCGTTTCAACTTGCACGATCACGCACATTTCATCATTAGCGCGCTTCAGATAGTCAGGAATACGGTTCCAACGTGAGGCTCTTGCTAACGCACTGCCAACTCCACGGATCCCAGCGGGTGGATAACGTGTCGCACGAACGGCTTGTTGTGCTTGTTCTGCATTTTGCACCATAGGTAGCAACAGTGTTTGTGCGCCGATATCTAATAATTGCTTAATAATAACGGGATCGTTCCAAGGCGGCCTAACTACAGGTTGTGAAGGATATGGCGCGATGGCTTGTAACTGTGTGAGTGTTGTTTGCACATTGTTAGGTGCATGTTCACCATCGATAAGTAACCAATCAAACCCAGCCCCTGCGATTAATTCGGCGCTGTATGAGCTGCATAAACCTAGCCATAAACCAATTTGCGGGCGCTGTTCTTTCAATGCTTGTTTAAATTTGTTGTGTAAAATATCCATGATGATTTCCTTATACAAAACGACAGCTCACAGAGCCCATTACGCCATAATCAACATGGAATACGTCTCCTTTGCGAGCGGCAACAGGGCGCGTGAAAGAACCACCTAAAATAATTTGACCTGCTTCTAATTGGACATTGTGGGGGGCTAATTTATTGGCTAACCAAGCAACTCCATTTGCTGGATGATTGAGAACCGCAGCGGCGACGCCTGATTCTTCAATAACACCATTGCGATAAAGTAGGGCGCTAATCCAACGTAAATCAAGATCACGTGGCTTGATTGGTCTACCACCTAAAATAACTGCCGCATTGGCTGCATTATCTGAGATAGTATCGAAAACTTTACGTGGACGCTTTGTTTCAGGATCGATACCGTGGCAACGAGCATCAATCAGCTCAAGCGCTGGTATCACATAGTCGGTTGCATTATAAACATCGAACAGAGTGCAATTAGGACCACTTAACGGTTTCGCTAAGACAAAAGCAAGCTCAACTTCAATACGCGGTACGATAAAGCGGTCTGTTGGGATTTCACAGCCATCATCAAAAAACATATCGTCTAGAAGTGCACCATAATCAGGTTCATCTATCTGCGAACTAGCCTGCATGGCTTTAGAAGTTAACCCAATTTTATGGCCTTTAAGTGAACGCCCTTCAGCAATTTTTAAACCCACCCATTCACGTTGGATAGCGTAGGCATCTTCTATCGTAATCTCTGGGTGATCCAATGAAATTTGACGGATCTGTTCACGCGTTTTTTCGGCCTGATTAAGGCGTTGTGCAACTTGAGATATGACATCTTTTTGTAACATGCGAATATTGCTCCTGTTGATTTCTGCTTATAACGCAAGAAACGTGGGAAGCTTTTTTAACCCGTACTGCACATCAGTACAGTACGGTAACTGAGCTATACTTGGTTATATTTCAAGTTGCTAAGTGGTAGGTTACATGGCCGAATCACAGAGTCTATTCTTCGCTTGTGGCCTACCTGCATCTCGAATTATTTAGAGTATAAATTAGTTAGAAAGCCCACCAAAGCAGAGGTATTTCACTTCCAGATAATCTTCAATTCCGTAACGTGAACCTTCACGCCCCAGACCTGATTGTTTAATGCCACCAAATGGGGCGACTTCATTTGAGATAATGCCTTCATTGATCCCTACCATGCCGCTTTCTAATGCTTCAGCAACACGGTAAATACGACCAATATCCCTTGAGTAAAAATAAGATGCCAAACCAAACTCAGTATCATTGGCTAACTGAATGGCTTCTTGTTCATCACGGAATTTAAATAATGGCGCTAACGGACCGAATGTTTCTTCTTTAGCGACAATCATTGATTCGGTTACATCAGCTAATACAGTCGGTTCAAAGAACAAACCGCCTAGTGAAGCAGATTTGCCACCAGCAAGTACACGAGCGCCTTTAGATACCGCATCAGTGATGTGTTCGTTGACTTTATCAACAGCAGCTTGGTTAATCAGAGGTCCCTGCTGTGAATCGCTTTGGGTTGCAGGACCAATTTTCAATTCGTTAACAGCTTTTGCGAGGCGTTTCGCAAATTCTTCGTAAACACCTTCTTGAACTAAGATTCGGTTAGCACAGACGCAAGTTTGTCCGCTATTGCGGAACTTAGCAGCTAATGCGCCTTGAACTGCCGCATCTAAATCAGCGTCATCAAAGACGATAAAGGGCGCATTGCCACCCAGTTCTAACGACAATTTTTTAACTGTGTCAGCACATTGTGCCATCAATAGTTTGCCAACACGGGTTGAACCCGTAAATGTCAGTTTTCGAACCACAGGGCTAGAGGTCATCACTCCACCAATAGCTTTAGCATCGGTACCCGGTACAATATTAAATACACCAGCAGGGATCCCTGCTTCTTCACCTAACGCTGCGAGCGCTAATGCCGATAATGGGGTTTCAGCTGCGGGTTTGAGAACCATAGTACACCCTGCGGCCAGTGCTGGACCTACCTTGCGGGTGATCATTGCATTCGGGAAATTCCATGGCGTGATAGCCGCCACGACACCAACCGGTTGTTTGATGGTGACTAAACGGCGGCCTGGAAGTGGAGAAGGGATAGTTTCACCGTAAACACGTTTGCCTTCTTCAGCAAACCATTCGATAAAACTTGCACCATAGGCAATTTCTCCCATTGATTCAGTAATTGACTTACCTTGCTCCCAACTGAGTAGCTCTGCGAGCTCTTTTTGATTGTCCATCATCAGTCGGAACCATTTATTAAGGATCTGGCTACGTTCTTTCGCGCTTTTGGCTCGCCAAGCAGGCAGCGCTTTTTCTGCTGCATCAATGGCTTGTTGGGTTTGTGCTGCACCTACATTACTGACTTTAGCAATGATTTCGCCGTTAGCAGGGTTAGTGACATCAAATTGGCTATTATCGTTGGCATTGACCCATTGACCGTTGATATAAGCCTGCTGGCGGAATAAGGTAGAATTAACGTTGATACTCATTTCTCTTTTTTCTCCGAAGACACTGAAATTAACTGTGAGCGGACATTTTTAGCCGAAAAACGCTGGCTAGTGAAACTGAGTCCGGCACAGACAGCCATAACCAGTGCCATAGCAAATGGGGATTCATCCTGTAGTACAGAAACTGCAACACTTGCAATTGCTGCCAATGCAAACTGAATAGAGATAGCGAGAGCACTGGCGCTGCCTGCAATTTTTCCTCGATGCTGCAATAACAGTGACAAGCTGTTAGTACCGATAGCATTGACCATTGATAAAAACAGCACCACCAGAATAACAATAATAGGCAGGCTTTGCTGGTAGAAAATAAGTAATAATACGCCAAACAGTAATTGAGCCCCGCTTTGTAAGCACAGAATACGGTTCAGACTATAGGTTTTGAGCAATCGGACATTCAGTAGCAATATCGCTATCATGCCAAGAATATTGCAACCAAATAAGAGGCCATAATGCTGTTCAGATACCCCAAAGTATTGGATATAAACAAAGGGTGAGCCACTGATAAAAGCAAACATACCCGCGAAAGAAAATGCCATAGTGCCAATGATACTCATGGCTTCTTTGTCGCTTAACACTTGAGCGTAATTATGAAATGCTACGCCGAGTAAATTTTTAGAGCCCTTTTGTTGGGAGAGGGTCTCTGGGAGTAAAAAGAAAATACACCCCGTAGAACAAAGGCCAATCAGTGCAAGAAGATAGAAGATCGCTTGCCACTGAAAGTGAATAAGTAAAAAACCACCGAGCAAAGGCGCAAGCAGAGGCGCTATCATCGTCACTAGTGTCATTAGAGATAAGACTTTAGGTAATTCACTCGTTGGATAAACATCCCTTGCAATCGCTCTGGCCATCACGATAGCAGCTCCGCTGCCAAAGGCTTGTAGAGCCCTAAATGCAATTAAAGAATCAGCTGAAGTTGTTTGCGCGCATAGTAAGCTCGCTAGCGTAAAAATGATGAGGCCACTTAATAACATTTTACGACGTCCAAGGATGTCACTGAGTGGCCCATAAAACAGCATACCAATACAAAAACCTGTAAAAAATGCGCCGAGTGTATACTGCATCTGTCCTTGGCTTGCATGGAGCTCGATCCCCATTTGTGGCAATGCAGGAAGATACATGTCGATCGATAGCGGCCCAAAAGCGACTAATGACCCCAGTAATGGGATCAGGTAGCGAGGGATATGTTTATCGAATGCGGTCGGCATCAGTATTCCTTATTTAAACAACGCATGAATATTGTTTTGTTTATAATTCAGTACAGGATCTAACTCCTCCATAGTAAAAGACAGCGCTAGGTATCTATCATTCATCAACTGAGCAAAATGCTCTTTGATTAATGCAAATAGCAACTCGCCGGTTTTTTGGCGATCCTCAAGAGAACGACCTGCACCAATTTTGAGGGTCATGTGTACAAAAGCATAGTCATGCTTACCATCAGCCATTTGCCAAGTATCTAACCAAATGGCACGACTACGGATCCCGCCAAGAGGGAAAATACCTGTGCCCGCGAGCGCATTATTGACCTTTGAAAACAGTTCAGGCAGTTTGGCTTGTTCACGGATATTGTCAGTACACTCAGCAATAAAATGAGGCATTATGGCTCCTAAGCAACAGTTTTCTGTTTATCAGTAATATAGCTAGGTAATGGGAAGATAGCGTTGATTTGACCTGTTCCTGAACTAGCGAATAAATCCGTTAGGACTTCAACTTTTTCTGCATACTTATCCCAACCTAACATGCCTAATAACATCACGGTGTCGTGCATATGGCCTTCGCCATAACAGTAATCAGCATACTCAGGTAGCATCTTACAAAACTCATTGAAACGGCCTTCACGCCATAACTTCACCACACGTTTATCCATTTGCTCATCGAATTCGCGGGTATAGTTGTTCATACCTTCTTCTGCGCGATGATCATCAATAAAACGGTGTGATAGTGAACCGCTTGCCAGTACTGCAACAGTGCCATCATATTTTTCAATCGCAGTCAGTACAGCTTCGCCAAGTTTGCGGCTGTCTTCGAAACTGTGAGAAGTACAGAATGCGGAGATAGAGATCACTTTGAAATGGCGATCACTATTCATATAACGCATTGGAACCAGTGTTGCATATTCCAAAGTTAGGCTTGGAATTTCATGTGATTGCGCGCGAACGCCTAATTTACGAGCTTCCTCGCCAATCATTCGTCCTAGCTCTGAATT
Source organism: Providencia sp. 2023EL-00965 (assembly GCF_033550225.1). Lineage (NCBI taxonomy): Bacteria > Pseudomonadati > Pseudomonadota > Gammaproteobacteria > Enterobacterales > Morganellaceae > Providencia > Providencia sp. 2023EL-00965. The sequence goes on along the minus strand of NZ_JAWUEH010000011.1, from coordinate 144,417 downwards.
ACCGTCATACTCATATTCCATATCGCGAATAAAGTGAGGGAGTTCGTTACTGGTATAGATCCCTTCGAAGTGATCTGCACAGTTAATATGATAAGCACTATTAACTAGCCAGTGAGTATCAAAAACAATGATGGTATCAACGCCTAACTCGCGACAGCGACGACTAATTTCTTTGTGGCCATCGATGGCGGATTGACGGCAGCCATGATGTTTACCGGGTAATTCTGACAGGTACATGGATGGAACATGTGTGATTTTTGCCGCTAGTGCTAACTTACCCATAAGTCCTTACCTCCCCTGTGAAAGTTCGAGCTATTCCTGTCAGGAAGTCGCTCGAACTATAATAGGGCTTGATGTTAAATTAATATTAATGATTAATATTTCAATAAATTACACGCCCCAACGAGGAATATTATGATCCCCGTAGGAAATACAAACGTTCTTCATTTCAGCAAATACTTCAAAACTGTATTCACCACCTTCACGACCGACACCTGATGCTTTAACACCACCAAATGGTTGACGTAAATCACGTACGTTTTGTGTATTCACAAACACCATTCCAGCTTCAATACTGCGAGATAAGCGAAGGATCTTGCTGACATCTTGTGTCCAAATATAGGATGCTAAGCCATACTCAACATCATTAGCCATGCGTAAACCATCTTCTTCTGACTTGAATGGGATCAAGCAAGCCACTGGTCCAAAGATCTCTTCTTGAGCAACACGCATGCGGTTATCAACATCAGCTAATACTGTTGGGCGCAAGAAGTTGCCGTTTTTCAGATGTGCAGGTAGATCGGTTGGTTTGTCTGGGCCGCCCGCCAGTAATGTTGCACCTTCCTCAACACCAAGACGAATATAGCCAGAAACTTTGTTCCAATGCTGTTCGCTGATCAGTGCTCCTACTTGGGTTTTCGGATCCGTAGGATCACCGACAATTAGGCGATTGGCGCGCTCAGCAAAGCGTTTAACAAATTCAGGGTAAATGCTTTCTTGGATAAAAATACGTGAGCCAGCAGTACAACGTTCACCGTTAATGGAGAAAATGGTAAATAGCGCTGCATCCAATGCACGCTCAATATCAGCATCTTCAAATACCAGAACAGGGGATTTACCACCAAGTTCCATTGAATATTTTTTCAGACCTGCATTTTGCATGATCATGCGGCCAGTCGCGGTGCCTCCCGTAAAGGACACTGCACGTACATCATGGTGTTTTACTAATGCATCGCCAGCGGTATTACCATAGCCTTGAACCACGTTAAGCACACCAGCAGGGATACCCGCCTCTAGCGCTAATTCACCTAAACGGTTTGCTGATAATGGTGATAGTTCTGACATTTTTAATACGGCGGTGTTACCTAACGCTAAGCAAGGTGCTGTTTTCCATGTTGCTGTCATAAATGGCACGTTCCATGGTGAAATAAGTGCACAGACACCAACAGGTTGGATCAGCGTATAGTTCATCATCTTGTCGTCAACAGGGTAGGTACGACCATTCATCTGTTGGCAAATTTCAGCGAAGAATTCAAAGTTATGGGAAGCGCGCGGGATCAACACATTTTTGGTTTGATGAATTGGTAGACCTGTATCTTGGGTCTCCATTTCAGCAATTTCAGGGACGTTTTGGTCGATCAGCTCACCAAGGCGACGCATTAACCGTGCACGCTCTTTCATTGGTGTGTTTGCCCATTTCGGGAAAGCCTCTTTTGCTGCGGCAACGGCTTGGTTGATTTCATCTTGCCCGCCTGAAGCCACTTCAGCTAGTACTTCACCAGTCGCGGGGCTGGTGGTTTGGAAGTACTCTTTGCTAGCAACGTTTTTGCCATTAATCCAATGATTAATCTTAGTCATTACACTCGCTCCTCATATTCTTTTTCGCTGACAATGTAGTTGATCAGCCTGCCAACACCTTCGACCTCAACAATGACTTCATCACCAGGTACCACATCGGAAAGCCCTTTTGGTGTTCCAGTCGCAATCATGTCGCCAGGTTGTAGGGTCATGAAATCACTGAGGTAGGCAATTAAAAACGGAATATTAAAAATGAGATCCGATGTGGAGCCCTTTTGACGCAATTCACCATTAACATAGGTGTAAAGTGCGAGATTATGCGGATCTTCAATCTGATCTTTATCGATAATCCAAGGGCCGATTGGTGTTAAGGTATCGCGGCTTTTCACTCGTAGATTTGGGCGATAGTAGTTTTCTAAATAGTCGCGGATCGCATAGTCATTACAAACGGTATAGCCAGCAACATAGTCCATTGCATCTGCTTGTGAAACTTTATGTGCAGTTTTACCGATCACGACAACGAGCTCTGACTCATAGTGCATATAGTCAACATTATCAGGGCGAACAGAGACTTGGCGGTGGCCTGTGAGAGTGTTGTCTGCTTTGATAAAAATCAGAGGTTCTTCAGGTGGCTTAAAATCAAGCTCTGTAGCATGATCGGCGTAGTTTAAACCAAGGGCAAACAGTGTGCCTCTTACTGGTGGTAACCATTCAACATTCGCATCATCACCCGCAATAACTTGGCCGTTTGGTAGGGTAATTTCTTCGTTATCACCGACTGTTACTGAGTACTCGTTACCTTGATAACGAATTTTGGCGTGTTTCATTATTATTGTCCTCCTGCCGCAACAACTTGATTGCTTAGGCTTGGAAAGCCCTCTGCTTGTATAACCACTTGATCACCCGGTTGGATGGTGGCGCGTTGATGAGGAGTACCGATTAGGATCACATCACCTGCTTTTAATGTTGCAAACTCACTTAATGCAGCCACTAATTCATAGGCATCACGTACTAGATCTTTGGTGGACCAACGGTCGGCTTCTTTGCCATTAATCAATGTAATGATCTCAACCGGAGAAGTTAATGTTGCTGTAGTCATCTCACCGATTGGGCAGAAGCTATCACAGCATTTGGCTTTGATTGCTGGGCGGTAAAATGAGTCTTCAGGCAGACTAACTTCATTGGCTAATGCAAACCCTGCAATGTAATTTTTTGCCTCAGTTTGACTGACTTTACGTGCATCTTTACCGATGATTAAGGCAAGTGTTGCGCCACTTTTAACGGTCTCACCAGCTGGATGTAAAATATTATCGCCTGAATTAATTAGCGTATTACGCGGCTTAATAAACCACACAGGTGTTTTAGGTGGGGTTTTATAAGGGGCTTGCCCGAAAGCCTCATGCCAGTGCGTAATTTGGCTTTGGTGGTTGAGGGCAACGGCAAAAACAGTGCCTTTCATTGACAACTCCTTACTCATAAATCGAAGATTTCGAATGATTGTTAATATATTAATAATGTATTAATTAGAAATTGGCAATAGACTAATGCATTTGTTAATTTTAATTGTGATCTCTTTAACATATTCATGTTTTTTGAGTGTAACCCCTTAATATTCAGTGTGTTGATATTTTTGCTTATTTTTTATTGTAACTTTTCGTTAACTTTCTTGAGGGGGATTAAATTATTTACTCATTAATATTTTAGGGTTTTTCTTTGTGATTGTTATTTTACCGTGCTAACCTTGCTTTTAAGCGATGAGAATAATTGAGAGTATCGCTATCACTGAGAGTGAATTTACGACGTAAAAGCGCAATACATGAAGTGGTGCCAAGAACTTGGTACTAATTAAACATTATAGAGTGGTGGGTTTTAGACTTATGCATGAATCATTGACAATTGCATTATTACAGGCGAGAGAGACTGCAATGGGATTCTTTCGGCCTATTTTAAAGTCATACAATTTGACTGAACAGCAATGGCGTATTATTCGGGTTCTTGCGGATAAGCGCTCTATTGATTTCCATGAGTTATCGGTTCAAACCTGCATTCTTCGCCCGAGTTTGACGGGAATTTTGACTCGAATGGAACGTGAGGGGTTAATTTTTCGTTTAAAACCTCTCAATGATCAGCGCAAACTGTATGTGTCCCTGACACCTAATGGGCAGGAGCTTTATGATAAAGCACGCCAAGAAGTGGAAGAAGGATATCAAAAAATTGAACAAGCGTTTTCTCATGAAAAAATGCAACGTTTAACGGAATTACTTGATGAATTGATTGCATTAGAAAGCCCTGACTACAGTAATATCACTGATAAAAGAGAAACTGCCTGAGGTACTTCCTTTTATTAACAATAAAATGGTATTGGTTATTACAGCTAATACCATTTTACCCATGCACTCTTTTGATGGAGAGGTTTTTATCTTTTCAGATAAAAGTGTTTTATGTGGGCAAGTTATTATAGATTGACTTGTATAAACTCTTGAGCGCTGACCATTCTATACTCGTCATACTTCAAGATGCAGGATTGTTGACTGCGCTACGCTCGCCGAGTCATAGAGTTTATCTATGCTCCCCGTCTATCTTCGCTTGTCGCCTATTTGCATCTCGAATTATTTAGAGTATATACTCGTCATACTTCAAGATGCAGGGTTGTTGACTGCGCTATGCTCGCCGAGTCACATAATTTATCTATGCTCCCCGTCTATCTTCGCTTGTCGCCTACCTGCATCCCGAATTATTTAGAGTATAGGTATGTGGTATTTAGGACGTAAAATATAACTTTTGAATTTTTCATCTTTAGATGACCTAATGAAATCAATTAAGTGTAACGCCAAACCTTGTTTCATATCATTTTGACTAAAGATAGGAGCAGCGTGTTCAATAAATGGTGTAATAACTGTGAGCTGCAATAATTCTTTTGAAAAATACTGAATCGTACGTGTATTCATATTCACAAGAATGTTGACGCGCTTCAGAACTAATAGTTACGTTAGTCATGCTAGTGACTAAATTAGAGAAATTATTGTTGGAAGACTCTCGGTTTCTAAAGAGATGTTTGGATAAGGTAATTGAATTTTTGCACACTGAAAATATAAGTTAACTCCTTCAAATAAAAGTAACTTTACTTGAAAAGGAAATGCTTCCTTTAAAAAATGGGGCATCAGATTATTTTTGCATAAATTCTGATGCCCTAAGAGTTATTTACTTACCTAACAAATGTAAGAAGTGAATATGTTTTTCATATTGATCGAGAATATCATGAATGATTTGTTCTTTGGTCCAGCCCATAACATCATAATCTTGACCACCTTCTTTTAAGTGGATTTCTGCTCGATAGTATTTTTGCTCTTCATTTTTCTCTTCGTCACTATCATCCCCCATGCCTGCAAGTGCGAATGCAGGTTGTACATAATAGCGTAGGCGAACTTCATATAGGAAGTTCATGTCTTCACCTAAATCGACTTCAAAACCAATTCGGTCATCTTTATCATTATGGATATGGCATGTTGTACCCTGTTTAGCTAATTCTTCAGAGACCATTTCCATTGATGGATAAACGACTTCACCTAAGAAACGTTTTACCTGATTACGTTTTGGAAAATAAGCGATATTACGCAAGCGTCGTTGCCACGGAATTGGGTTACGGCTCGCGGTAGGTGCGATAGTGGCTAATTGTTGGCTATCTCGCTTGTAGGCATCAACACGCAATGCTTTGAATAACCCATAGATGGCAACAAGTAATACCATCGCGAAAGGTAGAGCACTAGCGATAGTCAATGTTTGCAAAGCCTGTAGACCACCCGCAAGTAACAGAGTGATAGCAACGACGCCCATCAGCCCGGCCCAAAAGATACGTTGCCAAACAGGGGTGTTTGAGTCTCCGCCTGATGCTAAGGTATCAACCACCATTGCACCCGAATCCGCGGAGGTAACGAAAAAGACAATGACCATTAGCATTGCAAAAAATGACAATACAGTAGAAAACGGGAAGTAGGTTAAAAACTCAAACAGCGCGAGCGAAACATCCGACTGAACAGTTTCAGCCAATTTTACTGCGCCTTGGTTTTGGATCAGGTTAATCGCAGTATTACCAAAAAAGGTCATCCACATGAGTGTAAACCCTGCTGGTACAAACAATACCCCTGTGACAAATTCACGGATTGTACGACCGCGCGAAATACGGGCAATAAACATACCGACAAAAGGAGACCATGATAGCCACCAGCCCCAATAGAGGAGGGTCCATCCACCTAACCAATCACTAGACTTAGGCTCATAGGCATAGAGGTTAAAGGTTTTACTCACGATCTCGGATAAATAGCCCCCAGTGTTTTCGACAAATGACTTTAATAGCAAAACGGTTGGGCCAAGAATTAGCACTAGCAACAGCAAGATAAAAGCTAAACCTAAGTTTAGTTCAGACAGAATACGAATGCCTTTATCTAACCCTGAAACTACAGAAATCGTCGCTAGACAAGTAAAGATCACGATAAGAGCAACCTGCACCATAGGGGTTACAGGTAAACCAAATAGGTGGTTCATCCCTGCGTTAACTTGCAAAACGCCGAACCCAAGTGAAGTTGCGACACCAAAAACTGTCCCTACAACGGCGAAAATATCGACAAAATGCCCGATCGGTCCGTAAATGCGTTCACCAATAATTGGATACAAAGCCGAACGCAATGTGAGTGGTAACCCATGGCGGTAGCTGAAAAATGCCAGGATCAATGCAACAATGGCATAAATAGCCCATGCATGTAGACCCCAATGGAAAAAGGTCAAGCGCATAGCTTCTTTAGCGGCTTCAACTGTCTGGGGATCACCAATCGGTGGGTTTAGGTAGTGCATCACCGGTTCTGCAACACCAAAGAACATTAAGCCTATACCCATGCCTGCTGAAAAGAGCATTGCAAACCAAGAAACATAACTAAAGTTAGGTTGTGCATGATCAGGGCCTAATTTTATTTGCCCATATCGAGAGAGTCCCAGATAAGTCACACTCAATAAAATGATAGCAACGGCTAAAATGTAAAACCAACTAGCATTATTGAATAAATTTTGTTGAAGATGACTTAGATGAGATTCTGCTATTTCAGGCGCTAGGGCAGCGAAACCTACGATCACTAAGATAACCAAAGCGGAAGTATAAAATACAGGGGGGCTAATTTTTGAGCGAATTTTTTTTGAATCAGTATCAGTTTGACTCATAACAACCTTCTTAGATTTATTTTATTGTTTACATACCATACGGTGCATTGGGTATGCGGCGAACTGTCCTTCTTAATGAAACAATGAAAATTGCGAATGGGTTTCTAAAATAAGAAACGATAGAAAGAACATTAATAAACGAGTTCATCGAGATAGCTGAAAAGACAATTAAGGAACTGCCACTATCCACTATTTTGCTGATTATTACCCCCCAATAGAAAAAATAGGCAGATATACTGCCATATATAGAGCTTAAATTCAAATAAGTACGGGTAACCAGCTATTGTGAGTTAATGATATACTATTATTAATCATACAATTAAGAGTGATAATTACTATGATTTAGCTGATTAAATAAAAAGTTATATAAGATGAGTGAAATGCGTAATTATGTTAATTTTGAGGAGGCAGGTAATCTTCTAAATCACCTGACTATATTTATGCTTCTTACTCTTCAAATTACCGCGCTTTGAGCTGAAGTATGGCTTATATCAGTCACTCTGTTGTCTATGTTGCTCGCGACCTACTCAGTTATCATTTTACGCTTCTCCAAATGATATGGAGCATTCACTTTTAGGGAATGAGTAAAACAGGTTATCTCAATTGGCTATCTTTACTTGCTCGGCGATTATAACCACTGAAAGTCGCATTCTTTTTATCAAGCGCACTTTGGCAAGCAATACAAAGTTGCACTCCAGGAAGTGCTTGGCGTCGTGCTACAGGGATAGCTTCACCACATTCAATACAAAATTCGGCGCTTTCTCCTGAATGAAGTTGGCTACGCGCTTTAGCAACGGCGTCATCCAATGTTGCATCGATTTGTTCTTGAACGGCATTTTCATTTGCCCAACCGTTAGCCATAAAGACCTCCAATAATAGGACAGAAAAGGCTTACCTATAGAGTAACGGCATTTACGCTAGCTTAATGGTAATACCATATAAATATGATCCATTCCGTCTTCATCGTACATTTCACCTTCGGTTTGATAACCTAAAGTTTCATAAAAAACAATTGCGGTATGCTGTGCTGATAAGCCGATCGTGTGAAATTGGTGTTCTTTTGCATATTGCTCAACGAATCTCATTAACTTACGACCTAGCCCTTTACCTCTATGTTGTTTGAGTACGGCAACACGACCAACTTTAATTTGGCCATCTGAATGTAATATACAGCGTAATACCGCGGCAGGGGTATCTTCTAGGTATAGTACAACGTGTAAAGCGTGTTTATCATATTCATCAATATCAATTTCAGCGGGGAAGCCTTGTTCATGAGTAAAAACTTGTTGGCGTAATTCGAATGCATCATCGACGAGTTCAGGAGAAGAGTGGCCTAGGCTATATTTTATCTGCATATTGATGTCCATTTGGTGTAAAAATCATAAAGGTATCATAGCGATACCATAGAATAAACCAATACGTTTTTTGTGCTATTTGGTTACATCATGTTCAACAAAAAACAGGTCAATTGACCTGTTTTTTGTTGAAGCTATTTAACCGAAGAAGCTATTTATTTTCTGACTTAAGCTCTTCAGTTTTATTTTTGACATCAGTAGCTAGTTCATCGGCCTTATTAATGGCATCAGTCTTAATTTCTTGGCTCTTTTCAGAGACTTTATCATCGGCTTCTGATAGTTTGCTTTTTGCACTCTCAGTTAATTCATCGGCTTTTTTATCGGCTGAATCCTTAAGTTCTGATGCTTTATCTGAAGCTTGTTTTTCGAGTTCATTTGCTTTTTGTTGACCCGAATCCTTTAATTGCTCTGCTTTTTCTTCAACCTGCTTCATTGTTTCATCAGTTTTTGAAGAGTCGTCACAACCCGCAGCCATAGAGATGATACCAGCGAAAATAAGGGCACCTAATATTTTCTTTTTCATAAATATATCCTTTAGCATGTTATGAGTGGGACAAGGATGCATATAGCATTTATATAAATATAACGTATATTCAACATAATTTAAAATAAGTGGGCTCCGAAAATAAGCTGTAAGAGCAGATGATAGGGAGTATGCTATTGTCATATTGATTAAAACGTATAAAAAACAATAATAGAGCTAAAGGAAATAGGATATGAGTTATTATTATCTACTTGTGATCATTAAATTTATCATTGGTTTCGCTATTGTTCTTAGTCATATGAATCTTTCAGGGAAAACGCAGTTATCACAAATGACACCGATTGATTTCATTGGTAACTTTGTTTTAGGTGGAATAATTGGGGGGGTAATTTATAGTGACACTATCCCTTTATATCAGTATGTTATTATCTTGCTTATTGGTGTCTCATTTATTTCAGGACTAAACTATTTAACTAAAAAGTTTAATTTTATCCGCAATGTTACTATTGGTAATCCCATCCCTATTATTAATAAAGGGAAATTTATCATGGAAAACATACTTGAGAAGGGAAATAAAATTGATATTTTGAATATTTCCTCACGGATACACGCACAAGGTGTTCATTCATTTCAAGAAATTTATTATGCTCAAATTGAACCTGATGGGCAGCTCACTGTTATTTGTGATCCAACCAATATGCCCTCAGTGATTGTGATGAAGGACGGGGTGGCTAGGTTAAATGAATTACGATCTGTAGAGAAAGATGAAGAGTGGTTAAATCAACAAATGCAGGCGCAGGGGATTAATGAGCCTGATTCGGTATTTCTTGCGGAGTTTTGGCAAGGAGAAGTTAAGTTTATTTTGAAAGATGGCAAAATACAGTAGTCAGATTATTTGTATATAAAATGGGAAGCCTGATAGCTTCCCATTTTGGGGTCGATATTATTTATTTAAATCATCATATAATTTAAGTGATGATTTATTTTCAGGGTCACCAATGTAGCGTGGCTGTGACTCAAATTCATTACTAAATAAGCTTCTCTGCGGGATATAACCTTGATAGTTGAACCCAGCTAAATCAGACCATGAGTAAATAAAATCCATTGTACTATAGGGTCTGCTGGTTTTATTGTTTAAATCCAATTGATGGGTTTGTAGCCATTCAGGTGATTGCCATACAATAAATGGCACGTTGTACATAACTTTAGTTGGCTTTCCTTCCGTACGGCCTAGTGTTTCATGCGGTGGTGTATCGAAAACATCCTCACCATGGTCTGAGAAGAAAACTAAAAATCCATTCTCTTTTGATGAATCAAAATCTTTTATCAAGGTTGAAACAACATAGTCGTTGTAATGCTGCGCATTATCATAAGCATTGTAGTCTTTGACTTGGTCATCATTTAGATTACTTGGTACTAGGCTATCTCTATTTTTAAAAATAGCTTGATTTTCTGGGTAACGGAACTCATAACGCATATGAGTGCCAAGTAAATGAACAACGATAAATTTTTTCTCAGCAGGATCCGCAAGTGCAGCTTTAAACGGTGCGAATACGACATCATCATAAATTCTAGAGCTTTGTGCCATATCGTTATTTAAATAATACTGTTTATCAGTTTGACGTGAAAATGCGGTTAATAACGTATTACGCTCAGTCATGGTTTGCTGATTAGTGATCCAAAATGTTTTGAAGCCAGCTTGTTTCATCATATTCATGATTGAGGGACGTGAATTAAATAAATCAGGTTCTGTTTGCGAAGCAAATGTTAAGATTTGCTGTAATGCTTCAATCGTATAAGGCCGCGAAGTAACAACATCATTGAACACCGACAAGTTATCTGGGTAGTTTTGTTTTAATTGAACTAACTCGGGGGTTGTTGGGCGCTGATATCCATACAAGCTCATCCTGTCGCGACTTGTGGATTCACCGATCACCAGCACAAAGGTTCTTGGCGTATTGCCGTTAGAATCAACAAAATTCTCTAATGGTGGAATTTTACTGTTATCACGGATTAGTTCTTCCATATTCGCGAGTTGGTTTTTATATAGGAAATATCCACTCACAAACTGCCAAGGCGCTGCATAAGCCAATTTACTATTAATATATGATATGACATTGGCCATTGGTCTGTCTTGCTTAATACCCTTATTATAATAAGGTGCGCCAAATAATATTGCTAAAACGAGTAATGATACTAGCATGCGGGCAGGAACTGGCATGTTAACGGGTTTTAGGCGCGTCCATAAGAAAATAGCAATTAGGGTATAAATGAGAATCACCGCAACTACCTTAACGCTAAGATACTGCTGTAAAAATTCTCCTGCCTCATTGGTATTGGTTTCAAACATGACAAACATGACGCTCTGTGAAATTTGATGGCCATAAACCACAAAATAAGCAAGCGCGATAACAGATGAAAGCCAAAGAATAATACCAATAATACCTGCAACCAATCTAATCCGTTGGGGGAAGAATAAGGCCGGTACTAACCAAAGTGTACTGTACAATAATGAATCTCTAAGCCCAATAGTATTGCTTTGCCCCGTCACAACTACGTAGATTTGCAATAGCGAGGAAAAATACCAGAAGTAGATGAGAAGCCAAAATAAGGCTGACCAGCTAAATCTTTTTGCTTGTGTAGAATTAACCATAATTTATTAAACTCTTATTCTTAAGTTAAGTTAGGTAATAAGAAAAAATGCAGAAAATCGATTTTTAGATATGAGTTTAATAGTTAAGTTCAATAAAATGATTAGCTAGTTATTGATTTTTAAATTGATTGATATTTGGTTTAAGTTAATGGTTTTTCATCATTTTATGATGGGTTATGGCGATGGCGTGCTTACCATCAAGATGTACTAAATCATTTTCGTTGATGTCTGTGTTACATGCCGTAAGCCAAATTGAAAGGAATGCGTATTGGCAGCTAACATCATTGCGTAACATGTGATATATAGAGGGTTCCATGTATTCCTATCTGATCACAGGGTGAGGGTAAAATGTCAGATAACGCATTTATTGTTTTTCTGAAATCATCCCTATTTATTCGACTTGTCCTTTCAATACTTATCATCGTTGACGGTTATATGATTATTACCCCTGTTTTTGGGGCTTATACCGATTATATTGATTGGCGTGCAAATGGCTTTAGTGAGTGGCTTAAATCTCTTGGATTTATGAAACTACTTGATATTCCAAGATTTCTTCTTGGTATTTCATTGATTTTTTTATCGTTATTTATGCTTAATGGTGCGCGTATCGCATGGGTGTTTTCGTTATTTCTATTGGCAATTATTTCATTTGTAGATTTAAAAATCGCGACAGAAAACATTCATCAAGGCTATTTTTCTTTAGGTTTATTTAGTGCATTAAGTGTGTTTTGGAGACGATATCATCATCATAGTTTAACCAGTGCTGGCTTTGTGGCAGTCACCTGTATCATTGCTTTGTTGCTCTATTCTATTTTTGGCACACTTTATATTGGTAATGAATTTTTACCTGTTGTAAAAGATGGAACAACAGCTTTCTATTTTGCTTTAGTTTGTATGACAACAGTTGGTTTTGGCGATATTGTTCCTGTGTCAACAGATGCTAGAGTGTTTACTGTTACAGTGATCATTCTTGGAATTACTATATTTACAACATCAGTGGTTTATGTTGTTGGATTGTTAGCTAAAGGGACAAAGGAAATTGTTCGTAAGAGGTTTTCTTATATGAAGAATCATTATGTTGTTATTGGTAGTACACCAACGGCAGTCAGTGTATATCAAGGGTTAAAAAATCGAGATCTTCCTGTCGCTGTGATTTGTCAAGAGAGCCATCGGACACATTATCCAGAGAAAGATAATATAGTGACGGGTGATCCCACAAGTACAGCACTATTAGCTGAAGCGAATGTTAAGCAAGCGCAATATGTATTAATTATGACGGATAGTGATGCGTTAAGTACGTTCGTATTATTAGGTGTTAAACAATTAGTTAATGCAAATAAAGATGTAAAAACGATCGTTCTCGTTAACCAAGAAAGTAATATGGATAAAATTCGCCTACTAGAACCTGATATGTTGTTTTCACTTTCTTCGCTCGGTGGTGAGGTTTTGATGAGGGTACTTTGTGGTGAAACAATATCGAATGCTAGTATGAGTGATATTCTGTTAAATAAAATGGTGAAAAATTAATAAATTCAAGAGATTAATAGAATGAAAGCGCTATACCATTATCAAGTAAATTAGTTATCAGCGCCAAAGGAGGCTGCTTTTAAGCAGCTTAGTTTTACAGTTCTTCCTAAGAAAATTTTATAGGGAAGGAAATAATGGTACAAGTGAAACGATATTATTACATGTGATGTTTGAGTTCATAACAGTAGGTAAGGGTAATGTTATGTTGTAGTAGTCTCTATTTATTATTTTACACGTGGATATTATTTAGCATTGATTGTATTTAGGGAATAACCTTGCAGTTAATTTATGACTATTGCAATCGTAGCTAATTTAAATATTAATATAGACAATCGATAATGTGAATAAAAATTGTTATCTGTAACGTATAAAGCAAGGTAAAATTATTGTTAAATAAAAGCTGAATAAATGTCATGTATAAAGTAATATTTTAACATTTTTAATATAACTAATTGTAATATAGGGTGTTTTAATAATGGTGAAAGTGATTTGAATATATTGATTAGCGTCTTAAGTAACTAACAGTAAAACTATCAGCCTTATTTCTTTAGTTGTTTCAAATTATTTTGAAATTATAATTTTAAATATTTATGTAAGTATTTTTTGTTTTTTGAGAATGGAAATTTAAAGTTTATAGTTTTCTATAAGATAATAATGCTAATTGTAAGTTAAGTTTTATATTTTTTATACATTGACATAATTTAAATTAACCGCTTAATTTGTTTTTTTGTATAATTAAATTAAGAATAGAACAGCAATCACATAAGGTGGTATCGATGGATAATTTAGATTTGAACAGCATGGTTTCACTATACTTTAAAAATCTTAGAAAAAAGCAACGAATAAAAGGTTATGAGTTAGCCAAAAAATTAGGCCTTAGTCAGCAGCAACTATCTCGCTATGAGACAGGAAAAGTTAACTTCAATATCACGTTAATCAATCAGTTAATGATAGAGTTAGAGGGTAATTGGGCTGATTTTATAAACAAAACTGTTAACGTTAACAATCAATTGAAGCTTGAGCAATCTATAGAAAATGAAGATATTTATTTGAAAATACTCAGTAAAAATTCAAAAAACGCTTGGGCATAACTAACTGTAAACACAAAGAATTAGATTATTCGGTTGCATATGTTGAGTATCAGTTCACGTGGAAGGCTATTGGTTATATGGTTTCGGATAGTGATTTTTATCTAACGGTAGTGATAGAATGCAATAGCTTTATATGATGCAGTTATGTTAAGAAAGACGAATGCAAATTAGTTTATATCAGTAGTTATCAGCTCATTCATGAGAATTTTAAAGATTAAGGCAATTTATATGATTGTTTAACCTGAATATAGGATATGAATGAGCTGAAATTGATTATCTAAAAATATCCATGATGGTTTTTAGCCATGTTGAGATATTTGTTGACTGTTTACACGGTGGCATATCGAGCTGTTTTGAATAGAAAACAGCTTAGTATACATATTACAAACCATTAAGATAAATCTTAAAAAAGACAGCTTCAATGTAAAAAACGCGTATTATGAGTAATTTGAATCAAAAATCATTTTTTGATAGAGTGTTTTTTGATCAAAATAGGCTAGATATGAGTATTTTTTCTGTGTGAATATTTTTAAATGTATCTAAATGTAAATAATCGAACTCTAGTTTTGTATTGGTTTTTTGTATTCCATTGTTATATTTAGTATTTTATTTTTCATTCTTAATGAAATGTAAAAAAGCCTTGTTTTAATAGTTTTCTACTTTTTGTTTGTGGATTTTGATTCTCTAAATCAATTATACAAAGATAGTTGTTGGTTTTACTATCTTCCTAACAAATATTTGCGCATAACTTTAACTGTATTTATTAATGCATACTTATTTTTATATAAGGCTGGGATTTATGGATTATCTTGCAGATGAAATAAACAAAAAAATAGGGCTATATATAAGAAAAATAAGGAAAGAAAAAAGTCTATCAGGATGTCAGCTAGCGATGATGTTAAATGTCAGTCAACAGCAAGTGTCTCGTTATGAAACAGGGCAAACAAAACTCACTTTTGAAATAGTCGATAATATTCTAACTATTTTACACAAATCATGGCGAGATTTATTTAATACTGTCATGGATGAGCATGATAATAAAAGAATTAATGAGGCTATCAATAAAGATAGAACATATTATCAAATAGTTAGTAATACCTCGAATAAGTTGTGGAACTAGCTTGATTTTATTAAGATTTAATCTGGTATGCTAGGTAATAAAAATTCACATAAAGAAAATAAATTTTTGGTTGGTATTACTTATTAATGAAATAGGTAATATCAATCATGAATTATCATTTTAGTATGGATGTTTGTCTTATTTAAAGAACATCGGATTTATTCGATGGTCATGGTTTTTATTTTTTATAATTTTGTTTGATTACATTTAATAAAGGATCCTGATAACAGTATTCTTTGTACTATGTATTTAATTTTGTCACAGATATAAATAGAGAGAATAATATGTTCAATAAAAAATTGCCGTCAGTATTACTGTCCACTATTATTGCCGCATCTTTTGCTACAGTTGCACATGCAGAGACACGTACTGCTCAAGCAACAGCAACATGGCAAGCAACTGCGATCAAAGATACAACTAGCATGCTAGTTGTTACTCCATTAAAAAGCTTAACCTTTAATTATGCAGAAGGACAAAAAAGCTTTAACCAGCAAAATGGTGCGTTTGATATTGCTATTCAAGGGCAAGCCGGTGCAACAGATTTTAAACTAGCATCAAAAATTATTGCCAATACATTAGCAAGAACAACTGATGATTCTAAATTAACAGTTGGTGTTAAATGGAACGGTGCGGATTTAAGTAAAACAACAGATACCGTTTTAATCGATACCTCTAAAAATTTGACATCGGGCTTAGATAATTTAGCGGCTAATGGTGTTTATAATGGCTCAGAGCGTGCAACTGACCGCGGTGAATTTACATTTGTTATTGCTGGTGCAGAAACGGGAGGAGCAGCAACTGATTTTAAATCACTGACTGATGGTACTTGGGATGGTGATGTAAAGGTTCAGTTTACTGCGACTTGGGATGGTGATTTTACTCCGGCTCCAAATCCAAATCCAGAGTCAGGTTCTGACGCATAGTATCCAATTGATTAAATATTCAAGTACAGCAAACATAGCTCACAAAATATTAATTGTTAGTTAAGTTAATGCTGTAATTTAATGTATGACGTTTAATATCGCGATAAAGATAGTATAAGGAAATAGTATCTTTATCGTCATTATTTTTAAGTTTTATTATGATGAGAAAAATAACTTTAGTCACTATTTTAATGTTATTACCATTTAAAAGTAGTTTTGCCATCAATGTTGGTAATATTACTGAAATTATTGATGCTAATAATAGTACCTTAGCTAAAGAAGTAGAGAATACTGTTGCTACGGCAAGATTGGTTAATTTAAGTATTGAGAAAATAGATTCACCATTAGATAACGGAAAGGTTTTACCAATCAGTGATCCTAATGAAATATTATCAACACCTGCAAATTTAATTTTACCAGGTAATGCAAGAGATATATTTAAGATTATTTATCAAGGGCCTAAAGATGATAAAGAGCGATACTATCGATTAAATTGGAAAGATGATCCGATAGGTGAAAGTGGAGCAACCAAAAGTGCAAAATCAGCATCAGCTACAACATCTGCAACTATTAGCACTATATTGGTTGTCGCACCAAGAATCGAACGGTTCGATTATAAATATGAAAATTCACAAGTTTCTAATTTAGGAAATAGTTCTTTCAGAGTTGTTGCTTCTGGTCCATGTTTGGCTTCAAAGAAAGAAAGTGGCGTAGATGGTATTTGCCGAGAGCGTTATTACCTTATGCCTCATTTAGCAGTGAAATTACAGCTTGTCGATCTCACAAATAAAAAATCTAGCGTAGGTATTTGGCACAAAGGAGAGTTCATTGTTGTCAAATAACTAGAATGGGCTTTAATCATGCGTAAGAGTGTTATTGCGATATCAATATTGAGTATTATTTTTTCAGGCTCTATTCATGCCAATGGAATAAAAAGTTTAAAAATTGGTGGATATATTATTCCTCCTGCATTCGTTATTGCATTAGAGGAAGGGATGACTGTACCTGTATTCCTACGATTAAAGGATGCAGATAAAAATAATCAAAGTGAAGATAAGATAGCAGATGCGGTCATTGTTATCGATCAGGATAAGATAAAGCTATCGAGTATTCATCTTATTGATAATACGCAAGGGCCTAAACTCAATGAGCAATTAGTAGAGAAAATAGATAATCAACAAAATGCTTTTTTTAATGAAAGTAATGGTATCGTGATTAGCCGTGATGCAGTACTACAATTGAATATCTCTTCTTTTAACTTATCTTTGGATGTTGATAAGCAAGCATTTTCGCCTAAAGAACGTATAAGACAATCCTCATTAGGAAACTCTTCTGTTGATTCAGTCTCAGCAGTCGCTAACTATGATCTCGGTATTTTTCAAAGCCAAGTCAAAAATGCTAACAATACGTCTAGTAGCTATTTCAATTTAGATACCTTATTTGCGCTTGCAGAACACCATATGAATATTAATGCTTCTGCTTACAGTATTGGTAAATCGAATTCAAATGTTGAACTCTATCGAGCAATGTATGAGCGTGATTTTGGTGGCTTGCGTTTTGCGCTTGGATTAATGAGCACATGGAATTTACAGTCTATCGCTAGTTTGACTACGTTAAGCAGTAGCAAAATTTATGCGGTCTCAGTAGGTAATAATTCCTCAAGTCTTATGGTTAATAAGCAGCAGTCTTTAACACCAATTTATGCATTTTTGAATAGCCCTGGTGAAGTACGAATATATCGACAAGGTAAGTTGTTAAATATTCAAAACTTCCCTATGGGTAACTATGAGGTTGATACTAGCGTATTACCTTATGGTATTTATGATGTCACGATTGAAACTGTTGTTGATGGTAAAGTTGTGACGACACAAAACCAAACTATTAATAAATCATTTGGTGCTATGGGGAGAAATTTTGATAAGACCAATTGGGAAATTTATGGTGGTTATGTTGATTTCGATAAGAAAAGTTATGTGAGAGGTGAAAACTCACATACTCAAACTCCAAATAAGAGCTATTTATTAGGTGCTTCGATAGCAAAAAGTTTTCCGATATTCTCAGGATTGAGTTTAACCATGTCTAACTATGGTTTTGATAAGTTCTTAGTCAATGAAACCAGTATTAATGTTGCTTTAAATGAGCACTTATCAATTTCTTGGCAAAGTATGTTGGAAAACCATGGAAGTCATCGGAATATTGGCACTATTTCTGTAAATTTACCGGATGGTTATGCCTCATTATGGGCGTCGAGGGAGAAGACAGTCATAAAAGGTGATTTGCCACTTTATGATGCAGATAGCTATTCTTATGGTGGTACTTTTAATTTTGATAAAGTGATTGATAGAGCAGGAAGCTTTACTATTAGTAATACCAAAGATCGCCGCGTTGGCAGTGATTCGATTAACTATGAATATGCGAATACATTATTTTCTGGACGTTACGGGACCGTCGGGCTAAGAGCGGGTGTTCAGCGTTACCATTATGATAATCAAAGCAGTACTAATGAAAAATATATTAATCTTGATTTTTCTTTGCCGTTATCCACTTGGTTAAGCACTGGTGTTTCTTCTACGAACGGTAACGTAAAGGCCAATATTTATGCGAATAAAAACTTTGATGATTCTGCAATCACGAATGCAGGGGTATCTGTTTCTAAATTAGTCCGAGATAAAAACAACGGTGAGTCAGACTTCTCAACATTAGCTTATGCTTCTTACGATATGAAATATAACTCAGGTACGATCACATTAAATCGACCTGATAATGATAGGTTTAATGGTAATTATACTTCTCGTGGCTCTATTGCTTATAGTAATGGCATGGTGACACCAAGTGGACAGCAAGGAAAATCAGGGGTGATTATTAACTCTGACATTAACGGTGCTGGAAGTATGGTGGCGAAGGTCAACGGTCAAAATTATCCTATTAGTGGAAAAAATACATTTATCCCTCTATCGCCTTATTCTGACTACGACATTCAATTAATGAATGATGGTAAGTCGAAAGATAGCTTCGATATTGTGTCAGGAAGGAACAAATCTGTCACTTTATATCCGGGGAATATTGCTTTTTATCAGCCGGAAGTTAGGCAATTAATCACTGTTTTCGGTCGTCTTAAATCACCAGATGGTGAATTTATTAAATATGCTTCAATACGTAATCATATTGGAAGAACCAAGACGGATGAAAATGGTGAGTTTTCGATGGATGTTGATGTTCGCTACCCAGTTATTTCGCTCTTGCAAGAAGATGAAAAAACAATTTGTGAGGCCGATTTAAACCTACAAGGCGCTAGAGGCGCTTTGTGGGTAGGCGATGTCACCTGTGAGCCTCAATCTTCAATTGCGAAAAGATAAAGAGAATTTGCTAATGAATAAACATAGACTTTTTATATTTCTCGTTTGTACCATTGTTAATGGTTTTACGGGAGGAAGTGTACAAGCTGCAAATGTTACCAATAGTTATGTATTTATTGAAAATAACGTCGATGATGAATATTTTATTACTCCGAGATCTACCGATCCTCGTTTTTCGGGATCAAATAAATACACGCGTTACTCAGGGACATCTCAGCTAAGTCTTGGCTATATGGGGTATACGAATACAGGCATTCGGGCTAATCAAAATGTTGATATTTGGTTAGAAAATTCACCAATAGATCGGCCGTTTACAGGTAATCGATGTATGCGAAACACTTGCCGTGATAGTACAGGATATTGGCCTGCTCAATATATGGGGAAAGATGGTGCTTATAAAATTGTACAGAGTGATGTGCGTGGAGAATCCAATTATGCCAGGGGGATCTTCAGTGATTCAGCATATCAATATTTCTTACAATTACCCGTGAGTACGAACGAGACATATAGCTATCGAGCTTGTATGACACAAACAGATTATGACCCAAGTAAAGGTGAATCTTGTAGAAGCGTTGGCGGTAATATCATTGCTTCCCATGAATTTAATATAACTAAGTCTGGTCATATCAAACTAACCTCTACTGGTGCATTACAAGAAATTTTTATTGATAGTAATGGGAATCCTAATCTAGGGTTAGGCTCTGAGTTTTGCCGTATTGGTATTATTTCAAATCAAAGTGGTATTATTTGCCAGGTTATTGATCAAGAAACTAAAGGTGATATTTTTGCCAACATTAGGTTAAGCCTGAAAATTAATAATACATTAATTCCTTTTACTCCTGCGGGAAACACGATATTAATTGGCCCTGATGACGGAAGCAATCGTTGGTATAACTATAACTCAACAAATCAAGCTAATTATTACTTTAAACCGACAAATCAACATGTATCTATATTTTTATCAAACACTTTCTTTAAACAATTAGTTAGCCGTAATGTTGATTTTACTAATAGCCAAGACTTTTTCACATTTTCGTTTACTAACACGGCAGTACCACAATCAGGATACTATGAATTTACGCCATCAAATAAAATGATCATAAAACCGAGAGATTATGGGATTAGTATCATTCCTGCCGATTTTAACCCTGTTCAATCTAAAATAGGAAAAGTGGGGAGTGAAGAGCCGCCGATTGAATTCAATTATATCGTTACTACCAGTGGTTTTCGCCAAGCAGATTCAATTACAGCTAAAGTTGATGGTCCTTCTGTTGCTTTAAAGGGACAAACATATTGTCTTTTCTCATCGGATGATGAGAAGTTTAAAGTTCCATTTTCTGCTTATCTTTCATTTACAAATGAAAATGGCAGTAAATCGACATATCGAGCAAGTTGTGATAGCAATGAAATATCGCTTAAAAATGCGTTATGGTCTGAAACACCATGGGATCAACCAAATCAAGATCTCGGATCTTTTTATCGCACTAATCTGGATTTATCATTCCCTATGAATGATTCCAATTCATTGTTTACATTGGATGGTATTGACTGGCTAGGTACGGTATCGGCAAGTGGTACGGTGACAGTAAAAGCAATCTGGACTGGACCTGATGTTCATTAAAGTTCAACAATCTCTAACAATGTAGGCATAAGTGATAAAATGGTTAAAGTTAAACTAAGCTCTTATATATTATTCATAATGTCATGTTTATTTTATAACTGTGCTTATGCCTTATATATCGATACCGATATATCTTCTATGGAAGCGGATAAAGAGTTTTTTTCAAAGCCATACATTAATGATACGAAAACAACGAATCTGTATAGTTTTAGTGCGTATAAGATTGATCGACCGGGAGGTCATGAAGTTGGCGAAGAGATCCGCAATGGTGAGATTATTTTCACTCCACTAAAAAAAATCTTATTACCAAAAGAGCAAGAATTTTTTAAGATTTTTTATCGCGGAAAGGTCGATGAACAGGAGCGATATTACAAAGTGATTATCAGTGAAACACCATTTGAAGCGCAAAATAGTGTTGCTCAAAAGAAATCTCCTTTGTTTTATCCCACTATCAGTTTAGAAACCTACTTTGTTGTTAGACCCAAGCAACCTAATTTCAAATATGAAAGTGATCCTGTTGAAGGAGTATTAAAAAATACCGGAAATACTTATTTTAGAGTGATCTTGCATGACAGTTGCCAAGTCAGTGAAGATGAAACACCTGATGTATTTTATTTGTTACCTCAGCAGGAATATCGAGATGCACGTTTAAAAAAGAAAAGCCGTAAATATATTGTGATTTTTGACAAATATCATTCGATTGGGAACTGTGAATAGTATGGACTTTGCAAGTTATTGACTAACTTGCAAAGTGAAGCAATATTATGCAGCAAAATCAGGACCAATAACATCGATCGCATCGGTACAAATTGCATCAACCCCCCATTTTAATAACTCCGCAGCACGGGGTGGTTTATTGACGGTATAGACTAAAATATGTAACCCTGCATTTTTTAATTGTTTAATCCGCTTTTCATCTAATAGTTTATGATTTAGATGGATAGACACACAATCCAGCCGTGTTGTTAGCTCATGCCAATCATCGCGCCAATCATCTAATAGCAATCCTCTCGGCAATTCTGGTACAGCCCGTTGAGCAGCCTCTAGTGCTTCAATTGAGAAAGAGGAGAGCAATGGAGCTGTTTGGCCTTGCCACAATTGAAGCGCTGCAAGCGCGATAATTTTTCCTGTTTCAGCTTCTAGACCTGTTGTTGGTTTAATTTCGATATTCGCCATCATAGCGTGTTGTTGGCAACGGGCTGCGACTTCAGAAAGTAAAGGTAATGGCTCACCTGCAAATTTTTTACTATACCAACTACCTGCATCAACTTTTAATAATTGTAGCCAATTTAATTCACCTGCAATGCCGTAAGCATTGCTAGTACGATCAAGTGTGTCGTCGTGCAAGAGAAAAATCTGACCATCAAGAGAAAGTTTTGCATCAAATTCAATCATGGTATGACCAAAACTAGCCCCAACATCGATTGCGGCTAATGTATTTTCTGGAGCAAGTTTCCCTCCGCCTCGGTGAGCAACAATTTTAGGATAAGGCCATGATTTCATAGATTTTGTCCGTTTTTCATTAGAAAGGGGGATAGGGTTTTGATTAAAACATAATATTAATTCACTTGTAATGAATATTTTAATACTTCGATGATTACCTGCTCGTCAAAGGATAACAAAACGTTATCCCATTTTCTGTTTTATTAAAGTAAGGGAGGTTTTAGATATAAGGAGTATCTAAAAGGCTAATAAAAGTCTAATCTGGTGCTTTTACAATGATAGGTATCGGAAATAAATACTTTATTGCCTTAGGTAGAGGTGAGCACTTTTAAGGGACAAAAATGAAAAAAAGAAGTTTTATGACGCAAACAGAAGTAGATGCATTACTGGCCGCTACAAAGAGTGGAAGATATCCTGAAAGGGATTATTGTTTGTTCTTAATGGGCTTTTTACATGGTTTTAGGGTAAGTGAATTACGCCAATTGTCCCTTGATGATATCGATATGAAGCAAAAAGTTATTTATGTTAAACGTTTAAAATCAGGGCTTTCAACTGTGCAGCCTCTAATTCCTGAAGAATATGATGCTTTGATTATGTGGCTATCCAAACGTAAAAAAATCGCCTCAGATGATAATAAATGGGTTTTTTTATCTCAAAAAAATCAACCTTTATCACGTAGCCAAATTTTTCGTTTAATTGAAAAATATGGGCAAGACGCTAAGTTATCAATTAAAGTGCACCCACATATGTTACGTCATGCTTGCGGTTATGCTTTGGCTGATTTAGGTCGTGATACCCGCTTAATCCAAGATTATTTAGGGCACAGAAATATTGCACATACTGTTATTTATACTGCAAGTAACGAAAAACGATTTAATGGTATATGGGACTATTAAATTGAATGAGGTAGGTCGCGCCATTATGGCGCGATTTGGACATTAGGGGCTTTGAATAATCCATTATCACGGGTAGCCTGTATGATGTTTGTGCTACTTAATCTTCATTTTTTGATGCTTTCTTGCTCGTTTTTGTTTAATTAATCACTAAATAGCATTTTTTCATTAGTGAAGCTAAAACATTTAGGTGGGGAGGTTTGTTGAACCGCAGTATTCACAGTAAAGATGATTTTTCAAGCCACTTACGTATTGAAAGCATTAATTCCTTTGAATTTTCAAGTGGTATCATATGCCCTGCCTGCTCAATAATGCATAATTCTGAATTCAAATAATCAGAAATTAAGGCCTCAGATTCAGCTACAGTTCTTAATTCATCACAGGCGGATGCTATAACTAACACTGGAAATTTATTTGTGAATAAGGTTGGATTATTGCGCTCAATCTGTGATTGTTGAATAAAAGTTTCAGTACCTAAACTTATACTCATTGAGCGAATAACTTCTATCAGCTCGTTATTCTTTTTATTGGATTGGTGCAGTGATGAACGTATAGCCGCCGTACTTAGTCCACCATAAGTATTCATACCTGCCATTTTTGCATTAGTCTGTTTTTGTTGAAGTTGAGTAGGGGCATCGGGTAAGTTGGATGTAGCGATAAGTATCATGGCTTCTACTCTATCTGGTACTAGGCTAGCAATCCAGCTAGCAACATAACCACCTAAAGAAAATCCAATTAAAGTAAAGCGCGAAGGAGCGTTTTCGATAATATCTAAAGCTAATTTTTTAAGAGCAGTATTATTTGTCATCCTTCCATGAAAGACATCGCCTAATCAGGATAAATCTTCGATAATATCTTTCCATAAACGTTCATCAGTCATAAAACCAGAGATTAGCAGAAAATTCATATTATATCCTTATATGTAGCTTTAGATTTTTTATATGTTACATAACTTTATTAAATATCAATATAATCAAGGTATTAAAATTATCATAATTACAACTATGAATAATTAAGTGGTAATACAATATTCCATACTATTGAAGTATACTCATAAATATAAATGGCGGTTAAAGAGAGCCGCCATGATAACGTGTTTGCGTTACAAATTTTCATTAAACAGCATAGCCTGTTTTTTTCATTGCATCGATTGCTTTATTCTCATTTGAGCCCTCCTGAATTTCATAGATAGAGCCAAATTCAGTTTTCGCGATCGGAAGATAATGAACGCCTTGATCAACTCTGGCTTTTCGTGATATTTGCCCACGGAGTAATTTAATTCCAGGTTCATTGTGAGCCGCATGCGGGCCAAAATAGATAGGAAAAGAATCAGCACTTCGATACGCAGGTAAAAAAGTTCGGCGTGGAACAGCAGAGGTATTCACTGCCGAAGCATGCATAGTAAGACAGTGCAAAAATAGAACATCCCCTGCTTTTGCTTCTATATAGACAGCATCATTTTCATCGACCTCTTGTATTTTTCCTCTGAAAAAATCATCAATATTATGGGATTGCAATCCATATTTGTGTGAACCCGGTATGACTTGCAAACAACCATTCTCTATAGTCGCATCATCAAGAAATATTAAAGCGGTTAATAAGTCTGAATTAGTATGAGGCGTAATATATTAATTCACGTTGTAAACTCTTATGGTAATGCATAAGGGTACTTATATACATGATTATCGATTTTTGGAATGGAAGTTTTCTCTTAACCAATAGTTGATAATTTATATGCAATTGACTAGTACAGTTTAGTTTAGTTAAAAATGATTTTCATCAAAAAGCTTGATTTGAGATGAGTTAATGTCTGGTAACAAGGAGAGTGATATGGGATTTTTTTAATTCAAGGGAACCACTGTAGAAGTGAAAGTGGTGCCGGACTCGGAATCGATTTTTCATTATAACTGGTTGTATTTAAATCTATTAATTAAATTTGATTTTATTTATACCCTCTTTTGTACCCTCGGTCCGTTTGGTGGGTTTTGTTGAGCACGGTTGGGGCGATAGAGCGCAGCAAATAGATTGTTTTTTGCACAGATGACAGGTGTAATTATAACGTATTCGAATCCTTTTTAAGTATACATTTAATGGGGATCATGTTCATGTTAATTGTTTCTAGTATGAATCATGGTATTGCCAATTTGACATGTTTAATGATGTCTTATTGTGTCATTTTTGTTTAATTCCTCAATGTCTAATTCAGTTAAGATCCAACGGTTTGATATGTGCCATTGAATACTAATCAAAGTGGAAGTAGGCTTAATTTATCCATCCAATATAGGATAAACTCAAAGTGATCAGTACTTATTCAATTCAATGTCACACACATGACACACGCATAAGGGCCATCTCTGTCTTGGCGACGTTCAACATAAACAGCTAACACGCCACGACAATCTGGCACCTCCTTACCAATATAATGCTCGCTATTACCAACCCATTTATACTTTCCCCCACAATAACGAGCAAGGCGAGAGCCTAAATGTTGCTGATGGATCTTCATTGCTGCAGATTTACGGATGATATTCATGGTTCACCTCATACTAAGCCATGCTCAGCGAAAGAGAAGATTTGCTGACCACCGATGATCAGATGGTCAAGTACTCGTACTTCAATTAGCTGCAATGCTTTTATTAATTGTTGCGTGATAGATTTATCCGCTTGGCTTGGTGTGATATCGCCTGACGGATGATTGTGTGCAAAGATAACGGCAGCAGCATTAAAATGAAGTGCTCGTTTGACGACTTCACGAGGATAAACCTGTGTACTGCTAATCGAGCCAGCAAACAGGGTTTCACTGCTTATCAACTGATTTTGTTGATTCAAGTAGAGCACAATAAACGCTTCACGCTCTAATGCTGACATTTTTAGCCGTAACCAATCCCTCACATTTTGCGTTGATGTAAAAGCAATACCCGGTTCACGCAGATACTTATCCAGTATGGTCAACGCACGTTTGATAGTACGTTGTTCATTAGGAAGCAGTGTTAAGGTATTCGTATAAGTATTGATACTCTCCATCGTTAATATCTCCATCATTACGAGGCTAGTTGAAGCATATTTTCAGCCATCACCCACAAGGCTCGGTTAAGCTTCACATCACCATCAATACCGTTCACTGAACGCGTGCGAGCGCGTTTACCTTTCGCATTTCTGCCTGATAATCCCCCTTTAATTAAATTTTCTTGCAAACGTTGGTACACCGTCCAAAGATCATCCTTCTTATCTTCTACACGGCGTGGCTGTAATACTTGCGCTTCGGTCACAGGTTGATGCGCTTCACCATAACGATATGTGAGAGCAGATTGAGCAAAGATGTGTTGGGCTGGTGGCGGTAATAATAGGGACTGCATGGCATCTCGTTGCTCATCCATGCGTTCAAATAGCCCTAACACTTCATAAGCCCCTTCAATCACTTTTTCCACCACATCGCCCTTGTGCGGTACACGCACCTCACCAAAGGTTTGTCCGCAAATTAAGCCATTCTGACAAACGAATCGGAACATCCCCGGTAACATCTGATAACTCGATGAGCCATCATGGCTATTGAGTAAGATGATTTCAGGCACTAGGCTGCCCGTAATTTGGTCATGGCGTCTCAGCCGTAACAGATGCTTAGTATGATCACGACGGCTGTCATCTCGCACACGCGTTTGGCAAGCAAAGAACGGATAGAAGCCTTCTTTTTGAAGGCTATCGAGTAACGTAATGGTAGGGATATAGCAGTATTTTTCACTGCGAGAGTTGTGTTTTTCTTCTGAAAACACACTGGGTACTGTGCGAAATAACTCTTCGGTAGTTAGCGGGCGGTCACGACGAATAGAGCAAGCATTGCCAAAACGGGAAGCTAAACGAGACATAGGGGTTCTCCTCAATAATTAAACCGATAAATAATTCGATAAATGGATTAAATAAAGATTGCTGGTGGGGGAAAGATAAAACCGTGACTGATAAATCAGTCTATAAGGCGAAAGATTTGAGCTTGCTCCGGATGCTGTATAGCGTAATCACGCAACAGGTAAAAATATTCCACCAGCACAGGGCTTTCGGTTTTAAATGACCAGATGCTATACACCAGTAAACAGACAGCAATACCGGCTGCTTCAGGGCTTAACTCAGCTTCATTTCCGTTATGCGGGTTAAACATTTGCAGGGAGGTTTCGAGCATATCAGGCCAGATAAATGCGCCGCTATTAGACAGCATACTGAACTCCCAGAAAGCACCTTGATAGCGATTACAAAGCTTCGCCATCATGTTAAAGATATCGCCTTCAATACGTTGCCAGTCTGGCACAGTACCAAAGTAAAAACGCCAGAAGGTACTACGACCACGGGAATTGACGAGGTTGGTTTTGATAACCGTTGATTCTTGCTCTTGTAAAGTAAACATAATAGAACTCCAATTCAGTCGATATTGATAGACCGTAATAAACAAAAAAGCCCTACACCTTGCGGTGCAGAGCTTTCTCGAAATGATAGGTATATTGAGTATCATTTTTAGTGACGCATTCTGATGATTGATTCACTAAAATAATATAGATATAAAAATAAATGCAAGTTAATTAATGGGTTAGTCTGATGATGCTTTTATAATGAATCAGATAATACGAAGGCGTAAATAAGGACGTGGTTAATCGATTAGATGGAAAATGGCGGAACGTTCTGGGTGTTGCGCCGCATAATCACGCAATTGATAAAAGCGATCGACGAGGGTGTCACTTTCCGTTTGAAAGGACCATAAACTGTACATCATCAAACACACAGCTATGCCCGCAGCTTCAGGACTGAGTTCCGCTTCGTTACCATTATGCGGATTGAATAGCGTAAGCTCCTCTTGATTCAAATCGGGATAAATAAAAGCGCCGCCATTAGATAAAGTGCAATATTCCCAATACCCGCCGTGGTAGTCCTCACAAAACTGGCCCATGGTAGTAAAAATCACCACTTCAAAGGTTGAAAAGCCTTTAACGTTGCCAAAATGAGTTTGCCAAAAATGCGTGCGCTGGCGGTTGGAAGCGGGTGTTGAGATGATGGGTTCAAGTGTCATAAAAAAGCCCTTTTGTGGATGTTACGAAATAAAAAAGGCAGACCGATTGGTCTGCCGTTATGTTGAATCTACATTGAAATAGTTGAGTTTTAGTGGTCACTAAATAGCCCGTTGAGTAGTCGTTCAATGGCTCCCCCCAATAAGGTTGTGCAAGCAAGCGTCGCCCCAAGTCGAGCCGCTTGAATTTCCGTGTCGGAATACTTGCCTTCAAGCGCAAGTTGTTCATTGACCGTCTTCTGGGCGTAGTAGGTGATAGACACCAGTGTCACAACACTCACAGAGGTGGCGATAAGTTTAAAAATCGTCATGATGAATTCCTAGGAAGTAAGCCTGTGTGAGAACAGGCTCAAGTAAGGGGGAGCGTAACTTATTGAGGACCAGACCAGTTATCACTATCCAAAACTAAAAAAGAGTCACAGCCTGATTGACCTACAGTGCAAACTCGCTTGGCTATTGATTTAGGTGGCCATTTTTTATCGGCTGAATAAGCTAAACCATTATTATCGACGCAGGCGACTTTTAACCAGTTAGCCGCTGCACCACGATTATAATAAACGCTACTAATACAGGTCATCGCGGTAGGGGCAGGAAAACCTTTTGCTTGTCGAATTGGAGTGTCGCCTGTCAACTCTCCATGAGGCACACCTAGGACAGGTCTTTCATTACTCTCATTTTTCTCCTTCAATTTTTGACCATATTCTGGCGTTAAATAGTAGGTATAACGTGTGGGCTGAATTTCACCGGGTAGGTGAAGTGCTAATGCTTGAGCACAAACCGTTAGCGAGATTAAAGTCGTAAATAGTACCTTTTTCATAAAGATGAACTCCATTATTTCATTAAAGATTGGATATATTGGTAATGGGGCAAGGCTTGAATAAACGCCTCTTCACATAACCGCTGATTGAGGTCTTCACGATAACGAAAGCCCCGCGCTGTCATGACCACATCTTGCAGTGCCATCACATCAAAGACATGAATGTGCTGCGCGATATCGGCAGTGAGATACCAATGACCGTGGTAATAAATCAACTTGTACGGGGCAACGTTCGTGATGTTTTTTCCTTGGTGGGTAAATTGCAGTAAACGCCGTTTTACAATGGCTTGTGTTAGAATATAAAAGCCCCCGAACAGCGAGGGACGCTGCTTAGGTGGCGTGTGGTAGACAATAAACGGTGAATCAATTGTTGGGTCGAGCAGAACCGTCAGCAGCTTCCTGTCTAAAGCCGGAAACAGTGAGGTAATATGCGTAATGGCGGCAAAGCGCAGTATGTCCTTATCGGTACGAAAAGGGCGCTGTGATGCCGCCAATCGATAGCCACCTTGGTGATATTCCAAGTCCAGATATTGAAGGCGCTCATTAAAGTCACGCCGTAGGGTACGAGTCGAGACATTGAGCTCTTCTGACAGCGCGGATAAATAAACGGTTTCCCCGCGAAATAATTGACTAATAATAAACGCCAACCGAGACGCAAGCCGGTCATGGCGAGACACAGAAGTCGACATGATGTTGTCCTTATTAAAATAGCTCCGGCAAGCGGATAGAATGGGATTGATAAACCTTATTGCGATAAGGCTTTTTGTCGTAAGTACGCCACAATGATGCAGGCGGGGACGGTGACCCGATAAGCGGGTCCCGCTAAGTCAGCGACAAGCCATGCCGAGCTCACGGCAAGACCAATCGGCCCAGCAATCAAGGAAAGTGCTCGGTGTGCGGCAAAGAGTGTGCCAATGGTGGCAACCCCGCCGAGCGCATTAATTACACCAATGGCTGAGAGTGTGGCCACTTCCAGAGCAGCAATGCCTGAGGTACGGATAGCCGCTTGAACCGCAATCAAAATCAATTGTGGCGTGGGGTTGGTGAGGTTAAGTTGCATATCACGAGAGAAGGCTTGTAGCTCTTCTGTGGTCAACTTATTTAAGCTTTTTTCTAATACTTTCAATAACAAATTTAATTCCAAGGTTTCGGTACTTCCGGCCTTCGGATAATTGACATCAAGGTGGTCACAGACATCCTGTAAGATTTCACGGTACAACACGCCCTTATTGCCTCGAACGAGACTCATCAAACTGTTAGCTCCAAAGGCTTGCAACTCTGCCGCAATCGACATCCAGTATTGCTGGTGCTCCGGATGGTAGAGTTGATATTCAGGCGAGCTGGTTAAGGTTTCAGTCCAACGCTTTTGTCCGTCTTTGCTGTCGTGAGTCAGTACAGACACAAGCAAGCCCAGTTCTTCATTGCTGCATTCACGTAAAAACGCTAAATCGGTATCTAATCGGTAAGTTGCCATCGGTGTTATTCCCTAGCTTTAAAAAGAGAACACCACGATAACAACCTCACCGGACAGGTTATGTCCGGCTATTTGACTTTTTTTCGAGAGATAAATGAAGGGAAATGACAGGTTGTGTCACGAATTAAATTTAACTTATTGATATATAAATAAAATAACCGAAATCATTATCAATTGAATAATATATATGTGAAAAAAAATCGAATCATAATGAACTTTACTTATTCATCTTCTTTTTCAATTAGATAAGTTAAATACTCGTTGATTTTCATTCTGTGCTGTTTAGCTAATCTTGATAACTTATCTTTCACATCTTTGTCTAAATATGTGTTCAGCACTTTCTTTTCCGATATTTGGCTTCGATAGTTTTCTTGTGACCACGCTTTTTTCATTTTAATGATCAGTAGTTCTTTTGAATCCGGCGATACATCAAAACTAACATCAAAATACCCAACTAACTTAACGTATTCACTTGCAAATGTATAAACGTCTGAGCGAGTCCATAGATAAAACAAATGAGACTTTTCAATGTAATTTTTTGCCCATTCCATCTGCGCTGGATTACGTTCATCAATCCATGACAAGTAATTTTCACCCTTAATTAACATCCATTTCTGCTTCAAATACTCAAGAACTTCAATTTTCTTTTCTATTGAAGAATCCAGTAAATCAAAAAAATACATAATATTATTTAATGCATCTTTTACATTATTAGGGGATGCTGGTAAACCTTGCTTATACTTTCTCAATGGATTGGGGTAATCGACACGCTCATATTCAGATGTTCGATACATGCCTCGATATCGATGGTTATTAATAGCAAAAATCTTTTTGTTCGTTAAATAATGATTGATGTAATAGAGAATAAAAAACGTACATCGCTCATTAGATTTAATCCAATCAAATTCTTCATTTTGTATAACTTTACAACTAAATTCGTCTTTCGCCTCACGAATGAATCGCATACGCTCTGTCGTATCTTCCAGCTTATTTTTTATGGCTTTATTAA
Organism: Providencia sp. 2023EL-00965; assembly: GCF_033550225.1. Lineage (NCBI taxonomy): Bacteria > Pseudomonadati > Pseudomonadota > Gammaproteobacteria > Enterobacterales > Morganellaceae > Providencia > Providencia sp. 2023EL-00965. Next base: position 112,599 of record NZ_JAWUEH010000011.1, on the reverse strand, counting down.
GCTCTCTTTCACTCCGTGGCCGGGCCTCCATGAATTGAATATTCAACATTTTTGAAATGTAAGAACTATAAAAATACCGTTCTCTGTCATTGCTTATTTTTAAGTATTTATCCTGATTAGACATAAACCACCCCTTAAAGAACTACGTAGTAATAGTGTAGCTTATTTTGTCTTTAATTAGTCTCTATTACGTCACAATTTACGTTGTTTTTATGTCATGCTTCGTGTTTTACATACGTATAGATAAATTAATCATAGAACAATTGATTTCAATAGGTTAATACAAAAAAGCACTAACTTAAAGCATATGAAAAGTACCTAAAATCAAAAAATAGGTATGATAACCCCAAGCATAACCATTCATTAAACATTAAAACCCTAGCTCAGCGTCTAGGATTGTTTATTATTAATGAGTTAATCAGTATGTCTCTTGTTTATCTTGACCCATTCACAATCATGTTAACTACAGAAGAATGAGAACATGTAAAACCATGCTCAATTGTCACTGAAAAACATTACGCATAAGCAATACAACTCCATGCTGATTTAAATAAAAATCAGCATTATTCACATCAAGACTTGTAAAAAATTAAAAATAACTTCCCTGCCTGATGATACGAACCTTTATTCGATCGCAGGTAACTAAAATGACAAATCGAGCACTTCACTTAAATCAAGTTGTTCTCTCAACTACGTTTGAACATGACCGTTTAACGCTCACTCGAGACCACTCACTGCGTGAGCTGGTGTCTCTACTTATGGATAACCTAAATCGACTCACAAAACGGTTAAATCATAAATTAGATTTATATAAAGGCATTCCTTTGTCGCCTGAAAACCCACGCTTAAAACTCACCTCGACATCTCCCAAAGGTGAGCTCTTTTTAGAAACGCTCAAGTTCACCCGTTACATTCAATCAATGAAAATATCGCAAATACAGCGCTTGCATCCCACTCTTGTGCTCTTGATCTCTCTTGCTAACAAATACCGCCTGAGTGAGATACTGATAGACAAAGATAAATACTGGCTGGTGGATACCCCTGAACACGTTCAGTGGCTTAACGAGGCCTTCCATGAGTTCCAAAGCACGTTAAAAAGCCCTGACTACAAAAAGCAAGTCCGAATCTTCGAGCAAGGCGCTCAGAAGAATTACAGACGAGCTCAGCAATACATTGACTCGTTGTATCAACGTTACTCCAAACTGTTAGTTGTACGAGTAGATCTGTCTTACAAAAGTGGTATTTGCCACAGAGTCAGAGCTCACCACCTGCGCCAGCATCGCCAAGCCCTGTACAAAGCCATTAATAGCAACCCACTCTTTTCACACTGTGTCGGGTATATCTTGAAATTGGAATTCGGCATGGAAAAAGGCTTCCATTACCACGCTTTGTTTTTCTTTAACGGTCAAAAGGTTTGGGGAGACATCACTCTGGGTAAACTCATTGGTGAACTCTGGCAAGAACGTATTACAGAGTGGGCAGGCCTGTACTTTAACTGTAATTACCAAAAAGAAAGATATCGTGAACTGGGTATTGGACTATTACCCCGAGGTAATGCTTATCTGAAGAAAGGATTGTTGAATGCGGTAAGGTATTTATGTAAAGCCGATGCATGGGTCCGTCTGGCTGTGCCTGAACTCAAACGCACCTTTTGGCGAGGCGAAATCAAACCGAGAAAACGCCAGTAGTTAGCAACCAAATTATTTTTTACACATCCGGTTAATGATGTGGAGTGATATCCACATCCCATTTTTCGATATCGCTCCTGCTTTTTATCCACATTAAAAACAGGAGTTTTACCATGAGCACGCAAACTGAAAATATTGCATTACTTGATGACCAATTTATCGACATGAAATTTATCACCGCACTAACGGGGTTAACGGATAAGTGGTTCTACAAATTAATCCAAGAGGGTGAGTTCCCCAAACCCATCAAGTTTGGTCGCATGTCGCGCTGGTTAAAAAGTGAAGTCGTACAGTGGTTACAAGCACGCATTGATGAATCGAGAGGAGCCAACACAACTCTTGAATCCTAAGGCACTAGCGCGAGTCGCCGTGCATTTTCCATAACATACCCACCCATTACTCACCAACTTAATTTCAACCACACCTGGTGCGATTGAATGCGCTCTAGGCAAAGCGACGCCCTAAACATACGAACCTGGCTCGATACGCATGCAGGCACAGCTCAGTGGTCTTCTAAGTTTCAAGGTGGGTTGCCGAGTGTGGATCCTGAATGTTGGGTACTCAGAACGTTTAGTTTAAATTTTACAGAAGGAGCACACCCATGCTTAAATTACATGAAGTCAAAATGTCGCTAGCCTTAACGCAGAACAATCGTTTCGCGGGAGCCACCCAAGAACCGAGTTATTCACGAGAAAACTATTACTGTGCTCACTGCGGTGAGCCCGTCACACTGCACAAGACGCCAACGGAGTCATGGTTTACCCATTCTGATCCTCAGAGCGCAGAGCACTGTCCGCGGGTCATCAGTAAGATCAAGAGCTTAGAAGACAAGGCACGACTGAGCACACAGGTTCGATCAGTTTCACCAATATTAAAGGTCACGAATTGGTTTTGTGTGCAGTGTCGTGAGTATTTTACAAACAATCAAAAATGTTGCCCGAAGTGCCATGAGGGGATTTGGTGTATTCCTGCCCAGAATGTAACAGAGGAACATCAGCCTAAAACAGAAAAATCGTTTCCATTATGACCTTTTAATGCTCATGGTGTTAGGTTAATCAATCACGCTTTCGCTAAATGTGACCACGGTACTGCCACCAAAATTAAGCCTACCCTGATAAGCTCACCGAAAAAGAGGATTTAAGCCTGAGTTTTCATATTGATGAACGGCTGTTACGCTACCACCCTATGCTGGAAGGGATACTGCTCAGTGAATGTGCGCGTCTTAAACAGCACTCCTTTGCTAACAAGTTAATCAGTTTATTTCAGCAATTTAATGATCCGGAAATACGCACGAAATTGGTCTGGTTATGTTGGTCTAATTTGCGGTTGGGGTCACCGTTAGACGATTGGAACCGTACACTTAAGTTGAAATCTAAAGAGCAACTCGTGGAATGGGTGATTGATAGACAAGCCGAAAATTGGGGATTAACAGCTATTATGGATGAATATGTATTGTTCAGCCGATAGGCATGGTAAAGCAATTTGGAGAGCAACATGAACAATATCATTACTGTATTGCTATCTAAGATATGCTGATGTTCTTTCTCATGATAAATCTCATATCTGATAATGCTATTCCTTCACTTCAGATATTTTTGTAATTACCTTGCGGATGGCAATCAATCAGGCAAACTAATGTCACTGCTATATGTATAACCGTTCTCAGAGGCTTAAGCCATGCTGTTGTCGAGGGTAATGAATCCACTGAGATGACCCTGAGTTGCATAATACCCACCTTTTATCTGTTATTGACAGGGGGTATAACTCTATATGTGAGTATTCATGTTTATTTAAAATAAATAGATAAAAAAATATTGTTGGATTGTCTCACTTTACCTATAATGAAAACCATTTATTTAAGATAAGTTGCTTATTGTTGTTTGATGTGAAAGCGAGTTTTTCGTTGTCTTTTTAATGGTCTCTGAGGACGGATTTGCTTTCGAATAATTTACCGTTTTACCTTATGAGCCTTGGTTTACGGCTAAGGGCGGTAGCATATCAAAATATCAATAATGCTTTACTTTCTAAATTTGAATACAGCACCTTACTTCTGTGTTGTTTAGGAAAAAAGGGTCAGAATGCCAATTGCTTTTGCTTAAATGAAAGGATCATTGAATTAAAATTTACCGCCCATTATGGAATGAAGGCGCATTGTTCTCTCCGCAACAATTTCAACAACAAGCTCAGTGGGAGGCATTTACAAATCAAGGTGTTTCCGGTTTATCTTCTCCTTTTACCTGGGGAGTGGAAAAAGTTGACCTGGATGAATCACTTTTATCGTCAGGTCGCTTGCAAGTTCACCAATTACGGGCGTGGTTGCCAAATTAACTATGCCATTTCAATAATCACTAATTAAAGTGATATCAACTTTTTGGAGATCTAAGAGGTCAACCTATATCAGCTGTTTGCTGAAAATAATGAAAAATCAAAAGGGTGCGGAACTAAAGTGGGGGGAGGGGATCACAGTAAGATTTATCTGTAAGTATATCTTATTTATAGATAGTTTACTTAACAACTATCTCACTCGAGCTGATTTGTGTATAGTAAACAAGATTAGTTGAGTAAATTAAGAATTATCAGTGAACAGGTAGCTGTAAGCCCGGGGCGGTAGCGTGCCAAAATCATGATATAACTACTTTCAGTGCTCTGTTTTTAACAATCAAAATACGGCTTGTTATTCCAAGATGAAAATATTAGTTACTGGTGGTGCGGGCTTTATTGGTTCTGCAATTATTCGCCATCCCCTTTCATGGTAATAGTTATTTAGTTTAGACATTTATCGGTGGAATGTTAAATTTACTTATTACCAATATTGAGTTTTGACTTTCGATGTCCAATAAAAAAATCCTTAAAAATACAATCTCTCTTTATATACGCCAAATCACCATTATTCTAATTACTTTGTATTCCATGCGGGTGATTTTGAATGCTTTAGGTATAGAAGATTATGGCATTTATAGCGTTGTTACAGGCTTTGTTACTTTGTTAACATTCTTACCGGGAAGCATGGCAAGTGCCACTCAGCGTTTTTTTTCTTTTGCTATGGGTCAGAACGACCTATCAAAATTAAAAAAAACTTTCAGTGTAAATTTAATTATGTATGCATGCATTGCCTTACTTGCTTATGCATTGTTACAAACTATAGGTCTTTGGTACATTAAAGAGTTTTTAAAAATACCTGATACACGCTTTAGTGCCGCATTAGAACTCTATCATTTCACTTCTCTCTCTTTTGTTTTTTCCATTTTCAGTGCACCTTTTATAGCAATTCTAATTGCTCACGAAGATATGCATCTTTACGCACTTATTTCTGTGATTGATGTGGTTTTAAAATTAATAATCGCAATATCTTTAGATTACGTTAACTATGACTTACTTGCATACTACGGCATATCTCTTTTTGTTATATCGGCTTTAATAGCATCGTCTTATATTTATATTTGCATAAGAAAATATACTGAGTGCCAACTAAGAAAGTTTTATTGGAGCACCACCATATTTAAAGAGATTCTAGGTTTTACAACTTGGACTTTACTAGGGCAAATTAGTACTGTATTTCGAAATCAAGCTGTAACCATTTTAGTCAACCAGATGTTTAACCCTAGCGTTGTAGCCGCTAGAGCTATTGCATTGAACATAGCTAGTCAAGTAGCTGTATTTTCAAATAATCTAAATACGGGGTTATATCCCCCTATCATTAAGTCTTATGCTTCAAATCAAAAAAACGACATGATGAATTTAATTTTTAATGGCTCTAAACTCACTTTTTTCCTAATGTGGGTATTTGCACTGCCAATGCTGCTTGAGATGAAAACAATTTTAACACTTTGGTTAAAAACTCCACCACAAGAAGCCATTCTATTTACTCAACTAGCAATTGTTGAATCATTGATATTAGCAATAAGTATGCCTCTAACAACAGCAGTAAGAGCCCCTGGTAAAATGGCTTTGTATGAAATAACTTTAGGCAGTATCCAAATTGCAATTTTTTTCGTTTCGTGGTGGGTTTTGAGTCTAGGGTATTCAGCTGAATGGGTTTTTTTCGTAGCAATAGCTGCTAACGTTTTTATGTTTCAAGTACGCCTAGTACTGGTTAAATATCTTATTGCTATGCCAATTTTACTCTATTATAAAAAGGTAGTTTGCCCCGCTCTAATCATTCTAACCATTTCAGCCGTTCTTAGCACACTCTTATCAAATAGCCTTCCAAACAACTTATACACTTCCTTGGTCGTTATTGTGTTTTCTGTCGCGACTTCAACTCTTGCTATGTACTATTTAGGATTAGATCGCCACTGGCGTAAAAAAATAATTGATGTGTTATCTAATAAGTTTTTAAAATTTAGAGAGATAAAATGAAAATTTTAGTTTTAGGTGGTACGGGTGCTATGGGTATTCACCTTGTACGCTTCTTGGAAAAGCAAAATAACCAAGTTTATGTTACTTCGCGCAGTAGATCAGGCATAAATAATAATATTAACTATATTCAAGGAAATGCCCATAATCAAGAATTTCTAAATAGTTTGTTAAGCCAGAATTGGGACGTAATAGTCGATTTTATGGTGTACTCTACACCTGTTTTTCAACAACGTTATACTCAATTTTTAAAATCAACAAAACAATATATTTTTATCAGTTCCGCTCGTGTTTATGCAGATTCTATTCAACCAATAACAGAAAATTCACTACGATTACTCGACACAATAAAAGATAGTGATTATTTAAAAACTGATGAATATGCTTTAACAAAAGCAAGACAAGAAAATCTTTTATTTGATAGCAATAGTAAAAATTGGACAATCATTCGTCCTTATATTACATACGACGACGAACGATTACAGTTAGGTGTGCTTGAAAAGGAAGATTGGCTATATCGTGCATTACATGGGCGTAGCATAGTTACAGCAAAAGATATTCAAGCTAAAGTAACTACACTTACAGCAGGAAAAGATGTTGCTAGAGGTATTTGTGCATTAATAGGTAACGAACTTGCACTAGGTGAGGCTTTCCATATAACAACCGATCAAAGTATTAGCTGGAGACAAATCTCAGAAATTTATCTACATGCGTTAGCAAAGAATGGATTCAAAGTAAATCTAGTCGAACAAGATTTAGATAATTTCTTGGCTTGGCGCAAAGGAAAATATCAGGTTATTTACGATAGGCTATTTAACCGAGTATTCAACAATGAAAAGATTAGTCAATTTATAGATACCTCAACCTTTATTTCACCACAAATAGGTTTAGAGGCATGTATTCAAAACTTTCTCAGTAGTAAGCCCTATGCCTTCAAGTCAATAAATTGGCAAGAAGAAGCTCTTAAAGATAAAGCATTAAAAGAGAACACATGCTTAAGTGAAATATCTGGGTTCAAAACAAAAATTAAATATTGTTTATTCAAAAGCCTACCAAAGGTAGGAAGGTTACTGACGCGATGAAATTCTACTCAACATCAGAAAAAAATGCATTGATTGTTATCTCACTACTCAAAGCCCATAGCATTCGCTATGTAATTGCTTCTCCAGGCACTACAAATAATGCTCTCATTGGTAGCATTCAAAAAGATCCTTTTTTCAAAATTTATTCAGCCGTTGACGAACGCTCCGCTGCTTATATGGCCTGTGGTTTGGCTGCTGAAACTGGTGAGCCAGTCGTTATCAGTTGTACTGGAGCCACAGCCTCAAGAAATTATGCACCGGGTATGACAGAGGCTTATTATCGTAAACTACCTGTATTAGCGATTACCTCAACTCAACCAATTAGTCGTATTGGGCATCATGTTGCCCAAGTGATTGATCGCAGTGTTATTTCAAATGATGTAGCAAATTTCAGTGTTACTTTACCTGTCGTTAAGGATGAAGAAGATTTTTGGGATTGTGAGGTCAAAGTCAATCAAGCTATTTTGGAGTTAACCCGACGAGGAGGAGGACCGGTACATATTAATCTACCAACTACATATAGCCTTCCCTTTACAGAAAAAGAAAATATCAGCTGTAGAGTAATAAATCGCTTAACCTTAGCTGATAAGCTACCAATTCTTGATACAAATAAGCGCATATCAGTTATTATTGGCTCACACCACTGTTGGAGTGACGATGCTATAGAAGCGTTAGAAGGTTTTTGTAGTAAGTATAATACTGCTGTTTTTTGTGATCATACTAGTGGTTATAGAGGTAAAAACCGTGTATTACTTTCACTTGCAGCGGCACAAGAAATTCATTCAAAATCAGAACTAAAATCAGATATAACACTGCATATAGGTGAAGTAACTGGAGATTACCCTTTAACTGGAATGGCTGGAAATGAAGTATGGCGTATCAGCCCTGATGGGGAATTACGCGATACATTCCGTAGGCTGCGCTATGTGTTCGAGATGTCAGAAACATCATTTTTTCAACATTTTGTAGAACAGACAGACCAACCATCTACTAATGAATATTTTCAACAATGCACTGATTTTTTAAAAACAGTACAAAATAAAATACCAGAAATACCTTTTTCCAACATCTGGTTAGCCTCCAAGCTAGCATCGAAAATACCATCAGGTTCAACTATCCACTTTGGGATTTTGAATAGCTTAAGAACTTGGAACTTCTATGACCTTCCCAATACTGTAACTTCTTTCTCAAATGTCGGGGGATTTGGAATTGACGGTGGAGTCTCTACACTACTTGGTGCATCCTTAGCAAATCCGAATAAACTCTATTATGGTGTGATAGGTGATCTTGCCTTTTTCTATGATCTCAATGCCATAGGCAACCGCCATACAGCAAATAACTTACGTATCCTTCTTGTCAACAATGGGAAAGGAACAGAGTTTCGAATGTATAACCATCACGCTGCTCATTTTGGTACAGATGGTGATGAATTCGTAGCTGCCGCTGGACATTATGGAAATAAATCAAGAACTCTTATTAAAGACTATGCCGAAAACTTAGGTTTCGAATATTTTTCTGCATGCAATAAAAAAGAGTTTGAAGACGTTTATCAACGGTTTCTTGAACCTGCAATTACAGATAAACCAATGCTATTTGAGGTATTTACTGATAGTGATGACGAGAGTGCAGCACTTCAAATAATGCATAGATTAGAAGTCAGTGCAGAAAGTAAAGCAAAGCAGACATTAAAAAAAGTACTTGGTCCTAAAGGTATTGATACAGTTAAAAAAATAATAAAAAGGTAAAACATGAAAATTGGAATTTTAACTCAACCATTGCATAATAATTATGGTGGTTTATTGCAAGCTTATGCATTACAACATTATCTAAAACAACAAGGTCATATAGCAATAACTATTGATTTTAAAAAAATATACAAACCTAAGCTTTGGGGAATAAAAGGAATAACAATAAATTTTATAAAAAAGTATATTTTAAGACAAAATATACCTTCAATTTTACCTTTGAATGAAAAAAAAATTAGTCAACATACAGCAAAATTTATTTCTAGAAATATAGAAAGGACACAAGAAATAACTAACCCTAACCAACTAAAAATACTTTCTCAATACAAATTTGATGCTTATATAGTCGGAAGTGATCAAGTATGGCGTCCTGCATACTCTCCCGGAATATCAGCTTTTTTCCTTGATTTTTTAGGAAATGATACAACAACAAAGCGAATTGCTTATGCCGCATCATTTGGTATAAATAATTGTGATGAGTTTTCCACAGAAGAACTCACAAAATATTCTCTATTAGCTAAAAAATTTCATGCGATAGGAGTAAGAGAGGATTCTGCAGTAAATTTATGTAAAAATCATTTTGAGGTTGAGGCTATACAGGTTTTAGACCCAACATTATTACTTAACAAAAATGATTATATTAATTTAATTGCTGACGATTTGCCTCAGCCTTTTACTTGTGATATGTTAGTTTATGTTTTAGATAAATCAATGGAAAAAAATAAAGTTATTAATGTTGTTTCTCAAAAGCTAAAATTAGAACCATATGATTTTCTAGAAAATAATATAGATAATATTTATGCTAGTGTAGCTAAATGGCTAAAAAGCTTTTCTAGTACGTCATTCGTTGTTACTGATTCATTTCATGGAGTAGTTTTTTCTATTATTTTCAACAAACCATTTATAGCTATTGGAAATAAAGATAGAGGGTTGGCTCGGTTTACGTCACTACTAAAATTATTCGGATTGGAAAATCGTTTAATTACATCCCTTGACGAGTTTGATAGTGATATTTTAAATATACCTATCGACTACACTAAGGTAAATGAAATATTAAATAAAGAACAAAAAAAATCCATGAATTTTTTACAGAAAGCTTTAAACGATAAATGATTATGCCAAAAGTATCCGTGATTTTACCTGTCTATAATGCTGAAAAATATATAGAACGAAGTTTATATAGTGTTTTAGATCAAACTCTTGATGATATTCAAATTATTATTATTGATGATGGTTCAACAGATAACTCCTTCTCAATTATAAATAGCATAATAAATAAATATCAAAAATACAAAAATAAAACAATTCTAATTTCTCGTGAAAATAAGGGGGTTGCAACAACTAGAGCTGAAGGAATAACTCTAGCAAGTGGCGATTATATAATTCAATGTGATAGTGATGATTGGGTTGAAAAAAACTGGCTTCAATTGTTATATGATACAGCTCGTAAAAATGACTCAGATATTGTCATTTGTGATTATATGAATGTTTATAAGAATAAACAGTATAGAACCTCTCAGAAAATTTACCCCTCAATACAAGAAAATATAAATGCTTTGTTGAAAGGTGAAATTAGCAATGTGAATTGGGATAAGTTAATAAGAAGGTCACTCCTAGTAGAGAATGATATTAATTATATACAAAATTTAAATATGGGAGAGGACTTTTTATTTACTTTACAAGCATTTCATTATGCAAAGAAAATATCTCACACTCCTAATGTACTCTATTATTATAATAAAACAAATGAAAAATCACTGACATACAAATACTCAGATAAATCATTAAATGATATAATTAACATTACAAACAAGGCTGAATATTTTCTAAGCCAAAGTGGTTACCTTAATAATATAAAAAAAAGTCTCGACTTGTTCAAATTAAATATAAAAACCCTAAGCATTACTCGCTCAAGAGGAAAGTCATACGATATAAAAAAAGGAATAGACTTATTTCCTGAAATTAATTATTTAATATCTACTAAATACGCTTCTAGAATTTTGAAAATTATGTATTTCACCGAAAGTCTTAATATGAATTTTTTAAACCCATTCGTTTTGAAGCTGTTTAATATATATATAAAAATAAATCATTTAATCAATAACAAATAGCCCATAAGGAATCACTTACACGTGAATAAAATTGATATCATTTATCAAACATCGAGTGGGCCACAAACAGATTTTGAGTTTGAGTATATTGAAAATGTCATATTTAAAAATATTAAACATGAAAATCATTTCAATGTAAATAAATATGATATAAACAAGAAAAATCCTTTAGTGATATATTCATGTGATAGAATGAAGCCTGATATTGATTTGCTTAATTACTTAAATGTAATTAAAGAATACAGCTTACTTCATTTGTCTAATGAATATCAACAACATTTAGAGCCTATCTCAATAGGAGGTAAATTCATGAACTTACCCAGCTATATCAATGCTTAAAAGTCAGGCTGTATAAGGTTTTGGTTATATCGATAATATATTTTCTATGCGGTAATTAATCCCTATTGAGATAGGCTCTTAGAGTCGCTTAATTCTGTTTGTGAAAATAACCGCTATATGATGAAAACTGCGGAAAAATAGATATTTATAAAACGTTATTAAATAATAAAAATGATATTAGTTGGCCAGATACTTTCAATGAAAATAAAATTATTGTTAATAAAATTAAGAAATTTTACTATTCAACTGGGCCAAATATACTTCCTCGTATAATTAGAAAATTAAAAAGAATATTTATATCATGAAAATCCTTCATATTTCTCACTCAGATTTAATCGGTGGTGCAGCAAGAGCAGCTTATAGGCTCCACATGGCTCAACTAGATTCAGGCATTGACTCTCAAATGCTTGTTAGAAACAAATTATCTGACCATTGGTCTATATCTGGTCCATCTACCAGATTTGAAAAATCTTGTAATTTATTTCGCTCCCCCATTGGTCATTACATTAATAAATTACAACGTTCCCATAACGTTAACTTTCACTCTGGTGATTGGTTACCATCACGTTGGGCAAAAAAAATTAATTCTAGCAATATTGATATAGTCCATTTACATTGGGTGGCTGGTGAAACTATGTCTATTGAAGATATTGGTAGAATAAAAAAACCTATTGTATGGACATTACATGATATGTGGCCATTTTGTGGTACTGAACATGTGACAAATTATGATGAAAATGCACGTTGGAAAATAGGCTATTCCTCCAGTAATAGAAATAATTTAGATAAGGGTCTAGATTTAGATAAGTTGGTTTGGTTACGGAAAAAAAAAGCATGGAAAAAACAGTATATGCACATAGTTGCCCCAAGTAATTGGATGGCTGAATGTGCAAAAAATAGCATTTTATTTAAAGATTACCCAATCATAATAATTCCTAATGCACTAGATACTGATATCTATAAACCTTTAGATAAATTCTTTTGTCGTAATTTATTAAATTTACCGCTAAATAAAACAATTATTTTATTTGGTGCTATGGGTGGAGGAAAAGATCCAAACAAAGGATTTGATCTTTTAATAGCATCACTGAATTATTTGTCACAGAAAATTGATAATAAAAAAATTATGTGTTTGATTTTCGGACAAAGTAAACCTCAAGATTTTACCAATTTACCTTTTGAGACAAGATGGTTAGGACATGTACATGATGATACGACATTATGTTCAATATATAATGCAGCAGATATAATGATAGTTCCATCTAGAACCGAAAATTTACCACAAGCAGCAACTGAAGCACATTCATGTGGAACCCCCGTTGTTGCATTTAATACTACAGGGCTAAAAGATATTGTGACTCACTTGCAAACAGGATATCTTGCAACACCATTTGAACCTTTCGATATGTGTAAAGGTATTGAATATGTAATAAATGGACAAGAAAAAAATCATAATATAGCAACTAACGCTCGAGAAAAATCAATAAACTCATGGAGACCTAATATAATTGTAAAGAAATATCTTAATGTATACCTGGATATTATGCGTCAACAATCTGTTAAAAAAGCTAAATAACAATATTTTTATCAACCCGCCTATTATTAATAAAGAATATATAATGAATATTATTTCTAATAAAGATAACGTGCTTTTATCATATTTTATCTTTATTTTTTTTCTCATAATATTGCTATCTATGGTCCCTTTAGTAACAGCAATCCTTATCCCTTGCTTATTAATAATTACATCAGAATATATTTCTGATATATTGAGAAAGTTTCTATCCGTTATTGGTTTTTTATCTATAGCCATAATCCAGTCCTCTTGGGTTGTAACTCTGGTTGCTGATATTGGCATCTATTATAATAACTATATTTCGTTGTTGAATAGCAATTATGAGTCTATTTTTGAGTTTGGAGGAGGGATCGAGATTATTCTTCCCTTATATTTTTTAATTTTAGGAAATATATTTGGTGAAATTAGTCCATCACAGCTTGTACTTGCAGTTGATATACCAGTTGTTATTGTTATATCCTTTTTTTTAAATTCAGTTATAAAAAAAATTAATCATAAAAATAGAGCTTTTATTGTAGGAGCCTGTCTTGTTGTTTTTTTTGCAACATCTTGGGCTAGTTTACTGCTCAGACAATATTTTTCATTAATGTTCTTTTTATTAGCATTAAAGTATCGTTCTAAAACATTTGGTATGCTTAGTATATTTACTCATTTCTCTGCCCTGGTTTTTTTTATTTTATTAAAAACATATACCATTAACAAGACAATATTTCGAACTTTTATTATAGTATTTTCATTTGCAACTTATTTTATTACTGATATATCTTATTTTATTATAAATACTGTGGCTAATCCTATTATTGGTCAAAAGTTCTATTTTTATTTAGATGATAGTAATTTTTCAACAACGGGAAATTTGGGGGCTTTAAATTGCACCTTTATTGCTTGTATATATCTATTCATTACTTGGATATTTGAAAAAAAAGATTTATATAACCTAAAAATAAGACACATCTACAGGGTTGATATTTTTTTATTATTAATGGCAATTGTCATGACAATGAATATACCTTTATTGCCTGGACGTTTTTTTATAATACCTATATTGTTTAGTCCATTATTAGCTTATCTATCTTCACCATTAAATAATTCGATTATTTTCAAGTCCATTTATATTCTTTATTTTTTTATGTTAGTCATACGATTTTTAACACCAACATTATCAGCAGCTGAGTTTGATGTAAACTCCTACTGGCAAGCATTTAATTGGTATGGTAGCTATCCATTTTATTATTTATCAGAGTAAACAGATAAACATAGTAAATTTTAATTAATTACTTAGAACCTATCCCAAAAGGAATTGTCAGATAATACATAATGATAATTTATGAGGACAAAGCATGGTGGGCAACAAGTGGCAAATCAGTGATGAACTCTGGGGGAAAATGGCTCCTCTCATCCCGGAGCATAGAATTCAACACCCGCTGGGTACGCACCACAAACGAGTTGATAACCGTGCTGCCATGGATGCCATATTCTTTGTACTCAGAATTGGCTGCCAGTGGAATGCGCTAAATGCCACCGGTATATGCTCGTCAAGCTCTGCTCATCGCCGATTTCAGGAATGGCGGGATGCTGCGTATTTGAACACTTCTGGCAAAACGGGTTGCTTGCTTGCGAACAGTTGGACACTATTGAGTGGTCGTGGCTGTCGATGGATGGTTGTATGACCAAATCACCGCTGGCAGGCTCAAAAAAACAGGCGGGAACCTTACAGACTGGGGGAAACGGGGCGTAAAGCGCAGTCTGATGACTGACGGGAACGGGCTTCCGCTTGCACTGGTTGTCGCCGGAGTAAATACGCACGACATAAAGCTGGTTGCGGATACGCTCGATGCCCTCCAGACGGGCAGACCGGGCAAGAGGCTCCGGTTGTGCATGGACAAAGGGTATGAAGCGGAATGGTTGGGATCGTATCTGAAAATTCGTCGCTATGAACCTCATATCCAGTCACGGAAGGATGAATCGCTACCGTCGTGTCCTGACTCGTTGGGAGAAAAAGGTCGAAAATTACGAGGCGATGCTGCATTTTGCCTGTGGTACCATTGTCTGGAACAAAACCCTATTGGGATAGGTTCTTAAAGGTAAACTATATATTTACACCTTTTATTACAATTTCATTTTTTCTAATAGTATTTTTTACTTAGAGCCTATCTCAATAGGAGGTAAATTCATGAACTTACCCAGCTATATCAATGCTTAAAAGTCAGGCTGTATAAGGTTTTGGTTATATCGATAATATATTTTCTATGCGGTAATTAATCCCTATTGAGATAGGCTCTTATTTACTAACACCATCGAACTTTGCTTTGTTAAATGGCTATTTAATCTAACACTCTGGAATTTCTAATGAAGTTTTCAATAATCACAATTAATTATAATAATAACTTATTTTTAGAAAAAACAATATTATCAATTAAATCATTAATCATTGATGATTTTGAAGTTGAATATGTAGTTATTGATGGTTCATCTACTGATGGCAGTTTAGAAACAATATTGAACTATTACTCGTTAGGTATAATTGATCGTTATATTTCAGAGAAAGACAGCGGTATTTACGATGCAATGAATAAAGGAATAAATATTACCACTGGTGATTGGTTAATTTTTATGAATGCAGGAGATATTTTTGCTAATCCTAGTGTTTTATTAAATGCATACATGGTAATTAATAAAAGAAAGGATTTAAATTTAATTTATGGTGACTACATCTCATCTAATATTTTATTTAAACAAAAATTATCAATCACTTTTTTAATGTCTCATATGCTTAACCATCAAAGTATTTTTTATAAAAAAGTGCTTTTTAATGATAGTGCTTATAGTTTAAAATATCGTTTTTGTGCTGATTATGCTCATTTGATTAACAATCTAAAAGTCATTAATGCCCAACATATAAATCAGGTGGTCTGTATATATGATAACACAGGTGTTAGTTCCTCTAATAAAAATAAAATCAGGATGTGGATTGAACGATTTAATGCCATTTGGAGTTCACCAAATACATATATAGTAAAGACTTACTTATCATTACGAGGTATAATAGCATTACCTTATCAATACATTCGTTTTTTACTTAATATGTGAGGTATTTCTTTGAAACCCGAATTATTTATAGGTGTCTGCTGTACCCTTACCGATTTTACTGAAAATAAAATTAATATAAAAAAATCTCTTGATAATCTAGCCAATGCTTTCAATCATAACTGCTATGTTCTTATAGTCATTCAAAGTAAAAATATTCCTATTATAAATTTTACTTCAGAGAAATATAATATTGAAATAATCCATGATATTAAGCTTAATGTTTCAAATGCTAGAAACATTTGTATAGAAAAAGCATTAGATTATAATATTAAGTATGTTTTATTTCATGACGCTTCCATATACTGGACTAAAAATGCAGCTAATTTCATTAATGTCAATAAAGGATTAACTCCTAAAGTTAATGTTAAATTTAGCGATAGACCTATGCGCGAAGATACTATAGAAGATATGCATTCAAAAACAGGAAAAATCAATCCTATATATCATCCTTTTATTTGGTCTTATCTTTTCAATAAAGAAGATATATCTGAACTAAGGTTTAATATAAATTTTGGTCCAGGTGAAAATACTAATTTTAAAAGTGGGGAAGATGTTCTTTTCTTATTTGAATTCTTCAAAAAAAATAAAAATACGCAAATTATTATGCCGAAAGATAATATATATGTATATCACCCACCACGTGAAGATAATTACTCAAAACATTTACTCTATGCCAAAGGACAAGGGCAAATGTTTAAAATTCTAATAAAAAAGTACCCAAGCATACAAATATATTTTGATTTGTTTCTTTTTTTTGGTAATGGAGTTTATAGACTATTACTATGCAAGAAAAACTCTACTAAAATTTTATTCAAAAGAATATATGGTTTTTTTAAAAGGTAATTGAAAATGAAAATAGCACTTATAACAGGAATTACAGGTCAAGATGGTTCTTATTTAGCAGAATTTCTTCTTGAGAAAGGATATGAAGTTCATGGTTTAATACGTAGAGCTTCATCGTTTAATACTGAGCGTATCGATTCTGTAGTTAATAACAATGAACAAATCAAATTACACTACGGCGATTTAACGGATACATCTAATTTAATTCGTCTTGTTAAAGAAATACAGCCAGATGAGATTTATAACTTAGGTGCTATGTCCCATGTTGCCGTCTCTTTTGAATCGCCAGAATATACTGCTGATGTTGATGCGATTGGAACGCTAAGACTTTTAGAAGCCATTCGTATTAATGGATTAGAAAAGAAAACTCGCTTTTACCAAGCTTCAACATCTGAACTTTATGGCGAAGTACAAGAAATCCCACAACGAGAAACGACACCATTTCATCCTCGTTCCCCCTATGCTGTTGCCAAATTGTATGCTTATTGGATCACAGTAAACTACAGAGAATCATATGGTATGTATGCTTGTAATGGTACTTTATTTAACCATGAATCTCCCAGACGTGGTGAAACTTTTGTAACTCGAAAGATAACACGAACTATTGCAAATATTTCTCAAGGGTTAGAACAGTGTTTATATTTAGGTAATATGGATGCACTCCGTGACTGGGGTCATGCTAAAGACTATGTGCGTATGCAATGGATGATGTTACAGCAAAAGCAAGCGGATGATTTTGTTATTGCAACAGGTAAACAAATTTCAGTTCGTGAATTTGTTCGTATGTCTGCAAAAGAAGCGGGTATTGAGCTAACTTTCAGTGGTACTGGTGTCGATGAAATAGCAACTGTATCTTCTGTAAATCATGATATTGCACCACATGTTAGTGTAGGTGATGTGATTGTCCGCGTTAGCCCTAAATTCTTCCGTCCTGCTGAAGTCGAAACTTTATTAGGCGACCCAACTAAAGCTAAAGAAAAACTAGGTTGGGTACCTGAAATTACAGTAGAAGATATGTGTAAAGAAATGGTTGCTTCCGATATTGAGAAAGCAAAACAACACGCTTTACTTAAAGCCAATGGCTTTGATGTATCTATTTCTTTAGAAAATTAAGGGATAATACGTGAGAAAAACAGTTTTTGTTGCTGGCCATAATGGTATGGTTGGTTCTGCAATCGTAAGACAGTTACAAAATCGTAGTGATATTGAGCTAATCACCCAATCTCGTAGTGAATTAGATTTAACAAACCAAGCTGCTGTCGATTTATTTTTTAAAAAAAATAAAATTGATGAAGTTTATTTGGCTGCTGCAAAAGTTGGTGGAATTCATGCTAATAATACCTATCCTGCAGACTTTATTTATGAAAATTTAATTATTGAATGCAATATTATTCATTCCGCACATAAAAATAATGTTCAAAACTTATTATTTTTAGGTTCTTCATGTATTTATCCTAAATTAGCCGAACAACCAATGTCAGAAAGCGAACTTTTAACAGGTAGACTTGAAGCCACTAATGAACCTTATGCCATTGCAAAGATTGCAGGGATCAAACTTTGTGAATCTTATAATCGACAATATGGCCGTGATTACCGCAGTGTTATGCCAACCAATTTATATGGTGAAAATGATAATTTTCATGCGGAAAATTCGCATGTAATTCCTGCATTAATGCGCCGTTTTCATGAAGCAAAACTGAATAATGATAAAGAAGTCATTGTTTGGGGAACAGGAACACCAATGCGTGAGTTTCTTTATGTTGATGATATGGCAGCTGCTTCAGTGTATGTGATGGAGTTAGATAAAAAAACCTATCAAGAAAATACACAATTAATGCTGTCACATATTAATGTTGGAACAGGTGTTGACTGTACGATACGTGAAATGGCAGAAACAATGGCGAAGGTAGTCGGGTTCACAGGAGATATTACCTTCGATAGTAGTAAGCCTGATGGTACTCCGCGTAAATTAATGGATGTATCTAGATTAAGAGATCTTGGCTGGTCCTATTCCATTGATTTAGAGTCAGGGCTTACCCAAACCTACCAGTGGTTCTTGCAAAATCAACAAAAATTCCGCACTTGATAAAGCATACGGACATAGAAATGACGCAACGATTAGATTTAGAGACTTTTAAAACTGTCGTTTCATCTACCCCTCTAGTATCCATTGACCTAATTATTTGTAATTCTGAAAATCAAGTATTACTAGGGCTACGAAATAATAGACCCGCTCAAGGCTATTGGTTTGTACCTGGAGGGCGTATTTGCAAAGATGAAACTTTTGATGTTGCATTCAATCGTTTGACTAACGATGAACTCGGAAAAGTTTGTAATATAACAGATGCCCAATTTATTGGTGCATATCAACACCTCTATAATGACAATTTTTCAGGAAATAATTTTTCTACTCATTATGTGGTTTTAGGATATTACATAAGGCAACATATTGATATTAAGGAATTACCATTAGAACAACACAAAAATTATAAATGGTGGGATATCGATGAACTACTAGAATCGCCAAAGGTTCATGATAATACAAAAGCATATTTTTTAACTAATCAATTAAATTTAGGGTGAACCACTATGTTATTGCCTGTAATTATGGCAGGGGGCTCTGGTAGTCGTTTATGGCCTCTTTCTCGAAGCTTATATCCTAAACAGTTTATTAGTCTTACTAGTCAAAATAGCATGTTACAAGAAACTGTTGCAAGATTAAGAACTCTAGAACATCAAGATCCATTATTCATTTGTAATGAAGAACATCGCTTTATTGTTGCAGAACAACTAAGACAAAAAAACGTTAAATACAGTGGAATTATTTTAGAGCCTATCGGAAGAAATACTGCTCCAGCTATAGCTTTAGCTGCAATTAAAGCTATGCAGTCAGGTAATGATCCTCTCTTATTGGTGCTAGCCGCAGACCATGTAATTCAAGATCACAATGCTTTCACTCAATCTATTAAACAAGCTATTAAATCTGCTGAACAAGGAAATCTTATTACTTTTGGTATAGAGCCATCGAGCCCAGAAACGGGTTATGGTTATATTGAAAAAGGTTTACTTGTTAACGATAATATTTATAAAGTCGAAAGCTTTGTTGAAAAACCAGATTTAACTACAGCAGAAAGCTATCTTACTAGTAAAAAATATCTTTGGAATAGCGGCATGTTCCTATTTAAAGCTTCATGTTACCTCAACGAACTAAGAAAACATTGCCCTGATATTTTAAGCTCATGTGAATTAGCAATGAATAACTCTCTTAATGATTTAGACTTTACTCGTATAAAATCTGAAATCTTTAGCGCCTGCCCTGATAACTCTATTGATTATGCAGTTATGGAACATGCTGATAATGTAGTAGTAGTGCCTATGGATGCAGGCTGGAGTGATGTTGGCTCATTCAGTTCTCTTTGGGAAGTTTCACCTAAAGATAATGAGTTTAATGTTATTATCGGCGATGTCCTTACCGAAAATACAACAAATAGCTATATCTACTCACAGAACAGACTAGTTTCTACTGTTGGTGTTGATAATTTAGTTATCGTCGAAACCAAAGATGCTGTGTTAGTAGCAAATAAAAATAATGTGCAGGATGTAAAAAGTATAGTAACTCAGTTGAAAAATGCAGGCCGTCCTGAGTGTGAACAACACCGTGAAGCTTATCGCCCGTGGGGAACCCACGATGATATCGCCGAAGGGCAGCGCTTTCATGTTAAACATCTAAAAGTAAAACCCGGTGAAAAAACAGCATTACAAATCCACTATCACCGCGCGGAGCATTGGGTTGTTGTACAAGGAACAGCGAAAGTTACTAACGGCGATAAAAGCTTTATTTTAAGTGAAAATCAATCGACTTATATTCCTATTGGTGCCCAACATCGAATTGAGAATCCAGGGAAGATTGATTTGCATTTGATTGAAGTTCGGTCAGGTAATTATTTACAAGAAGATGATATTATTAGGCTAGAAGAATATGGCGGAAATAAATAATGAAAGTTTCCATCATTACTGCTACATATAATAGCAGTAATACCATAATTGATACACTGAAATCCCTTGAGAATCAATCATATCCGAATATTGAATATATTGTAGTTGACGGGGCGTCAAAAGATAACACTCTAGAAATAATCAAAAAATACAGTACAAAAGTTTCTACAATTATATCTGAGCCAGATAAGGGAATATATGACGCTCTAAATAAAGGTATCGAAGCTTCTACAGGCGATATTATTGGATTTCTTCATTCTGATGATATTTTTGCATATTCAACTGCTATTGAAGATTTAGTTAACACCTTAATTAATGAACAGTCACAAGCCATTTATGCAGATTTGGAATATGTTTCAAAAGAAAATACATCTAATGTAGTTAGGCGATGGATCTCCGGTAATTATAGGCATTCAAATCTTAAAAAAGGTTGGATGCCACCACATCCAACCTTTTTTATGAAAAGAAATCTCTATAAACAATATGGTAGTTTCGACCTTAACTTTAAAATATCAGCTGATTACGATTCTTTGTTACGCTATTTATGGCTAAATAATATTTCCGTATCATACCTTCCAAAAGTAGTCACTAAAATGCGAGTCGGCGGTGAAAGTAATCGTAGTTTTTTAAATATATTAAAAAAGACTAAAGAAGACATTTTAGTGCTTAAAAAAAACAATATCTTTTGGATATACCCTTTGCTCATGAAAAACCTATCCAAATTACCTCAATTTATTAAGAAATAATGAATATGCTATCTAGTCTAGATATAATAAAAATCTCGGGCATACAATTTGGCACTAGTGGTGCTCGCGGTTTAGTAACTCAATTTACAAACGAGTCCTGTGCTGCTTTCACTCATGCATTTATTAATAGTATCAAAAATAAATTTGAATTTGATAAAGTAGCAATTGCAATCGATAATCGCCCAAGTAGTGAGTTTATAGCGACTGCATGTCTTAATGCAATTAAGCAACAAGGAATGGAACCTCTATATTACGGTGTAGTTCCAACTCCCGCTCTTGCACATACTGCAATGAAAAATAATATTCCGTCTATAATGGTAACTGGCAGCCATATTCCATTCGATAGAAACGGATTAAAGTTTTATCGTCCTGATGGAGAAATTACCAAAATTGATGAAGTAGAAATATTAAATAATAATTCTCAATTTCAAATATCTAATAAATTATCATCTACTTTATTAATAAACTCATTAGCGACTGATGAATATATTAACCGTTACACTTCTATTTTTGATGAAACATTGCTAGCTGGTAAGAGAATTGGTATTTATGAACATTCCAGCGCTGGGCGTGATATTTACTCTATTTTATTCAAGAAGCTTGGCGCAGATGTTGTTTGTCTCGAACGTAGTAACCACTTTGTACCGATTGATACCGAAGCAGTATCCGAAGAAGATAAAAACAAAGCTAAATTGTGGTCTGAACAATATAAGTTAGATGCTATATTCTCTACCGATGGTGATGGTGATCGCCCCCTTGTTGCTGATGAAAATGGGGAATGGCTACGTGGTGATATATTAGGTTTATTATGTGCACTAGAAATGGGAATAGAAGCACTGGCTATTCCTGTTAGCTGTAATACTGTGATTTCATTTCATGATGCTTTTAAGTGTGTAAAACAAACCAAAATTGGCTCTCCTTATGTTATTGAAGCCTTCTCTGACTTAGCTAAAGACTATAGAAAAATAGCAGGTTTTGAAGCTAATGGTGGATTCCTTTTAGGATCTAATATTGAAATAAATGGTAAACAACTATCAGCATTACCGACACGAGATGCTGTTTTGCCTTTCTTGATGTTACTATCCGCCGCAAAAGATAAAGGTATTGCCAAATTGGTTGCTGCATTACCACAGCGCATAACTTTTAGTGATAGGATCCAAAATTTTGCTACTGAAAAAAGCAAATCTATTCTCGAAAAGGCAAAAGAAAACCCACAGCATTTATTACAACATTTAGGTTTTGGTGACGAGCAGTTACTCGACTTAAATACCATTGATGGACTAAGAATGACATTGTCAAATGGTAATATTATTCATCTAAGGCCGTCTGGTAATGCTCCTGAGCTAAGATGCTATGCTGAAGCCAATGATCATCAAACTGCACAATTGATT
The DNA here is from genome assembly GCF_033550225.1 of Providencia sp. 2023EL-00965. Classification (NCBI taxonomy): domain Bacteria; kingdom Pseudomonadati; phylum Pseudomonadota; class Gammaproteobacteria; order Enterobacterales; family Morganellaceae; genus Providencia; species Providencia sp. 2023EL-00965. The sequence goes on along the minus strand of NZ_JAWUEH010000011.1, from coordinate 89,636 downwards.
GTGCAGTTATCTTTAAAAAATATTCAAACCTTCTCTGAATTTTAATCCATTTGGTTATTATATGAAAATAGCAATTGCAGGTACAGGCTATGTGCTGAGAGATCCCCTCATAATTTCCCCAAAACGTAACCATGTGTGAATAGATTTTGAGTAAGCAGGGTTGCAGCCACGAGTAAGTCTTCCCTTGTTATTGTGTAGCCAGAATGCCGCAAAACTTCCATGCCTAAGCGAACTGTTGAGAGTACGTTTCGATTTCTGACTGTGTTAGCCTGGAAGTGCTTGTCCCAACCTTGTTTCTGAGCATGAACGCCCGCAAGCCAACATGTTAGTTGAAGCATCAGGGCGATTAGCAGCATGATATCAAAACGCTCTGAGCTGCTCGTTCGGCTATGGCGTAGGCCTAGTCCGTAGGCAGGACTTTTCAAGTCTCGGAAGGTTTCTTCAATCTGCATTCGCTTCGAATAGATATTAACAAGTTGTTTGGGTGTTCGAATTTCAACAGGTAAGTTAGTTGCTAGAATCCATGGCTCCTTTGCCGACGCTGAGTAGATTTTAGGTGACGGGTGGTGACAATGAGTCCGTGTCGAGCGCTGATTTTTTCGGCCTTTAGAGCGAGATTTATACAATAGAATTTGGCATGAGATTGGATTGCTTTTAGTCAGCCTCTTATAGCCTAAAGTCTTTGAGTGACTAGATGACATATCATGTAAGTTGCTGATAGGTTTCCAGTTTTCCGCTCCTAGGTCTGCATATTGTACTTTTCCTCTTACTCGACTTAACCAGTACCAACCCAGCTTCTCAACGGATTTATACCATGGCACTTTAAAGCCAGCATCACTGACAATGAGCGGTGTGGTGTTACTCGGTAGAATGCTCGCAAGGTCGGCTAGAAATTGGTCATGAGCTTTCTTTGAACATTGCTCTGAAAGCGGGAACGCTTTCTCATAAAGAGTAACAGAACGACCGTGTAGTGCGACTGAAGCTCGCAATACCATAAGCCGTTTTTGCTCACGAATATCAGACCAGTCAACAAGTACAATGGGCATCGTATTGCCCGAACAGATAAAGCTAGCATGCCAACGGTATACAGCGAGTCGCTCTTTGTGGAGGTGACGATTACCTAACAATCGGTCGATTCGTTTGATGTTATGTTTTGTTCTCGCTTTGGTTGGCAGGTTACGGCCAAGTTCGGTAAGAGTGAGAGTTTTACAGTCAAGTAATGCGTGGCAAGCCAATGTTAAGCTGTTGAGTCGTTTTAAGTGTAATTCGGGGCAGAATTGGTAAAGAGAGTCGTGTAAAATATCGAGTTCGCACATCTTGTTGTCCGATTATTGATTTTTCGCGAAACCATTTGAACATATGACAAGATGTGTATCTACCTTAACTTAATGATTTTTATCAAAATAATTAGGGGGTTCATCAGGGCTATGTGGGTCTGTCTAACGCCATGTTACTGTCACAAAACCACGAAGTGGTGGCCGTCGACATCGTACCTGAAAAAAGTGGCGATGCTGAACAATAAGCAATCGCCGATTATCGATACCGAAATTGAACAGTTTCTTCTGCGTGAAAAAACACTCAATTTCCGTGCAACCCAAGATATTGTTGAAGCCTATACGGGCGCACAGTATGTGATTGTTGCAACACCGACTGACTATGACCCGAAAAACAACTACTTCAATACTCAGTCAGTTGAATCGGTCATTCATGATGTGCAGAAAATCAACCCAGCAGCCACCATTATTGTTAAATCCACCATCCCTGTCAGGGAAAAATCATGAACATGCCCGTGTTTAAAGGGTTTGTGGCATAGTGAGTTCACCGTTTTCTTGCTCTAATGGATAAGAACATCACACAACAAACAATAAATTGATGATCGATTTGACGATCATTTTCAGTGTTTTCTAATACCTCCATAGACAAATTGGAGGTCCAACGATGAGTAACCAGCAACCATTTATGCATTTCGATGCCATCCCAGATTATCGCCAACAAGGTAAAGTCGAGCACAAGTTAACTGATATCATTTTGTTAACAATTTGCGCGGTGCTTTCCGGTCAAGATGACTGGAAAGCTATCCATCTTTACGGCACTAGATGGTTAGATTTTCTCAAACGCTTTGGTGATTTTAGTCATGGTGTTCCCTCTGCCATTACCATTGCAAGAGTGATGGGAATGATTAGCGCGACACGCTTACAAAAGTGTTTTATCGAATGGATGAAATCCTGCTGTGAACTGACGGACGGTGAAGTGATCGCCATAGACGGTAAAACCGTGCGTGGCTCTTATGATGATTCCCGTGGGCTTGGTGCTATCCATATGGTTAATGCGTTTGCGACAGAGAATGGCGTGTGCCTTGGACAACATAAAGTTTACGAGAAGTCCAATGAGATAACCGCTATCCCTGAGTTGCTTCAACTGCTTGATATATCGGGTTGTTTAGTCACAATTGATGCGATGGGATGCCAAAAGAAAATCGCGCAAAAGATCCTTGAAAAAAACGCTGATTACTTGCTGGCCGTGAAAGGAAATCAAGGCCGACTTGAGCAAGCTTTTGATAACTATTTTGATATGAGCATGCTGCAAAAACATGATGGTGATTCTTACAGTACCCAAGAAAAATCGCGAGGCAGACAGGAAACACGACTGGCTTTAGTGAATGAAGATTTAAGTGTTTTGGGCGATCTTGAGTTTGATTGGCCAGGGCTAAAAACGATGGGAATTGTGGTATCGATTAGACAAGAATCAGCAGTGGCCCAAGAGTCAGAAGTAACGGTGCGATATTATATTAGTTCGAAAGCGCTCAGTGCTAAAGAATTGTTAAATGCTTCACGCTCGCACTGGTTAGTCGAGTCGATGCATTGGATGTTGGATACTGCATTTGGTGAAGATGCTTGCCGTAAACGAGCGGAAATCTTTGCGGATTTGCTGCTCGAAGGCGCTATCAAAAAAGATGTCCCTGTGCTGTTTACCGATGGCACTGAAGCGGAAGCGATTAAATTATTCGCCAATACTTACTTAGCGATGCGTGTGGCCTATTTCAATGAATTAGATACCTATGCAGAGAGCCGTGGCTTGAACACACGTCAAATCATCGAAGGGGTGTCTTTAGACCCACGTATTGGCAGCCATTATAACAACCCTTCATTTGGTTACGGCGGTTATTGCTTGCCGAAAGACACCAAGCAGTTACTGGCTAACTATGACGATTTACCGAATAACCTCATTAATGCGATTGTGGAATCAAACCGTACCCGTAAAGACTTTATTTCGGATGCGATTATTGCCAAAGCGCCCCGTAAAGTGGGGGTATATCGTTTAGTGATGAAAGCGGGCTCAGATAACTTCCGCGCCTCGGCGGTACAAGGTGTGATGAAACGCATCAAAGCCAAAGGTATTGAAGTGATTGTGTATGAGCCGGTGCTTAAAGAGGACGAATTCTTCCGCTCCAAAGTGTATCGTGATCTTGAGGCATTCAAAGCCGATAGCGATATTATTTTAGCCAACCGGATGGTGCCTGAACTCGAAGATGCCGCAGAGAAAGTGTATACACGTGATCTGTTTGGCAATGATTAACCGATAGGTTAAATTTATCGTTCTGCTTTTGCCAAAAATTTACCTTCGCTATAAACTACCTAAAAAATTATATTAAACATGTACACGTATAAGTGGGATGATGATAGCAACCCATCACTTATACCTTATCTAAACATTTTTTATCATAGGATGGTCTTGTGCTTAGTAAGCGTCTCCCACTAACACTACTCTCAGCCAGCATTTTGCTCACCGGCTGTACCGTTACCCCTGGTGTCTATATGTCTACATCAGGCAAAAATGTCGTCGACACTGGCGATCGTGATATCTCTAAATTTGTGGATATCTACCCGATTTCACCAAAACTGTTAGATGAGATGTACGTGGCTCCAGTGATCGCCAAGCCAAACCCGACACTTGAAAAGCAACTTTCAACTTATGAATATCGTGTGGGTGTGGGGGATGTGTTAACCATCACTGTGTGGGATCACCCTGAATTAACTATTCCAGCGGGTTCTTATCGTAGCGCTGCCGACGCAGGTAACTGGGTTCATTCCAATGGCACCATTTACTACCCTTATATCGGTAACGTGAAAGTTGTTGGTAAAACACTGTCGGAGATCCGTAATTTAGTCAGCAGTAAACTGGCTACCTATATTGAATCCCCACAAGTGGATGTCAGTATTGCGGCATTCCGCTCACAAAAAATGTATGTTTCTGGTGAGGTCGCAAAACCAGGTACATTGCCAATTACCAATATCCCTCTGACCGTTCTGGAAGCCTTTAATAACGCGGGCGGTCTCACCGAAAAAGCCGATTGGGACAATGTCGTACTCACCCGAAATGGTAAAGAAATTAAACTCTCATTGCAATCATTGGTACAGTATGGCGATATGACCCAAAACTACCTAATGATCCCAGGCGATACACTTTATGTACCACGCAACGACGGGCAAAAAGTATTTGTGATGGGTGAAGTCGGCCAGCCAAATACCCTAACTATTGATCGTGCAGGTATGAGTATCACTGAAGCACTGAGTAAAGCAGGGGGTACCGATCAAACAACCGCTAATGCAACCGGTGTGTTTGTTATCCGCCCAATTAAAAACCAAACCTCTGGTGATAAAGAACTTGATGCGTTGCTACCGAAAAAAATGGCAGCGGTGTATCAGTTAGATTTATCGGATGCCACGGCAATGGTAATGGGTACAGAGTTTAAACTACAACCATACGATCTGGTCTATGTTACCGCCGCGCCTGTGGTACGTTGGAACCGTCTGATCACTCAATTACTACCAACCATCGCGACCTATAATCAGTTAACTGAAGGTACAAAACGTATTCACGACTGGTAATCGTCATGTTTAACAATATCCTAGTTGTTTGTATGGGTAATATCTGTCGCTCCCCCACAGGGGAGCGTTTATTGCAGGCCCATTTCCCCAATAAAAAAGTACACTCTGCTGGCATTATTGCCAAAGACAATCGCCCCGCTTATGACAGTGCCATCCGTATCGCACAGCAACATGATCTCTGTTTAGACAATCATCAATCACGACGTTTAACCAGCGAATTATGTAAAGAAGCAGACTTAATCCTAGTGATGGAAAACGATCATATTGATAGGATCCATCAACAGTTTCCCGAAACTCGTGGCAAAGTCATGTTATTCGGCCAGTGGCTTAATAAAACCGAGATCCCAGATCCACATAAACGCAGTGATGAAATGTTTGAACATGTTTATCAACTGATGGAAAAAGCCGTTATACAGTGGCAAGGGAAAATTTAATTTTAATTTTGGAAGGCTTAGCATTTAACTGATTATGAACACGACAAAAAATAGCTCCCCTGCCTCGGATGAGATCGATCTGCTGGCGCTTTTTAAAGTATTAAAGTCCAGTTATCTTAAAATCGGCTTTTTTACTCTGTTTTTTATTTTGCTTGCAGCAGCTTACAGTTTTTTAGCTACCCCTATCTATCAAGCTAATGCGACACTGCAATATGACAAAGCCAGCCAAGTTTCTCTTGTTGACCAAATGAGTGAAATGATGCCTTTGTCTAATAGCAATGGCCAAGTCGATTCCGAAATTGAAGTCATTAAGTCACGAATGGTGCTGGGCAAAACCGTGACTAACCTGAATTTAGATACTCAAATCGCACCAGCAGGCTTTTTTGATAAGCTGTGGGGCGATCAAACCGATGCTGTCGTGGCTCTCTATTTAGTCCCCGAAGACTTTATTGGTAAACCCGCAACTTTGACCTATTTGGGTGATAACAAATATTCTCTCAATATTGAAGGCCAAGTTCTTGAAGGCACCGTTGGTATTCTTTTAAAACAAGACGACATTAGTTTATTGGTTTCATCCTTAGTTGCAGAGGTTGGTCAAGAATTTACCTTAGTTAAAAATGCGCGTTATTCAACCATTGAAAATCTACGTAACACTTTAACTATTGCCGAAGTGGGTAAAGGAACCGGTATTATCAATATGGCCATTAAAGGTGCTGATAAAACCGAAAACGTGCAAATCTTAAACAGTATTATTCAAAATTACGTCGACCAAAATACCGAGCGTAAAAAAGAAGTCACAAATAACACCTTATTATTCTTAGATGAATATCTGCCTAAGATTAAAACCAAGCTGGATAACTATGAAAACCAGCTAAATACCTTCCGTAAAAAGAATGAATCTATCGACTTATCATTAGAAGCCAAATCCGCCCTTGATAGTGCTTTGCAAGTCGAAGAAAAGTTAAATGAACTCACCTTTAAAGAGGTTGAAATTCAGCAGTTGTATACACGTAATCACCCTGCTTACCAATCACTGCTTGATAAGCGCCAGCAGCTGTTACGTGAGAAAGAGAAAATCAGTAAAGCGATTCAAAAACTGCCGAATACTCAACAACAAATTGTTCGTTTAACCCGTGATGTAGAGTCTGAGCAAGCTATCTACAATCAATTAGTGGCAAAACAGCAAGAACTGAGTGTATTAAACTCAGGGATCACTGCTGATGTGCGTATTATTGACTCTGCCGAATCTCAACCGAATGCCGTAGCACCTAAGAAAGCATTAATCTTAGTATTAGCTGCAATACTGGGCTTTATTGTGGGTTGTGCATATGTGATTGCTCGTGAGTTCTTTAATAATAAAATTAAAGGCACTGAGGATATTGATGCACTGGGTATCAACGTCTATGCCACTATTCCTTTCTCTAGCTATGAGAAGAAATTAATTGCAGAAGGTAACAAGCACCCACTCGCGTTAGAAAACCCTGCCGATACGGCGGTTGAAGCCATTCGTTCTTTGCGTACTAGTGTTTACTTCTCGGTCATGAACCAAGGTAATAATCTGGTTATGGTCACCAGTGCTTCACCGGGTGTAGGTAAAAGCTTTGTTACCTCCAATATGGCGGTGGTGCTAGCAAATGCAGGCAAAAAAGTATTGTTAATCGATACTGACTTACGTAAAGGCCGTATCCATAAAGCCTTTGGATTAAGCAATAAATTAGGTCTATCCGATTATCTCTCGCAATCAGATACTAGCCAGCCAAATATTCATAGCAATGTGATTGAAAACCTCGACGTGATTTGTCGCGGTAAGAATGTCACTCACTCTTCTGAATTGCTGATGAGCGAGCGCTTTAAACGTTTACTTGATACGGTGAAAGGTCAATACGATATCGTCGTGATTGATACTGCGCCAATACTGGCAATCACCGACTCAGCTATTATTGGTAAGTACGTTGGGACCTCATTGCTTATCGCCTATTATGGTGTGAACACGGTGAAAGATATTGAGCTATCGCTCAAACGCTTTAAGCAAAACGATATCGAAATTACGGGGGTGATCTTAAATGGTATCGATGCCAAGTCAGACGATTATAATTATGTTTATGAGTACTAGGAAAGTACAATGAAAAACGCAAAAGTATTAGTCACTGGTGGTCTTGGCTACATTGGTAGCCATACCTGTGTACAGATGATCGAACAAGGCATGCAGCCAATTATTTTAGATAATCTCTGCAATGCTAATCCTGAAGTACTAAATCGCATTGAAACCATTACTGGCACTAAACCTATTTTCTACGTCGGTGATGTACGTGATAGCAAAATTTTAGATACCATTTTTGCTGAACATAAAATTGCATCGGTGATTCACTTTGCAGGGCTAAAAGCCGTGGGTGAGTCAGTTCAAAAACCGATTGAGTACTATGACAATAATGTTAATGGTACTTTGGTTTTAATCACATCAATGCAAAAAGCGGGTGTAAAAAGCCTCATTTTTAGTTCTTCCGCGACGGTGTATGGTGATCCTGAAGAAGTACCGTTAACTGAAGAATCGAAAGTAGGTGGTACAACCAACCCATATGGTACTAGCAAATATATGGTTGAACGCATTCTTACCGATTTACATATTGCGCATGATGAATGGTCACTGACTTTATTACGTTATTTTAACCCTGTCGGAGCTCATACTTCAGGTTTAATGGGGGAAGACCCTCAAGGTATTCCAAATAATTTGACCCCTTATATTGCTCAAGTTGCTGTTGGTCGTCATAAAGAAGTGATGGTATTTGGCGCTGACTACCCAACACCAGATGGTACTGGTGTTCGTGATTATATCCATGTTATGGATTTAGCGAGTGGACACATTGCTGCCTTGAATGGTGTTAGTCAAAAAGCAGGGCTCCATATTTATAATTTAGGCACCGGTAAAGGCACTAGTGTATTAGAAATGATCGCTGCTTTCGAAAAGGCATCAAGCAAACAGATCCAATACAAAATAGTTGCTCGCCGCCCCGGTGATATTGCTGAGTGCTGGTCTAGCCCTAATAAAGCCTTTACTGATTTAGGCTGGCAAGCTCAGTACTCCGTGCAAGATATGGTGAACGATAGTTGGCGTTGGCAATCGCAAAACCCTAATGGCTATAAATAGATTTATTTTATTTAGGTTAACATATGAATATTGATATAGATTCCTTTGCCCTATATATTGGCGTTAAAGCGGAATATTTAGCTATGCTATATAGAACTACATGTGAATTAGAAGGATTGCCTTTACCTAAAAGAAATAGGCACGGTAAGGTAAAAATGAGTGAGGTTTTAATTTTTAAACAACACTTTGAAGATAAAACAAAGAATATTAATGAGAATAAAACATTAAGTTAAATTATCACTAAAGCTCAAAGAGCTTTTTGTTTTAAAAGCTAGCGCTCGGTTGCTGGCGATCAAGTGTCTTGCCCAAAATGTAAAGGCGTCTACGCGATTGTAGAGGGCTTTACCACAATCAAATACAATGGAAAAAATCTTGCTCTAGCGGGAATGAAAACTCCCTGTGGCGTTGCTTTGATTGCATCACAGAATTCAATTACAGGTAAATAATTTCATTTGTATTTAGATATAAATACTATGTGTTGTTATTCTGTTTCTAATAGTGTAATTGTCACCATAGTAAAATTAGCGCCTAGTTAATAGGTTGAATTAAATAAAAAATAATACCATAATAGCCTTCTTTACGGATATCCGTAAAGAAGGCTTGAAATAGAGTTTAGTTTTATTTGCGTTTTAGCCTATGGATGTCATTGGGATACCAATGCATCATTTATTCTCCCCTCTAAGGGAGGAAAGCGGCTTTACCCTTATTCTGTTATCCTATCTACCCACCCGTATGATAAACATATCCTCCACTGTGAAAAATCCCTCCTTGTTCAAGGCAAACATCTCGTCCATAGCGTTCATAGTCAAAGTAATGGGATAACTGACCCAGTTGGGCTAAATCATAACAACCACTTTCTTCTATCCAGTAATAACCTAAATCATATTCATTATTGACCCCCGCTAATTGCTGGAAAGAATCTAAATTATCCGCTAAATGAATTAAATCATGGATTGAACTCGTTGAAGCTCCGATTTCAATTGCCGCCTGATAAAGGTCAATTTCATCAGGCGATAACATGGCTAATCGCGAGGCTAACTCGTTCAACTCATCTAAAAGGCTGTATTCTGAAATGTAAGAAGAAAGGCCATCAATTGAAGATTCATAGTCCGTCAAGAAATACTCTTCATACTGAATACCATCAATGCCAATCCGCATTAAACACTGTTCTATTTCTTTTGAGGTTGCCGGAAGCTCAAGCCACTCACCAACCAGTTCACCTTCGTTATATTTACCTAAATTCGTAATAAAAACAGAAATCATTCCCGATTTTAGGCATGGGGAAGCCGTCGCAGTTTTACGCATATTCGTGTCCTATTATTGATGTATTGTGATTTAATTAATGGCGATATTTTGATAAAGGGAGCTATTTCCCTTTAGAAGCTGATGTTGATATAAAATCCCCATCAGCTGAAAAACAGGCAACTCGCTTTAAAGCGTGATTAATGAGGTTTTAGATCAGGATAATGAGCAGACTGACAGATCCGATAATGTGTTAAGTTTTCTATCATGATCTCAATTTGCGTGGGTTAAAACGAAAAAAGCCCCTGTCCAATAAACTAGGGTCAGTTCAGACTCACAGACTCCTAAGAGATGAAACCCCATCAGGGGTTTCCGTTAACTTATGGCTATCAATCAAACGTGTATTCACACTCGATACATTCATAACGGTCAAATACCACGCCATCTAAAGCTGAACCACTCACAGCCCCAGCAGTAGCTCCAGCGACTAAACGTCCAAATAGAGCGCCTACCGCAGCACCAGCAATCGTCCCTACAACAGGAACAGCAGAGCCGATAGACGCTCCAGCTAGTGCGCCTGATACGCCACCAGCAACAGATCCTGTCTTTTTCCCGATATGACGTTCACGAATGCGAGTTGAATCGCAGGCTGGGCAACGAATGTAATTTTCCATGATAATTTCCTTTTAGGTTGATTTAAAAGCAAAAAAGCCCCAGTCCGTGAGGACAGAGGCTTTTAGTGGTGTATAGATATTGAATAAGACGTATTACGATATAGTGATTAATGACTATGCTTTTTGGCGATTAAAATTCCCATGAACAATATTGCCACCATTTCGCAATGAATCGATATAGTCGGCATGCTACCGTAGTATTCGACTCCTCGTATTGAAAATGGATCTCCTATATGACATGGCTAAAGTTTTAGTGATTCATTGGATTATTCAACTTTGCAAAGTCGAATGGCGAAATCGTTTGTTCCCGATTAGCATCCAAATAATCCGCCCACCACTGCACCATTAATCGGCGTTGATCAATATGTTCTGCCTTATGAATATAAGCAGCCCTCACTGAGTTACGTTCTTGGTGGCTCATCTGACGTTCTACGGCGTCCTTAGACCACAATCCGGACTCAATAAGTGAACTGCACGCCATTGTTCTAAAACCATGCCCACAAATTTCAGTTTTGGTATCATAACCCATGACGCGCAAGGCCTTATTGACCGTATTTTCGCTCATAGGCTTAAAGGGATTATGAGCGCCCGTTAGGATCAATTCATGCTCACCTGTCCATGTCCAAATTTCTTTCAGTATAGTGATGGCTTGGTGGCTAAGGGGAACTAAATGCGGAGTGCGCATTTTAGCGCCCCTGTGTGAGAATTTAACGCCGGGTATAGGCTTTCGCTGAGCAGGAATAGTCCATAAGGCTTTATCGAAGTCAATTTCAGACCAACGCGCATAGCGAAGTTCGCTTGACCTAATAAACACTAATAAATTTAACATCACGGCTAGGCGAGTGACGGATTGCCCTTTATAAGCATCGATACGGGCAATGAGTTCAGGTAGGCGGTCAAGGTTAAGAGCTGGACGGTGTTGGCGTTGTACGGTCGTTACAGCCCCTGCGGTATCAATAGCAGGGTTATAGCCAATAATACCGGATTGCACCGCATAACGCATGACAGCAGAAATACGTTGCTGTAAACGCGCAGCTATCTCATAAATCTCTTTACTTTCTGCTGCACGGATAGGAATAAGCAGGTCAGGGGTTTTGAGGGTAGTGATATCGCGTAATCCAATATAAGGAAAGACATGCGACTCCAAACTCTTTAAAACCTTTTCACTGTGTGATTCAGACCATTTTTTATTGCTGGCATGCCATTGTCTTGCGATGGTTTCAAAAGAGAGATTAGCATCAGAAGCTGCTTTAGCCACACGTTTTTGTTCGCACGGGTCAATACCGTCAGCAATCAACTTTCTTGCTTCATCACGTTTTAAACGCGCCTCTGATAAAGAGACATCAGGGTATAAACCCAAGGCTAAGGTTTTCTCTTTACCTAAGTGGCGATAGCGTAATCGCCAGTATTTAGAACCATTAGTGTGAACCAATAAGTGCAGACCTGCACCATCGGTTAATTTATAGGATTTCACATCGGGTTTAGCCGCCCGAATTTTAGCGTCAGTCAGTGCCATAGTGAGCTTCCTGAGAGATAAAATGGGTACAAAATTCTATCGAACTAGTGTATACCCGCAATTGTACCCGCACAATGGGGTTGATGTGGGTAGAATCGAGTAGAATTCAGTGGAGTTGAAACTTTGGGAGAGTGTTGATTTTAGCGGGCTTTACAAACAAAAACAGACGTCGGTTGACGTCTGTTGATAATAAGGTGGTGCCCGGACTCGGAATCGAACCAAGGACACGGGGATTTTCAATCCCCTGCTCTACCGACTGAGCTATCCGGGCAACGAGGCGTATTAAACCTGATTTCACTGTGGGAGTCAAGGCAGATCCACAAAACTTTCTACCGGATGCGCTTTTTTTCAACATGTTAGACAATGATTGAGCAAGATGAATAATAAAAAAGCAGAAAAAATAAAAAACACTCGCAAACGATAGGTTTAAACGAGTGTTTTTTGTACTATAGACTATCATTGTTAACGACGATAGTTTTTCTGTGCCTTATTTACTTTAATCAGATAATTGCGGGACTCAGCAGCAGGGTGTTTAGTTGAAAGGGTTTCATAAACGTCACCCGGCTCTAAATTGTTAATTTTGACTGCGGCCTGTTTTTTATCATTATGGAACACTCTTAGCACACTACCAGCACCACCATTATAGGCTGTTATTACCGCATAACGACGTGAGGTTGGGTTTTGGATCTCACCCAAATAGCTGTTTTGCAGAATTGCTAAATAGGCAGTACCCGTATCGATATTTTTTTCAGGATCAAATAGGTAACTACGGCTAGGTACACCAGACTTACCTTGTGAGCGGAAGACATCTTTACCTGCTGTGTTAGGCATGATCTGCATTAATCCCAATGCATCTGAACGGCTAACTGCATAAGGGTTGAAACTCGATTCAATTTGCATGATGGCTAAAATAAGCGATTCATCAACACCATATTTAGCTGAAGCTTTTTTGATAAACGGTAAATATTTGTGGGCACGTTTGTCTAAGTGGTTAGGTACTAGCTGCATGGTGACACTCCAGACAACATTCATACCTGATTGACGACGTTGTAATTTGTTAGTAACTAAGTAGTCTGCATATTTAGTTGCTCGCCATTCCCAGCGAATGGCTTCACCTGTATTATCTAATACTTGCCCAAACAAGAAAGGCTCTTTACTGTGAGGGATATCATTAATATCAGAATATAGATCGATAGAATTGGGGTCATCACCCATAAGTAGGGTGGTAACAATTGCTTTTTTTAGGTGTTCTGAGGGCTCTACAGCAGAAATAGTTTCTACTGTGATGGTACCTGCATCAAAATTGATATGACTACGTGTGCGGTATTCATCAGTATATTTTACATAGTCTTTTGGTCCTGCAATCAGGACTTCTTTGATCCCCCAAATGTTTTCAATATTATGAGCAAATTGGCCCATAAGGATATCGAACCCATTGGTATCTTTCACATAATTGGGATTATAATCAGACTCTTTATTGCTGGAGCAGGAGATCAATAAAGGCACCAGCAGCGTCAATGCGAGCAGTTTTTTCATATATTCCACAGTATTTAAAAAGCGGTCTACCAAAAAATGTCGGTAGACCAATCAATTATTTTTCGGGTGTGTAGCCGTCGATATGAATATCGTGTCCTTCAAATAGGAACTTAATCATTTCTTGTTCAAGCATCTTACGATCATCAGGGTTCATCGTGTTCAATTTTTTTTCATTGATTAGCATGGTTTGCTTTGTCATCCATTGACCCCAAGCTTCTTTTGAAATTTCATTAAAAATACGTTTTCCTAGCTCGCCTGGGTAAAGTTGGAAATCTTGCCCATCAGCATCACGTTGTAAAAAAGTACAAAAAATAGTTCTACTCATTATTTTTTCCTCAGAAGATCAGGCGGTACGGCAAGCTGTTGAAGTAAGCTTTCAACCGGCGCAGCGAGGCCGATTGTTGCACCGAGATTTAAGTTATACCAAAGTCCTTTACCTTCATCCATCGCTGAAGTAAATGCCTGAATACTCACTTTAACAGGAATAATATCCAGATGAAAATGGCTGAAAGTGTGGCGAAACGCAATTAATTGTTCTGGAACATCATGTTTTATCCCTGATTGGGTAAGCCATTGGTTCATCAGTTGTTGCGTTTCAAATTGAGGGAAAGCGAATAGCCCTCCCCAGATACCAGAAGGTGGGCGCTGTTCAAGCCATACTTGGTTTTCATATTGTAAAATCAAGAACCAAGCTGTTTTTTCAGGAATTTTTTGTTTTGGTTTTTTACCGGGATAGTTTTGCCATGAGTGATTTGCATATGCCACACAGCCTAAATTTAGGGGGCATAGTTCACATTTAGGTTTGCTGCGTGTGCAAACCATGGCACCTAAATCCATCATAGCTTGGTTAAAAAACTCGACACCCTCGTTAGGTGTGACATTAGTACTGATTTCCCACAATCGGTTTTCGACTTCTTTCTTTCCAGGCCAGCCATCAACCGCATAGCAACGAGCTAATACTCGCTTAACGTTGCCGTCGAGTATCGGGTAGTTCTGTTGTTGAGAGAGAGAAAGGATCGCGCCTGCGGTAGAGCGACCAACACCGGGTAGGGCGACAACATCATCAAATGTGGTTGGAAATTGCCCTTGAAACTGTTCGGCGATAACTTTGGCGGCTTTATGGAGGTTTCTGGCTCGAGCGTAGTAACCCAAACCAGTCCACAAATGAAGTACTTCATCCAATGGGGCATCTGCTAGTGCTTTCACATCCGGAAAACGACTAATAAATTTTTCAAAATAAGGGATAACAGTACTGACTTGAGTCTGTTGGAGCATCACTTCAGAGAGCCATACATGATAAGAGGTCTTTTCTTTTTGCCATGGCAAGGTCTTACGGCCGTATTTGTGATACCAGTTAAGCACGGCGAGCGAAAATTGTTGAGCTTCCATTGAGTATATTATTTTTATTAAATCGGTTGAAATCAGTGTTAGTCAGGATTGCAACATAGACAAGACAAGCTGTAAACCGCTTATTGTGTGGTTGAGTGTAAAGTTATCCAATTTTCACCTGCAACCTTGGTTGAGTTTTGGTAAACTCCCTGCTCTTTCTATCAAGCCTGTATTATTAGTCATTTTACTAACTTGTTGAAAATAGTAGGCAGATATCGTCATTTTTAGCATATTTACTTGATTAGGCAATTAATTCTCAGAACTTTTATATTATGATCAATAACGTCATTTCCCCAGAATATAATGAAGAAGGGCGGGTTATGCGCCGCGTTCGTAGTTTTGTCCGTCGCCAAGGTCGTCTGACACAACGCCAAGAAGATGCGCTACAAAGTGAATGGGAGGCTATGGGCATTGATTTTGTTCCTCAACCTTTCGATTTTACCGCTGTTTTTAATAACGCCAACCCAGTTGTATTAGAAATTGGCTTTGGTATGGGCGCGTCTTTAGTTACGATGGCGGCGCAAAACCCTGAAAAAAACTTTTTGGGGATCGAGGTTCATGCGCCGGGTGTCGGTGCATGTCTAGCATCAGCTAAAGAAGAAAATATCACTAACTTGCGCGTGATGTGCCACGATGCAATCGAAGTATTGGACACGATGATCCCAGATGGGAGCTTATCGATGGTTCAGTTATTCTTTCCTGATCCATGGCATAAGGCGAAACACAATAAGCGTCGTATTGTGCAAACGCCTTTTGCTGATAAAATCCGCACTAAGCTTGCGGTAGGTGGTGTTTTCCACATGGCGACAGATTGGCAACCTTATGCGGAGCATATGTTAGAAGTCATGACTCATGCTCAAGGCTATAAAAACCTGTCAACAACAGGGGATTATGTTCCTCGCCCTGAAACACGACCAGAAACAAAATTTGAAAAGCGCGGCCAGCGGTTGGGGCACGGTGTATGGGATTTAATGTTTGAGAGGACAAAATAATGGCTAAGCAACAACGCAGTCGTCGTTTACGCAAAAAATTACGTATTGATGAATTTCAAGAATTAGGTTTTATCGTTAAGTGGAGCTTTGAAGAAGGCACGCCAATCGAAGAAGTCGATCGTGCAGTTGATGCATTGATTGCAGAAGCGATTGAACCAAATGGTTTAGCTTTTGAAGCTAGCGGTTATATGAGCTGGGAAGGAATTGTTTGCCTACAAAAAATTGGTAAATGTACTGAAGAGCACCGTGCAATCGTTGAAAACTGGCTGAAATCAAAAGGTATGAAAGATATCGTTGTTTCAGAGCTATTTGATGTTTGGTGGGAAGAGTAAGTTCAGAACTGAACATTAAGTAGGACAACAGTCGTTATCCTGCTTTGTTAGCAGCTTCAAGGCATCCTTATAGGGTGCCTTTGTTTTCTGGAGTGAAGTGCAGTGAGCAGTCAATTTTCCAATCAGCTACTGAACGATATTTTAGACCAAGTGCGGCCTTTAGTGGGCAAAGGGGCCGTGGCAAATTATATTCCAGCGTTAGCGAATGTCTCTCCTCATCAATTAGGTATCGCTGTTAATACCGCTGATGGCGATATTTTTATGGCGGGTGATGCTGAAACTCGTTTTTCCATTCAATCAATATCAAAAGTACTTAGTTTGACATTGGCAATGACGCGCTATGAAGAAAAGGAAATTTGGAGCCGTGTAGGTAAAGAGCCTTCAGGTTTGCCATTTAATTCATTAATTCAATTAGAAATGGAAAAAGGCATCCCTCGTAATCCTTTTATTAACGCAGGGGCGATTGTCATTGCTGACATGTTGCAGTCACGTTTAAGTGCTCCCAAGCAGCGCATGTTAGAGTTTGTCCGAAAGTTGGCCTGTGAACCTGATATTAGCTATGACATGACAGTGGCGCGCTCAGAGTTGGATCATGCTAGTCGTAATGCGGCAATTGCTTTTTTAATGAAGTCATTTGGTAATTTTGAGAATAATGTACTTACAGTTCTCGAAACTTACTTTCATTATTGTTCTCTAAGTATGAGCTGTGTAGAGCTTGCGCGTTGCTTCTCTTATTTGACCTCTCAAGGGATGTCATCATGCTCAGTTGACCCTATCATTACACCGTTACAATCGCGGCAGATTAATGCCTTAATGATGACTTGTGGTATGTATGATGGCTCAGGTGAATTTGCTTTTCGTATTGGCATGCCGGGTAAATCAGGGGTTGGTGGGGGAATTGTTTGTATTGTGCCGAATCAGTTCTCTGTTGCGGTATGGGCACCTGAGTTAGACTCAGCAGGCAACTCACTTGTTGGATGTGCAGCTCTCGAACTATTATCAAAACGCATTGGTCGTTCTGTATTTTAAGTATCATCAATAGGAGTTACTATGTTACGCCGTACTTTAATTGCATTTTCACTATTGGCTTGTGCAACCAGCCAAGCTGCTGATTATAAATGTTCAGTGACGCCTAAAGACGATATCTTTATGACGCCTGCTAATATTCAGGTCGTTGGTAGCAATGGCGATTTGAAAATTACCCCCCAAGGTGATGTGACTTTAAATGGTCAAAACGTGGCGGTAACAGAGCAACAGCGGCAGCAAGCTATTCGTTACCAAACTGCTGTTCGTAACGATATCCCATGGATCAAACAAGAAACACAAAAGAAACTGTCAGCTTCAAGGAATACCTTAGATAAGGTTGTGATCCGTGTGATTGGCAATGACAGTAATGTGCGTAAGCGCTTAACTAAGCTTGAAAGTGATCTGAATGGTCAAATTAATCAGGTAATTGAGACACGTGCTGATGGCTACGCATTCCATCACCAAGCAATGAATAAAGTAGAAACGCAAGGGCGCCAATTAGTTAATGATAGCTTAGGCGGTATGTTACAAGACAGCATCAATGAGATGGGACGTAAACAACTGCTTTCTGGTGGTGATAGCAGTAAGGCTTTACAAGGCTTACTCGGTAATTTAGGTGGTTTACAACAAGATCTGGAAGCTGAATGGAAAAATCAAGAGAACAGTTTCCAACAATTTGGCCAGCAAGTATGCGGTAAAGTGACCTCTTTAGAACAGCAACGCATTTCGTTAATGAACTCCCTCAAATAAATCTTTTCTACCGTTTATCAAAGGCAGTAGGCATTGATGTTTACTGTCTTTTTGTTATCAGTAAAATGTGATGACATTATCAATAATAAGAATCGAAATGAAATTGATTCTTATTTAGTTGACTTATTCACTTCTCATTCTAGAATGCGTGTTTGGCTTAGTGACTATTGGTATTGTTAATATGAAAAAATTCATTCCTGCTGTCCTTGTTTCTCTACTCTCTTTTTCTGCACCGTATGCATTGAGTGCTGAATCAGCCTCATTTACCCCTAACGCGGTGATTGCTCAAGGTACTGAAAAGCTTAATATTAAGCACTTATCGGGCGAAACTGAAGTCTCTAAAAAACCGCAAAAGGTGGTTTTATTTGATTTTGGTATTTATGATTCAATGCAGAAATTAGGGCTTGGCGATAAAGTGATTGCATTACCAATGGGGAATGCGCCTGCATATATTAAAGATAGCATTCCTGCAACGATGCACAATGCAGGTGGAATGAAAGAACCTGATCTCGCCAAAATTGCTGAATTAAAACCTGATCTCATTGTGATCACAGGCCGCCAAGGTAAGTCTTATGATGCATTATCAAAGATTGCACCAACAGTAAATTTAGGCATCGATAGCAAACATTATATTGACTCAGTAAAAGCGAATATCAATTTAATTGGTGATCTGTATGGTGACCAAAAAGCCGTCGAAGCTCAACTAACTCAATTAGATAAATCGATCGCCTTAGCGCAAGATAAAGCGCAAAAATCACAATCCAAAGTATTGGTATTGCTACATAATGACGGTAAATTGATCCCAAATAACCAAAGCGTTGTGTATGATGTGGTTAAAGCTCAGCGTGCTGAATTGCCTGAAGTGGCAGAAGCCGATAAATCAAAACGTCGCGTCGTTGATACTAAAACAATTGCGCAGGCTAACCCTGATGTGATTTTAATTGTTGATCGCAGCGAAGCTATCGGCGCAGGTAAGCTAGATAAAACGGTTTTTGAAGATAAAAATATTCAAGAAACCAAAGCTTATAAAAATGGCAAGATCACCTATCTTAAATCTGACTTATGGTATTTGTCAGGTGGTGGTTTAGTGAGCCTAACTGAGCAGATTGATGCGGTAGATAAAGCGTTATAATGATACTAAGAGCCCGCTACTAAAGCGGGTTCTTATTACTCTTCGCCGAGAAAAAGCTCTAATAGTGAGTTTAAAAACAATTTACCGTGTTCTGTAATTTGCCATTCATGTTCAGTTTCAGTGATATAGCCTTTTTGCAAAGCGTCATCCAATGCCGCTCTGACTGTGGATTCCGGTAGCCCTGTATAATCACTAAACTCATTTCGCGGCATGGCTTCTAATAGCCTAAAACGGTTCATAAAATATTCAAATGGCAGGTCTTCTGCGGCGACATTATAGGATTGTTGTAAGTAACGTCCTTCCATATAGCCACGTGGATGCTTGGTTTTGATGGTACGTAAAATACGTCCATCAGTACATGTAACCTTACCATGAGCACCACAGCCTATCCCTAGATAATCGCCAAAGCGCCAATAATTTAAATTATGTTGGCATTGATAACCGGGTTTAGCATACGCGGAGGTCTCATATTGTTGATAACCCGCGGCGGTGAGTAGCTGGTGGCCTTGTGAATAAATGTCCCACAAAGTGTCATCATCAGGCAGTGTCGGTGGACGTGAGCCAAATTGTGTATTTGGTTCAATGGTTAACTGATACCAAGATAGGTGCGGAGGTGATAACTCTATCGCTTGGCGTAGATCTGACAAGCCTTCATCACGGGTCTGCGACGGTAATCCATGCATTAAATCTAAGTTAAAACTGCGCAGATGTAGCTCAGTGGCTAACTTAGCCGCCCGTTTGGCTTCTTGTGGGCCATGAATACGGCCAAGTGCAATTAATTTATCATCACCAAAGCTTTGTACACCTATGGAAATACGATTAATACCTGCTGCTTGGTAACCTGAAAAACGTTCTGCTTCGACGGTTCCAGGGTTGGCTTCCATGGTGATTTCAGCTTGAAGATCGAGATTGACGCGCTGGCGGACGCCATCCATCAACATTTGCATTGATTCAGCACTTAACAAACTTGGCGTCCCGCCACCGATAAAAATAGTTTTAACCGAGCGATCGCCTATTAATGCAACATCGTGATCTAAATCTTGCAGTAGATGCTCAACATACTTTCTCTGGGGGATTTCCCCTTTCAGAGTATGTGAGTTGAAATCACAATATGGGCATTTTTGTACACACCAAGGAATGTGAATATACAAACTTAATGGTGGCAGCTTAAGCATTTTTGAGTGCATCCAGCAGCATAGCTAATGCTTTCCCACGGTGTGAAACGGCTTGTTTCTCTGATTTACTCAGTTCTGCTGAGGTACAGTTAAGCTCAGGTACATAAAAAATAGGATCGTAGCCGAACCCCCCCTGACCACAAGGTTCATGGGTGATCACACCGTGCCAGCGACCATGAAATACCAGAGGAGTAGGGTCTTCTGCATGACGTAAATAAACGAGCACACAGTTAAATTGTGCCTGACGCTGTCCATCAGGCACTGATTTCATGGCCTCTAATAATTTATGCAAATTTTGCTCATCGGTGGCATCTTCACCTGCATAACGCGCAGAGTAGATACCTGGAGCACCACCAAGTGCATCGACCGAGATCCCTGAGTCATCTGCAATAGCAGGCAGTCCAGTCTGTTTTGCTGCATGGCGAGCCTTTAAGATCGCATTTTCAATGAATGTCAGCCCTGTTTCTTCTGCGGACTCAACGCCTAGAGAGGTTTGGGCAATAATGTCCATCCCAAAATCACGTAGGAGATCGGCTAGTTCATTCACTTTTCCCGGATTACCGGTTGCTAAAACCACTTTTTGCATTGTTGATAACTCTTATTACATCACACCAATTGAATAGAGAATGCCTGTTAAGGTTGGGTCTATCATCAGTGATACATCCAAACGTAAATAATTCAGTGCAATCAAAATAAACATGACAATCATCGCAGAAAAATCCAATCCACCCATTGCTGGGATAATGCGACGAATTGGCGCCATTAATGGCTCAGTTAATTGATACAGCAAATAATCGATAGGGTTACGGCCTTGACTAACCCAACTCATTATCGCCCTAATTAATATCATCCAAAAAATTAATTTACCGATATAAGTAAGCAGTAAAATAATCCCAATTGGGATGATGGTGATCCCCATAATGGGTAAAGTATTCGTTGCCCAAAGGCTAAAAATAATACTGGCAAGCGCTAAGACAAACGCGACCACAACTGACGCAGTATCGATTGGGCCAATAGCAGGTATGACGCGACGTAATGGGGTCACGATAGGCTTAGTTGCTTTGACCACAAATTGTGAAAATGGGTTATAAAAATCAGCACGTACCCATTGCATCCAAACACGTAGCAGTAGGACAAAAATATAAAGTTGAATAATGGTGGTAACAACAAAAAGTAAGGTCTGCATATCTCGTCCTGCTATTAATTAAAAAAGTTTTTCCATTTCTTCTGCCCGTGAGATCGCACTTTGCATTGCGGTTGCGACCGTTTGCGGAAGGTGATGTTCATAAAATTGTGCTAATGCCATGGCAGTAGTACCCCCTTTTGAGGTGACTTGCTCACGCAGGGTTGAAAAGGCGGTTTCATTTTGTGATTTGGCGAGCGCGATGGCACCTTCGGCAGCGTTTAACACTAATTCATGTGCTTGCTCAGCAGTATATCCCAGATTTTCCGCGGCTTGTTGCATTGATTCCATAAACAAAAAGAAATAAGCGGGTGAGCTGCCTGTAACAGCAATAATATTATTTATTTCTTGTTCTTTTTTGCACCAGATTGTTGTCCCAACACTCTGCATGAGTTGTTCTGCGAATTGCTTGTCTTCAGTACTTACTGTTGCTTCGGCATATAGCCCGCTGACTCCCTTACCCACCAGCGATGGCGTATTCGGCATAATACGGATCAACCGCAACGGTTGGGCTAAGTAATCATGGTAACGCTGTGAAGGGATCCCAGCGGCAATGGTTAATAGTAGTTTTTTACTGAAGTCAGCCGCATTTTGCAGTGGTTGGCAGACTTGTTCCATCATTTGCGGTTTTACTGCTAAGACAATCACATCGGCTTGTTGTACAGCGGATACATTATCACTACTACTGATAATGCCATATTGTTGAGCTATTTTATCACGGCGAACAGGGGTTGGTGAACAAACCGTGATCATAGAGGCAGGGTAACCATGGCTAACTAATCCAGCAATAATTGCATTCGCCATATTTCCAGCGCCAATAAATGCGATTTTTCGATGTTGCATGCTGTTCTCCTTATTACCGTTGATAGTCTCGAGCACCAAAAATAGCGGTACCAATTCGTACTAGGGTAGAACCACAATGAATGGCCGCTGCCATATCATCAGTCATACCCATAGAAAGGGTATCGACACTAGGGTAGTGTGCTTGTAATTGCTGATACGCGTTTTCCATTTTGCGGAAAACTGAGCACTGGCGTTGATAATCAGTTTCAGGTGCAGGGATTGTCATTAAGCCACGTAGTACTAAATTAGGCTGTAGACTGACATACTTAGCAAGTTCGTCCAGCTGCTCAAGTTGGATCCCTGATTTACTGTTTTCATCACTAATATTAATTTGAATTAATACGTTTAATGGTGCTTTATCGCTAGGGCGTTGATCATTAAGGCGCTGAGCGATTTTTTCACGATCAAGGGTATGAAACCAATCGAAATGTTCAGCAACAAGACGGCTTTTATTTGATTGTAATGGGCCGATAAAGTGCCAAACGAGATCGGTCCTATCAGAGAAAAATTGGATTTTTTCAACACCTTCTTGAACATAATTTTCACCGAATTGACGCTGCCCAGCTGCAATGGCCTCTAAAATAGCGTCACAAGGCTTGGTTTTGCTAACCGCAAGAAGTGTGATGTCATGTGAAGAGCGATGACATTCTGTGGCCGCTTGTTCAATGCGTGCTTTTACATCAGAGATATTACTTTGAATGGTCATTATTCTGTTCAATTACATTAGGTGGATAATCAACAATGCCCCTAGTGTAAAGCATATTGCTTTATAACGGCACCTTTGCGTGCGTAGATTAATAAAAATTACACGACAAAAGATAACCTTTATATTTATAGGTGCTGATCAAACCAACTTTCTAAGATCACAACCGCAGAAGCGGAGTCCACTTTGCCTTTACTTAAAGCTCGGTAGCCACCTTGCTCAAATAGATCGGCTTTTGCAGCAACCGTTGAAAGACGTTCATCGTGAAGCTCTACCTTTACACCAAAACGACCATGAATACGATTAGCAAAATTACGTGCTTGGCTGGTCACTAATTGTTCTGTACCATCCATATTTAAAGGAAGGCCGACAATCACTAATTGTGGTTGCCATTCCTTCAAGAGTTTTTCTATTTGTTGCCAGTCAGGGCGACCGTCATTGGCTTTGAGGGAGGTTAAAGCGCGAGCTGTGCCAGTAATTTCTTGGCCAATGGCAACGCCAATGCTTTTTGTTCCGAAATCAAAGGCGAGAAGTGTTCTGCTAGACATTATGCATGCCCTGCCTGCATAGAAATAGTTTGAATATTGATCCCCAATAGATTTGCAGCTGCTTGCCAGCGATCTTTGATTGGTGTGTTAAAAACCAGCTCTGGCGTTGCTTCGACAGTTAACCAGCTATTTTCCATGATTTCATTTTCAAGTTGGCCTGGTTCCCAGCTTGCATAGCCTAATGCAACTAAAGATTGTATTGGATGGCGTTCGCTACCAAGGGTTTCTAAAATATCTTTAGACGTGGTGACCATCATATCATCATTAAGGTGCAAACTAGATGCAAACCCTTTGATTGGCGTATGTAAAATAAAACCATGCTCTTCAGCAACGGGACCACCTGCAATCACCGGTTTTGCTAGGTTACTTGCATTTGTGTCAGTAGAAATCGTAATTTCTAACTTTTCCAACATAGTACTGACCGAAAAGTCATCAATAGGTTTATTAATGACGATCCCCATCGCCCCTTTTTCATTGTGCTCGCACACATAGACCACTGATTGCTCAAAATAGGGATCAGTCAAGGATGGCATGGCTATCAAAAAATGATTTTGTAAGTTCATAAATGGGTTATTTATTGCCTACTTTGATCGGTTGATTAGGAAAAGACGAGTTCTCGCCTTTTCATCTTAAATATACTTGAAACAATTCAAGTTACATGTCGCTGAGCATCATCAACACACACATAACTTGAAGTATAACGGATAGAAAATATTATTTTCTGATATCGCGCTCAATAGCATCCATCAGCATACCTGTAATGGAAACATCATAAGCAGCTTCAATTTCACGAGCACAAGTTGGACTTGTCACGTTAATTTCAGTCAGTCTATCACCAATAATATCCAGTCCAACAAAATAGAGGCCTTTAGCTTTTAAGGTTGGTGCAACAGCGCGGGCAATGGCCCAATCACTTTCACTAAGAGGGCGAGCCTCACCACGTCCACCAGCAGCAAGGTTACCACGGGTTTCCCCTTGTGCAGGAATACGAGCAAGGCAGTATGGGACAGGTTCACCATCAACCACTAACACACGTTTATCCCCCTCTTTAATGGCAGGAAGATAGTTTTGTGCCATGCAGTAACGCGTTGCGTGTTCTGTCAGCGTTTCAATGATAACACCGACGTTAGGATCATCTTGTTTCAGGCGGAAAATAGATGCGCCACCCATACCGTCAAGAGGTTTAAAAATAACATCACCATGTTTTTGGTGGAATTCACGTAGTTGTTTAGCACTACGGGTGACGAGGGTATCTGGTGTTAATTCAGGGAACCATGCCGTAAACAATTTTTCGTTACAGTCACGTAGGCTTTGTGGTTTGTTAACAATCAAAGCGCCGGCTTGTTCGGCTCGTTCAAGGATATAGGTTGCGTAAATAAACTCAGTATCAAAAGGGGGATCTTTACGCATTAAAATCGCGTCAAGAGAGCTGAGGGCTATATCTTGTTCAGACTTGAATTCATACCATTTGCTTGGGTTTTCTTCGACGGTGACAACCTTAGTGGTTGCGCGTGCTTCGCCTTGGTATAAATAGAGATCATTCATCTCCATATAGTGAATTTCATAACCACGACGTTGAGCTTCCAGCATCATAGCAAAACTAGTATCTTTCTTGATTTTAATGGATGAAATAGGATCCATTACTATACCGAGCTTGATCATTTTTTCTCCTTAACCTAGGTCACCTAGGCGCACTTGTAGTGCGGTGATTGCGGTTAGCGCAGTCGTTTCTGTTCTTAATACTCTTGGCCCTAACAAAATATCGGTAAATTGATAATTGGCTGTCATGGCGATTTCTTCATCACTTAACCCACCTTCAGGGCCGATTAATAGGCGAACTTTATTTAATTCGGCGGGCAATGTATTGATACTTTGTGTTGCTCTAGGGTGTAAATTGATTTTAAACCCACCGTCGTCCTCTGCACACCATGCTTCAAGAGATTGGATAGGACGGATTTGTGGGATGCGGTTACGACCACATTGCTCACAAGCGGCAATGGCTATCTTCTGCCACTGTAGTAATTTTTTTTCGAGTCTTTCGCCATCTAAACGCACGCCACAACGTTCTGACAATAATGGCGTAATGGTATTAACACCAAGTTCTACCGATTTTTGAATGGTAAACTCCATTTTCTCACCGCGGGAAATGACCTGCCCAAGGTGCAAATCTAATGGTGATTCTCTGTCATCAAATTGGCTGCTGACAATATTGACCGAGACTTTCTTTTTACTTGCTTCTGATATTTCAGCGCTAAAAACCTGATTTGTCCCATCAAATAACTCAAGCTTTTGGCCTGCCGTCATGCGAAGAACGCGGCCGACATGGTTAGCAGCATCATCGTCAAGAGCGATTGTTGTATTGGTTTGGAGTGGCTCAGGGTGATAAATGCGTGGGATGCGCATAATTTTTCCTTAAAAAATACAAGGTTAAAAATACAGATAGCAAAAATAAAATATGGGGTTTAAATCCCTAAATGCAAGGGAGACACTTAAGTTTATAGTGATTTGAACCGTTTTTGTAGTCTACTTTGTGTGGCATTGGTAGGGTGTATATATTTAGTGGATTTAAAAAACTCGTTGATTATAAAGGATAAAACGATGATTTACATCGGAATTACTGTGTATGGAGAAAAGACGAATCACGGTATATTGTTAGCATATAACGAGTATATACACGTCATACTGCAAGTTACAGGGTTGTTGATTACGCTCAGTTAGTCGAGTTACATAGTTTATCTCTGCTTCTCGCCTACCTTCGCTTGTCGCCTACCTGCATCTTGAATTATTTAGAGTATAGCGGCACTAAAGGAATGGGTAAGGAAGACTCTAATGCTATTTTCTGTCGAGCGGATTTATCACAAAATTACCAATAATCTCTCTCTTTTACCTTTTCATTATACTGATGGCATTATCTCTTCTATTCTTTCAGCTTTAACATTGTGTCGAGGTAATTTTTGTCTTGAAAATATTAACGGAAAATGTTTTTTTGGATTGTTCGAAAATAGTTGTTATGACCGACTGTTATTGATGATCATTCTTATATTTTTATCCGCAAAGAACACGCAGTGGTGGTTACAATATATTCCAGTTAAATATTTTCATAAAGAACGAATTAACATTAAGACTATATGGTTAGTACTGTTATACCTTCCTTTAATATTTATTAATACGTTATTAAATAATGAGTTAATAATTATTGCCTTATTCACTTTCTTTTTAAACATCATGGTTTGCCTATTTATCATTGACCTTAAAACGGGTTATCTCCCTGATATACTTGTTTATCCATTATTGTGGGCTGGTTTGGTATATCAAAGTTGTATAACACAAGGCAATGTGGTTTCTGCTGTATATGCGGTTGTGATTAGTTATCTTTCCATAATGCTAATCACTATGATCATGGAAAAAATCCGCCAACGCCCACAAATGGGGCGGGGGGATTTAAAGCTGATAGCTGCTGGTGCTGCATGGATAGGTCTGATGGATTTACCCTATTTTTTAGCCTTAGCTGCTGTGTTTGGTACAATACATTATTGCATTGCTTATCACATTAAAAAGCACAACAACGTGCTTCATGCGATTCCATTTGGGCCTGCGATTACACTCAGTGCCAGTTATTGGTTGTTTGCACCTTCACTCAATCCATTTATTATAAAAATAATGGGTTAAATTTAATGGCTGGTTGCAACTATTGAATCTAAAAACTGCTGCCATTGTTCTACATCGCTTAAATAGTTTTGTAATGGCACGCGCAACCATTTGCCCTGTTGCTGGATTAATAATGTTGGGAAGCCTGAAGAGCCTGACTGTGCAAGTAATTGGCGACTATAGTGAATATGCTGTTCTAGATTATCGCCACCTTGTTGTAGGTAATCGCGCTGATATTGCTCAATATCCAAATCTATTTCATGTGCGATTTCTAATAGAGTATTGGGTTCGCTAATATGTCGACCTGAAACATAATGAGCATGTTGAACCGCTTTTAGCATAGTTAGTGCTTTGTGTTGCTGAGCTGCTGCAAGGATAGCTTGCAATGGTGGTGCGGAATCAAGTACCAGATCTGGCTCATCCAACATGTTTAGGTATTGCTTACCAAACACTTGTCCCGTCATAGCGGCAATGCGTTTATCCGATTGTTTAATATGTTCACGAAACTGATTATCCATATGTAAACGGGATGCACCTGCAAGCATTCCTCCGCCATGAAGTTCTAAAGCAATATTAGGATGAGCATTCGCAATTTCAATGAGTGGTGATGCACCATAGCACCAGCCACAAAGCGGATCATAAATATAATGTAGGGTTATTTTACTCACGGTTTATCCTCTATTAATGTCGTGGCCGAGCTAAGTCGGCCAACCATGATTATTTTATTGTGGCCACTGCATTTCGCCTTTGATAACTTTGGCACTCAATTCTAGGCTCGATTTGTCATCAAGGTTAGGGTAAGCCCCTTCCATTTTACTGGTTAGCATTTTGGCATCTTTACTCTGTTCTGCCATCGATTCAAATGTATTCAAATATTGCTGAGTAAAAGTAACTGTACCTAAATCCATTTTTGAATTCCCCGTGAAATGACCGGGAACAACGATTTCAGGTTTTAGCGCTTGAATGCCTTCTAATGTTTGTTGCCAATGTTGACGAGATAGTTTGGTTTGGGTATCAGCAATCCAAATGTGGATATTATCTGAAACGACAACACCGCCAACGACAGCCTTAAGTGACGGAACCCACACATAGGTGCGATCAGGGGCTGGGCCATCACTCCCTTTAATGAGCAAAGTTTCACCATCAACAGTAAAACTATTACCTTGTATCACATCCGGAACGACTAGTGCTGTCGGAGCTTGCTCTTTAAGTACTTCACCCCAATACGCCAATTTACCATCTTTCGATGCTTTAATGGCTTCGACAGTTTCTTTTGTTGCGACCACTTTTGCATCTGGAAATGCTTTGGTGATGGTATCTAATCCAAAGTAATAATCAGGATCTGAATGACTGATATAAATAGTTGTTAATGTTTTATTTAATGCTTTGATTTTATTAACCAGAGCTTGAGCATCATTTTTTTGAAATTGAGCATCGATTAAAACAACTTCCTTATCACCGCTAATAATTTCAGAAGAAACAGGGAATACACTGTTATTTCCTGGGTTATAAACATCGAGCTTTAGATCGGCGGCCTGAGCTAATGAGGTACTCATCAATAGAATTGAGGCGGCAACTGCTGTGTGTAGTTTCATCATTTATTTCCAATTGTTGGTTAGTTTGTCTCATCTGTCTGGAATAGGTGTATATTAAATTGCAATAATGATGAGAAAAACGCCATAATGAGCAAATGTTTGTTGCATAAATCGGTCAAATAGATGGATAGGCTAACGGCAGTTCAAGTTTTTATTAGTATTGTAGAGCAGGGCAGTATGAGTGCTGCGGCGGATCAATTGGATATGTCGCGTGCGATGGTAACGCGTTATCTTTTTGAAATGGAACAATGGGCGGGGGTACGCTTACTGAACCGGACAACCAGACGATTGAGTTTAACTTCGGCTGGAGAAAGCGTTTATCAGCAAGCACTTAAATTGAATGCATTGTCTCTAACATTGCCTGTACAACAAAAACATGATGCTAATGAACTAACAGGTTTGGTGCGCATTAGTTGCGCACAGTCAATTGCTAGTCAAGTCCTTTCCGTCGCAATGACAGAGTTTCTTAACCAGTATCCTAATATGGCGATTGATCTGAGCATTACCAACAAAGCGGTAAACTTAGTTGAAGAACGGATAGATCTTGCGATCCGTATTACTAACCAATTAGAGCCGAGTTTAATTGCAAAACCATTATCAACTTGCCATTCGGTGATTTGTGCCGCCCCTTCTTTTTTAAAAGATAAAAAAATACCGGTTAAACCTGAAGATTTAGCCCCTATGGAATGTTTAACTTATAATTTCTTCGGCCGCAGTTTATGGCGATTTGAAAAGAACGGTGAGCCTTTTTCTGTGTTAGTGGGGGGGCGATTAAGCGCTGATGAGTCTGTCTTTTTATCTCAAGCCGCATTAAATGGAGCCGGTATTGCAATGCAGCCCTATTTATCGGTAAAAAAATACCTTGAATCGGGAGAGCTTATCCAATTACTACCAGATTATACACCGCAGCCACTTGGGATTTATGCGGTTTATACCAGTCGGCAAAATATGCCTACAACATTAAGGGCGGTATTAGATTTTCTTGGTAATTGGTTTGCAACCTCGGAATATTGGTTATCAATGCTCCAACAGCGCCACACTTAAATCCCGCTCTGTTTGTGCAAATATATCTTGTAAATAGCGAGTGAAAACATCTGATAACTCTGAGGATGGGCGATGAATGGGTTTTATTAGGCTTACGGTAAATGGGATCGCAAAGCTAAGCGGTCGAATAATAAGCTTACCAGATGATTGCTGATGAAAATCTAACGCAGTAATTGGATTGACGATTGAAATACCAATGCCTTTTAGTGCCATCGCACAAATCGATGATGCCGAATGGGTTTCCATCACCATTTTTCTGTCTATTTGCTGTTGAGAAAAAATGGCATCAATGACTTGTCGATAGCTATCAGTCAGTGAGAGGCTGATAAAACTTTGCTGCTGAAAATCAGCTGGTGTCAGTATTGCCTTACTTTCAAGAGGATGGCCGCTTGGTAAGACACAAACTTCATTCAGTGAGCCTAATGTCAGTTGCTCAGTACCGGGTGGGGTTTGCAAATGCTCGGTTAATCCAAAATCATAGCGCTGAGCTGATAACCACTCTTCTAAAATGGGAGATTCCTGCGGGATAACCGTTAAACTCACTTCAGGGTAGTCAGCCATAAATTTTTGGCAAACATGCGGCAATAATGATTGTGCGAAAGCCGGTAAACAAATGACAGAGAGTTGAGCGTTATCAAAGCGGCGGATCGTCTGCGCCGAGTTTTTTATACGTTCTAATCCATAATATGAACGCTCCACTTCTTCAAAAAAACGTAGCCCCTGAGTGGTTGGTTTTAAACGACCTTTAATACGATCAAACAATTTAAACTGTAATAGGTGTTCAAGCCGAGCCAGCTCACGGCTGATTGTTGGCTGAGAGGTGTTCAGTAAGAGTGCCGCTTCAGTTAAATTTGGCGTGGTCATTACTGCCCGAAAAATTTCAATATGCCGCCAAGAAAATGTGTTCATCGCCAATCCTATATCAAAAGTGAATAGATTCTAACAAAATGGATATTTTTTTTCCCGACTATTCTCTGAATAATAGAAGGTATAATAAAAATGGTTAGAGGATCTATACTCCAAGTGATGCGAGTTGCCGTTAGGCGACAAACGAAGATAGACGGGGAGCATAGATAAACTATCAACAACACTGAAACTTGAAGGATTTCGGGTATACAATGACATCATTTGCAACCACCACAAGCCAATATTTAACACCTGAAAATCTACGTGCTTTGCCTGAGCAGTTTGGGACGCCATTATGGGTGTATGACAGCGCCGTTATTATTGAGCGTATACAACAGCTCAAAGTATTCGACACGGTGCGTTTTGCACAAAAAGCCTGCTCTAATATCCATATTTTACGTTTGATGCGTGAACATGGTGTCAAAGTCGATTCTGTTTCACTAGGCGAAATTGAGCGTGCTTTAGTCGCTGGTTTTCAGGCGGGTCGTGAAAAATCAGAAATAGTATTTACGGCTGATGTACTTGATAGAGCGACACTAGCACGTGTTACAGAGCTAGATATTCCTGTTAATGCAGGCTCAATCGATATGTTGAGTCAAATTGGTGAACAAAAACAAGGGCATCCAATTTGGTTACGTATTAACCCAGGCTTTGGTCACGGTCACTCACAAAAAACCAATACAGGTGGTGAAAACAGCAAGCATGGTATCTGGTATCAAGACTTACCAGAGGCACTCGAACAAATTCGTCGATATGACTTATCGTTAGTCGGATTGCATATGCACATTGGCTCTGGGGTAGATTACCAACATCTAGCCAATGTCTGTGATGCAATGGTCGAGCAAGTCATTTCGTCAGGTGTTGATATACAGGCGATTTCGGCTGGTGGTGGGCTATCAACACCGTACCGTGAGCAAGATGAAATTATTGATATTCAACATTATTACAGCCTATGGAATAGTGCTCGTCAGCGTATCGAGCAACATTTGGGGCATAATGTTGAACTGGAAATAGAACCGGGACGTTATTTAGTTGCGGAGTCTGGTGTGTTAATCGCCGAAGTTAGAGCAGTTAAACATATGGGTAGCCGTCACTATGTGCTAGTGGATAGTGGTTTTAATGATTTAATGCGTCCAGCAATGTATGGCAGCTATCATCATATTTCTGTACTCCCTGCCGATGGACGATCACTCGAAAATAGCGCACAAACAGAAAGTATCATTGCTGGGCCATTATGTGAATCAGGTGATGTGTTTACGCAGCAAGAAGGCGGTATGGTGGAAACTCGCTTATTACCAGAGGTGCAGATTGGCGATTATTTAGTGTTCCATGATACAGGTGCATACGGTGCTTCCATGTCATCAAACTACAACAGCCGTCCATTATTACCTGAAGTACTACTGATTAATGGTGAGCCAAAACTGATCCGTCGTCGCCAAACCATCGAAGAGTTATTGGCGCTAGAACTTTAATTCTTGTCTATAAATATATACCGTAAATAATTTGAGATGCAGGTAGGCGTAGTCAACCTCCTGCATCTTGAAGCATGACAAGGGGAGATATTGTCATATTGATAGTATCTTTCGTTTTCAATATGTACCCGAAATTCTCCAAATTTCAGTGTGTTGATAGTTTATGTATACTCTACCCGCTTCATCTTCATTTATCGTCTAGCCACACCTTAGTTTATTTTAAGTATAAATAATTTTATGCTATCTGTTTTTTATCAGATAAATAAAAAATAACCTTAATTAGTTATTTTTTATCTTATAGTTTAATGAGATAATTTTTTTGTGTTAGCTTTCTGGTAATGATTTAAGTCTAATTTTTAGTTTATATATACTGTTATTACTGATTTAATTTATTTGCTAATTAAGTTTTATCACGTATTTTTAATTGTTTATAATTTATTTCATTAATTAATGAGGTATTGATTGAAAATATTCACAATTGTTTTGTTTGTGTTATTTCTATCAGGATGTTGTATTCTTAATAAAGAGCGAGAGGAAATTACCCCTTCATATAGAATGTTAAATTATAACTATCCATCTAATTATATTAAATTTGATAATTCTATAAAAGATAAAAATCCAGAGCCTAGAAATTTAAATGATTTTTTAAATGTAAAATTTAAATCTGAAAATGGCGATGCGGAAAGTAGTTTTTTAATGTCTATGCTACATTATAATGATTCTAATTGTAGTAGTATTATTATATTAGATACTAAACCGAACCAGAATTGTCTACTTGCTGTTGAATACCTTAAAAAATCACTTGAGCAAAATCCTGAGTATGATTTAGCACTGTTTGAACTTGGTAAAATGTATGCTGAAGGTATTGGGTTCAAAAGAAATCGTCAAAAAGCAGTTTATTATTTAGATAAGGTAATGAATAAGGGGGAAAAAGGTAGTGAATTAGCATGTGAGTATTTGATTTATCTTCATATCAGTAATGATGATGGCGAAGGTGTCGATTTAAAACAAGCTCAACATTATGCTGAAATTGGCATGAAAAATGGAAGTCAATTTTGTACTAGGCATTACGGTAGCTTTAAAAAACTAGATTAATAGTAGGTTAAATATTAATAAAAGGATTTGAAATGGAAATAAATATACTCTAAATAATTTTAGGAGCAGATAAGCGACAAGCTAAAGTAGCAGCGGAGCATAGGTAAACTATGTGACTTGGTTAGCTAGATGCAGTTAACACCTCTGCAACTTACAGTATAACGAGTAGATATCATCTAATAATTACACACCTTACTGCATTAGAAGGAAAACACAGATGAGGGTGAATTAAATATTTAAAATATGATTACCGCTGCTTCATTCTTTTTTAATATTTTTTACCTCACAATATTTAATAGGTTCTAGTTTGCTTAGATATTTTTACATTATTTTTGTTTTTTTTATAAGTGGTTGTATGGGCTGTCAAGAAACCTATAAGGAGCGCCCTTCTTATAGAATGCTTGACTATAAATTACCTAAAAAGGAAATCATATATCAAAGTGATCTCAATATATCGGTTAAAGAACCTAGAACAATTCAAAATTTTAATCAATTGAAAGATAAAGCTAGGAAAGGTGATGTGTATAGTCATTATCTCTTATATCTTATCTATTTTGATGACTCGAATTGTTCTGTAAAAAAACGTGTTCCCGATGAAAATTGTTTATTAGCTATTAATTATTTAAATAACAGCATTGAATTACAACCTGATTTTGAACCTGCGTTATATCATTTAGCTATTCTAAATAAAGTTGGTATCGGTATGGATGTTAATTTAGAAAATAGCATTCGCTATTATCAGAAAGTTATTGATTTGAATGGAAGATATAGGGGGGATGCTATTGGATCTCTAGTGGATATCTATTTGTATAACAAAGGTCATATTGATAATAGGGTGAGTAAAGCTAAGTTCTATATTGATATGGGGGCAAAGGAGGATTGCTTTCAATGTTTACTGTATCAAAAAGATTGGTTGAGTGTTGTTAATAGAATGAATTATTTACATCAATTAAAATAAAACATTAGAACTGTGGTCGTCATAGTGATTTTAAGCTTGTTTATGATATTTTAAAATCACTATGATAATTTAATATTAATTACAAACTATAGCAGTTATAACTTACTGTTAATATTGACCTTGTGATGCAATACCCGCTAACATTGCCATCATTGTCGAGAAAAAGAATAAGAAAAATACGACAGAAAATACAACGCTAATAATAAAATAGATTAATCCAGCTCTATTCCATGTTTCTTGTACTTTCATGAAGGTTTCTTCTGAATCATAGTCACCATTCTTCCAAGCCCATTCATTACCTTTGAATCCACAAACGAACATCCATATTAGATTAAATACTGGGATTAGCATCAATAACGGTAAATAAGATTTATTTCCAAATCCCCAGATGATATTAAACATAAACGCGCCCCAGTTCCAACGCTTGACCCCTTGTGGTACTTCCTTACTTGAATAAGACATATGATATCTCCATTAATAAACTTGAGAGTTATTGATTTCACTCGCTACAGTGAAAATAGCGGGAGATATTAATATAAGAATTGTTTAAGTTAAATTTATTTATATAGTAATAATGTTACTAAAGATGTAATTACTCTTTATTAGAGATGTTTAAGTCGAATAATGATAATGTTAGTGAAGTTTAATTAAAAAAATAAAAACTAGCCCAATATAAAAGGCTAGTTTTTATATCATTAAATATACTTGCTATGCTTCAAATCTGAGAGGGGCTACATTTAGTTAGGCAGGTTACATCGTTTATCTATGTTTCCCGCCTATTTTCATTTGTGCCTGTAATTAATTAAGCAGCTTGTTTCTTTTTAGATTGCTTTTCGTGTTCGCTTTCAGTTTGAGGCTTTTTTGTACTAGCTGTTCCCAATGCTTCGAAATCAAACTCATCAACATTGATGGTGCGAAGACGGCTAGCCTCAGCTTTGCGTAGAATATCCGCTTCTTCTTGTGTGATGATATTTTCAGGTAGCATTTTCTCTGCCAATTCATCTAAGCGAGTGAAGCTAAATTTACGTTCTTTCAAGCGACAAATCCTTTCAAAAATTGGTTCTGCGGCGATGATGTCATACAGGGCCTGATTAACCAAACCATGTGGGTTATGTTCAGTTGGTGTTAGATACTGACCACGACCGATCCTATCGCGAGTTTCAGATGGCTCCATCATTAACTGTGCGAGTTTATGATCAAGGCGATCTGATGGCGCGGACATTGCACGACCAGTAGGGAAGAGCGTAAAACGCATAACACCAGCAACAAACCTATTAGGGAAGTTTTTCAGTAAATCATCAATGGCTTTTTCAGATTGGTATAAACAATCTTCGACAGCCCATTTAACTAACGGTAAGTCGGCTTTCTGACGTCCTTCATCTTCATAGCGTTTTAGTGTCGCGGTAGCTAAATAAAGATGACTAAGAATATCGCCTAAGCGTGCAGAGATGCGCTCACGACGTTTTAAACTACCACCTAACACAGCCATGGAAACGTCAGCGAGTAAGGCTAGGTTAGCACTTTGACGATTCAACATTTGATAATAACGACGTGTTTCATCTTTGGTTGGTGCATGACTACCACGGCCATTCGTTAGGCCTAACCAGAAGCTACGACATTTATTGCTAAATACGTGGCCAATATGACCAAATACCGCTTTATCAAATTTATGCAGGTTGTTCTCTTGCGCTGCTGCCATTTCTTCAAGTACATATGGATGGCAACGAATAGCCCCTTGACCAAAGATGATCATACTACGGGTTAAAATATTTGCCCCTTCAACGGTGATTGCAATAGGTGCGCCTTGATAAGAGCGGCCAACAAAGTTGGATGGGCCAAGGCAGATACCTTTACCGCCAGTGATATCCATGGCATCAATCACAGAGCGTTGACCTCGATGGGTACAGTGATATTTTACAATTGCGGATAGAACAGCAGGCTTTTCACCTAACATAATACCAGAGGTAATTAAGGTTGCCGCTGCATCCATTAAGTAAGCATTACCTGCGATACGAGCTAATGGTTCTTCAATACCTTCCATCTTACCAATTGATAATTTAAATTGGCGACGGATATACGCATAGGCACCTGTTGCCATAGCAATACTTTTCAAACTACCGGTTGAGTTTGATGGCAAGGTAATACCACGGCCAACAGATAAACACTCAACAAGCATGCGCCAGCCTTGACCAGCCATTTTTGGACCGCCAATGATATAATCGATAGGTACGAAAATATCTTGTCCACGAGTTGGCCCATTCATAAATGGAATATTAAGTGGGAAGTGGCGGTGACCAATTTCCACCCCTGGGGTGTTAGTCGGGATTAATGCACAGGTAATACCTAGGTGCTTTTCACCACCCAATAAACGATCAGGGTCAGATAATTTAAATGCCAGCCCAAGAACTGTAGCAATAGGTGCTAGGGTGATATAGCGTTTGTTCCAGTTTAAACGCATACCTAAAACTTGCTCACCTTGCCATTCACCCATACAAACGACGCCTGTATCAGGGATAGCACCTGCATCAGAGCCCGCCTCTGGACTTGTGAGTGCGAAACAAGGGATTTCTTCACCGGTCGCTAAACCAGGTAAATAACGTTTTTTCTGCTCATCAGTACCGTAATGTTGCAATAATTCACCGGGACCTAGAGAATTAGGCACCCCAACAGTAATCGCTAGAATACCTGATACGCCAGCCAGTTTTTGTAGCACTTGTGATTGTGCATAAGCAGAAAACTCAAGGCCGCCGTACTCTTTTTTAATGATCATGGCAAAGAAGCAATGATCACGTAAGTACTGCCACACTTCAGGGGTAAGATCCGCCAGCTCATGGCTAACTTCAAAGTCATTAACCATTCCGCAAACAGTTTCAACAGGACCATCAATAAAAGCTTGCTCTTCAGCGGTCAATTGCGGTTTTGGATAATTATGTAGTTTGTTCCAATCAGGTGCCCCACGGAAAAGATCACCTTCCCACCATGTTGTTCCTGCGTCGATAGCTTCTTTTTCTGTGCTAGACATAGGTGGCATAACTTTTTGGAACATTTTTAGTGCGCGAGCAGAGAATAATGATTGACGAACTGGTGTAAAAACAAAGGGGAATAGCACCAGTGCGACAGGCAGTAACATCCAGTAGCTCCAAACACTTAATAGCCCCATTACTGCGGTATAGGCAAGTAACAGAACGGTACTTAGAACCAATGATGTTTTGTGATAACAAAGAACACCGATTAATGCGAGAAAGAGAATAATGCTGAGTAGGGTCATAGGGAAACTCCTGTCTACTTGTAAGAGGTCTGACCTGTTGTTTCCTTTAATCTATATCCATTAATAAACAATTAGCAACACATTTACATCTTAATTACAACTTGGCTCACAAAATCGTCAAATACCTCCTTGTGATAATTTCAAAAATGGATTTATGGGGGATCTGTAATAACTTAAGTATCGAAAAAGCACTGATTAGCCTTAAATGCCTAAATTTGCACTGAATCAGGTGTAGAAAGAAAATTAACCCTGTGTAACAATCTGAATAGTTAAAGGGTAATGGTTATTACTCTAAATTATTCAATCTAAGGGGTTATCTCATGTATCAAGACCTGATCCGTGGTGAACTTTCAGAAGCAGCCGATACGTTGGCGCAATTCCTAAACGACGAAGCAAATATTAAGGCAATTGAGCAAGCGGCAGTGTTACTGGCTGACTCTTTTAAGGCTGGAGGAAAAGTACTGTCATGTGGTAATGGTGGTTCCCATTGTGATGCTATGCACTTTGCTGAAGAACTCACAGGGCGTTACCGTGAAAACCGCCCAGGTTACCCTGCTATCGCGATTTCAGATGTCAGCCATCTTTCTTGTGTGAGCAACGATTTTGGTTATGAATTTGTCTTCTCTCGTTTTATTGAAGCTGTTGGAAAAGAAGGCGATGTATTGCTTGGCATTTCGACTTCAGGTAATTCAGGCAATATTATTAAAGCTATCAGTGCTGCTCGTGAAAAAGGCATGAAAGTGATCACATTGACCGGCAAAGATGGCGGTAAAATGGCGGGCACGGCAGATATTGAAATTCGTGTGCCACATTTTGGTTACGCTGATCGTATTCAGGAAATTCACATTAAAGTGATCCATATCCTGATCCAGCTAATTGAAAAAGAGATGGTTAAGTAATTCTCTGAATGATAGAGGGTCTTGAGATGTGCGAGTTACTTGGCATGAGTGCTAACGTGCCGACGGATATAAATTTTAGCCTCAGTGGTTTGATCTCACGTGGCGGTCAAACTGGCCCTCATAAAGATGGTTGGGGGATCACGTTTTATGAGGGGTTAGGTTGTCGCACTTTTAAAGATCCTCAGCCCAGCTTTTTATCTCCTGTTGCGCGTTTTGTGCAGGAGTATCCAATCAAATCGGAAACGGTTATTGCTCATATACGGCAAGCTAACCGAGGGGATGTGACCTTAGCCAATACTCATCCATTTACTCGCGAACTTTGGGGGCGTAATTGGACGTATGCACATAATGGGCAACTGAAAGGTTATCGCTCGTTGGAGACTGGCTATTATCGACCAATTGGTGAAACTGATAGTGAAAAAGCTTTTTGTTGGATCTTAAGTCAGCTTGCTGCTAAATATCCAAAGAAGCCTGCGAATTGGCCGGCTGTATTCCGTTTTATTGGCCAACTTGCTGAGCAATTACGGGCTAAAGGCGTGTTTAATATGTTGTTATCTGATGGGCGCTACGTCATGGCTTTTTGCTCAACCAATCTGTATTGGATAACCCGTAAAGCGCCTTTTGGTAAAGCAAAATTGCTCGATCAAGATGTTGAAATTGATTTTCAAAGCTGTACGACACCAACCGATATTGTTTCTGTTATTGCCACACAGCCACTCACTGGCAATGAGAGTTGGCAAAAGATAGCACCGGGCAGTTTTGTGCTATTTCATCTCGGCCAACGCATATTGTGATCTGAGTCGCAACAACTTATCCGAAGTTTCTGGCAAGCTATTGACCGCATATTTCCCTGATGTAACAGAGATTTGTGCAGGCTTGCCTGTATCTTGAAAGTAATCATATGCAGGTTTTAATTGCTGCCAGAAGGCATAATGGCTTGAGTTTCTATGCAATAACATATTTTCTTTTGTCATTTTAAATGGGTAAATACTGACATCTATAGTACTTTGCCCATTTCTAAAGGCGACTTCTACTGCTTGGTAGATCTCACTCATATATTTATCTGTCATTGCATAACAGCCGACAGAAACGCAGTCACCATGGATCATCAAGTAATTGCCTTGATAACCTTGAGCACGATCATACTCATTAGGAAATCCTAAATTAATAGATCGGTAATACCGACTGTTTGGATTCAGTTGGTTAGCGGTTATTTGATAAAATCCTTCTGGGCTTTTTAGATCTCCCTCAACTTTTTTAGGGCCAAGGCCACCTGAAAATTTACAAATAGGATAAGTTTTGGACAGGTTAAACTTTCCATTTGGCAATTTTTGATAGAGTTCTAAAACA
This sequence comes from Providencia sp. 2023EL-00965, assembly GCF_033550225.1. Lineage (NCBI taxonomy): Bacteria > Pseudomonadati > Pseudomonadota > Gammaproteobacteria > Enterobacterales > Morganellaceae > Providencia > Providencia sp. 2023EL-00965. Next base: position 49,892 of record NZ_JAWUEH010000011.1, on the reverse strand, counting down.
CCTTCTTGCTTAAAAATCTGAATATAAATTGCTGAATTTGACGAATTATTCGTCTTCATATTAAGCAAAAATGAAGGGTTATTCGTTTCAGCGGCAGCTGATTGTAGGAATAATAACGAAAATCCAACACAGATAAGGATGTTTTTGTTCATACTTAAACCAAATGAAATTAAGAGTTTTGCCTAAAAAAAAGACATTCTAACGGTATTTTAGATGAGCGGGTAGTTATTTGATATAGCGAGTGAATAGTTTAGTGATGTACTGGTATTGCATGAAAAATAGTCAGCTTTCGATAAATATGAGGTAATAGCTCGGTTATTCCGACCTATTGTCAACAAAATTGAAAATTTATTGTTATTTGCTTGAGCTAAGTCACTTGAATAACCGGACATAGGTCGGGGGAACTGGTAAAATTACGAACGGCAGAATAAGAGAATAGCGTCACAATATTGAGAGAATTATTTGCTTGAGTTATGAATGTAACTTGAGCTGTTTTTATTTACTGAGTCGCTATGGTCCATGCTGGATTATTAGCTTAGGGTTAACTGAGAAACTTGTGCAGATCTTATGATTAAAATTAAAAAAGGCCTCAACCTTCCTATTGCAGGTGAGCCAGCCCAAGTAATAGAAGACGGCCCGAAAATTCAACACGTAGCATTGCTAGGTGAAGAATATGTCGGAATGCGTCCTTCGATGCTGGTTAAAGAAGGTGAGCACGTAAAAAAAGGGCAGGTACTTTTTGAAGATAAAAAGAACCCCGGTGTATTATTCACCAGCCCAGCCTGCGGTAAAATTGTTGCTATTCATCGTGGTGAGCGTCGCGTCCTACAATCTGTTGTTATCGAAATCGATGGTGATGATCAGGAAACTTTCGCGAGTTATCAGAGTGATGAGCTTGCAAGTCTATCTCGTGAGCAAGTCGAGCAGAATTTAGTTAAGTCAGGTTTGTGGACGTCGTTAAGAACCCGCCCATTTAGCCGTTCACCAGAGCTTGGCTCTACGCCAGTTGCAATTTTTGTGACAGCAATGGATACCAATCCGCTCGCAGCTGATCCTTTGGTGGTTATTCAGTTACAACAGCAAGCCTTTAATGATGGGTTAACTGTTCTAAGTCGCTTAACTGATGGAAAAGTCCATGTCTGCCATGGCGCAGGGGCTTTGGTTAAATCTGAAATCAATGCACAAATTACTTACAGTGAGTTTGCCGGCCCACACCCAGCAGGCTTAGTTGGAACGCATATTCATTTTCTTGAGCCAGTAAGCATTAAGAAAAAAGTATGGCATCTCAATTATCAAGATGTGATTGCGATTGGTAAGCTATTTACGACAGGCTATCTATATACTGAGCGTGTTATTTCACTGGCAGGTCCTCAAGTTGAGAAGCCTCGTCTATTGAAAACATGTCTTGGTGCAGATTTGTATGAGTTGACAAAAGGTCAGCTTAAAGAAGGTGAAAACCGAATTATTTCTGGCTCAATATTATGGGGTGTGACCTGTGATGATGTTCATCATTACCTCGGTCGTTTCCATAATCAAGTTTCAGTATTACGTGAAGGGCGTGAGAAAGAACTATTTGGTTGGATTATGCCCGGTGTAAATAAATTCACCATTACACGTACCACGATTGGTCATTTCCTGAAAAATAAACGTTTTAACTTCACAACTACCATGAATGGTGGTGAGCGTTCAATGGTTCCAATTGGTAACTATGAGCGAGTGATGCCTCTTGACATTATGATCACTCATTTACTGCGTGATCTGCTTGCTGGAGATACCGATTCATCACAGGAACTGGGTTGCCTAGAGTTGGATGAAGAGGATCTGGGACTGTGTACATACGTCTGTCCGGCCAAGTATGAATATGGCCCAGTACTTCGTGATGTACTGACCAAGATTGAGTTAGAAGGGTAATTCCATGGGTCTGAAAAATTTATTTGAAAAGAATGAGCATCATTTTGAGCCCGGTGGAAAGTTAGAAAAATTCTATCCATTGTATGAAGCTGTCTCTACAGTATTTTATACTCCGGGAACTGTGACAAAAGGTCGTTCTCACGTTCGTGATACTATCGATCTAAAACGCATGATGATCCTTGTTTGGCTGGCTGTCTTCCCAGCAATGTTTTGGGGAATGTACAACGTAGGTAACCAAGCGATCCCTGCACTTTACCATTTATATAGTGGTGCGGAGTTACAGCAAGTACTTGCTGGTGATTGGCATTACCGCCTAGCGCAGTTTTTAGGGGCTTCGTTAACCCCTGATGCGGGGTGGGGCAGTAAAATGCTACTAGGCGCTGTGTATTTCTTACCTATCTACTTTGTTGTCTTCGTAGTTGGCGGGTTTTGGGAAATATTGTTTTCCATGATCCGTGGCCATGAAATCAACGAAGGTTTCTTTATTTCATCTATTTTATTCGCGCTTATTGTACCGCCAACGATCCCTCTGTGGCAGGCTGCATTAGGGATCACATTCGGTGTTGTGATTGCGAAAGAAATTTTCGGTGGTACAGGTCGTAACTTCCTGAACCCTGCATTAGCTGGTCGTGCGTTTCTTTTCTTTGCTTACCCTGCGCAAATCTCGGGTGACTTAGTTTGGACTGCGGCGGATGGTTTTTCAGGTGCAACACCACTTTCTCAATGGGCTACGGGTGGCGAACACGCGCTAATGAATACCGTATCCGGTGAGCCAATCACTTGGATGCAGGCATTTTTAGGTAATATGCCAGGTTCCATCGGTGAGGTTTCAACGCTGATGATCTTCATTGGTGGTTTATTTATCATGTTCTTCCGAATCGCTTCGTGGCGCATCGTTGCGGGTGTGATGGTAGGTATGATAGCCATGTCCTATCTGTTTAACTTTATTGGCTCAGAGACTAACCCATTATTTGCAATGCCTTGGTATTGGCACATGGTACTAGGTGGCTTCGCATTTGGGATGATCTTCATGGCGACGGATCCGGTATCGGCATCATTTACAGATAAAGGTAAGTGGGCCTACGGTATCTTAATCGGCGTGATGTGTGTGCTGATCCGTGTTGCAAACCCTGCGTATCCAGAAGGCATGATGTTAGCCATTCTGTTCGCCAACCTGTTTGCTCCTCTGTTTGACTATCTGGTCGTTCAAGCAAATATTAAACGGAGAAAAGCCCGTGGCTAGTGAAAATACAACAAATAAAGATAGCGTCGGCAGGACATTCATAGTCGTATTCATTCTATGTTTAGTTTGTTCTATCGTCGTAGCGGGTTCTGCTGTTGGACTAAAATCTCAGCAGCAAGAACAAATTATGCTAGATACGCAGCGCAATATTTTGAGCGTTGCAGGTCTATTAAAACCTAAAATGACACCAGAAGAAGTTCAGAAAGTATATGGCGAGCGAATCGAGCCAAAACTTTTGAATTTCAAAACCAATGAGCTTTCTGACAGTACCAGCCGTTTTGACTTAAATAGCGAATTGCGTAGTGATGAAACCAGTATTGCATTGTCTCCTGCGGAAGATATCGCCAAAATTCGTCGTCGAGCTAATAGTGCTGAGATTTATCTAGTCAAAGATGATGCAGGCAAAATATCGCAAGTTATTTTACCTGTTTATGGCTCAGGGCTATGGTCCGTGATGTACGCTTTTGTTGCTGTTGATATTGATGGCGTGACTTCCCGTGGTATCACCTACTATTCACACGGTGAAACTCCAGGTCTGGGTGGTGAAGTTGATAATCCGCAATGGAAAGCACAATGGCCGGGCAAAAAGCTATTTAACGAGCAAGGTGTTCCTGCCATAAAAATTGTTCGTAGTGGCTCAACTGATAGCCCTTATGGTATCGATGGTTTGTCAGGAGCAACGCTAACCTCAAATGGCATTCAGCATATGTTTGATTTTTGGTTAGGTGATAACGGCTTTGGTCCGTTCCTGAAAAAAGTTCGTGAAGGAGCGCTGAATAATGGCTGATTCTAAAGAAGTAAAACGCGTTCTATTTGGGCCTTTGTTCGATAACAACCCAATTGCGTTACAAATCCTTGGTGTGTGTTCTGCATTAGCAGTAACCACTAAGTTGGAAACAGCGGTCGTAATGACTATTGCGGTAACTTTAGTTACTGCGTTTTCTAACTTTTTTATCTCATTAATTCGTAATTATATTCCAAGCAGTGTGCGAATTATCGTACAGATGGCAATCATTGCATCTTTAGTTATCGTTGTTGACCAAATACTGCGTGCTTATGCGTATGAGATATCGAAACAGCTTTCGGTATTTGTTGGCCTCATCATTACAAACTGTATCGTAATGGGACGTGCTGAAGCATATGCGATGAAATCGCCACCAATTGAAAGCTTTATGGATGGTATCGGTAACGGACTGGGATATGGAGTGATATTGATCTTAGTCGGTTTCTTACGTGAACTGTTTGGTTCAGGTAAGTTATTTGGTATCACCGTTATGGAATCACTGCAAAATGGTGGTTGGTACATGCCTAATGGTCTGTTCCTGTTAGCACCTAGTGCATTCTTTATCATTGGGATGCTGATTTGGGGTTTACGTACTCTAAAACCAGCTCAGGTAGAGAAGGATTAAGTCTATGGAACATTATATTAGCCTATTTGTAAAAGCGATATTTATTGAAAATATGGCTTTGGCATTCTTCCTTGGTATGTGTACGTTTTTGGCTGTATCAAAGAATGTTAAGACCGCGTTTGGCTTGGGTATCGCTGTTACGGTTGTGTTAGGTATTTCTGTACCCGCTAATAACCTAGTTTATAACCTTGTATTACGGGATGGTGCACTAGTTGAAGGCGTTGATTTATCATTCCTTAACTTTATTACCTTCATTGGGGTTATTGCTGCTCTAGTACAAATCTTGGAAATGATTTTAGATCGTTATTTCCCGTCACTTTATAACGCATTGGGTATCTTCCTGCCGTTGATTACCGTTAACTGTGCAATCTTTGGTGGCGTCTCTTTCATGGCTCAGCGTGATTATAACTTTAGCGAATCTATCGTATATGGATTCGGCTCAGGTATCGGCTGGATGTTAGCGATTGTGTTGTTAGCATCAATCCGTGAAAAGATGAAATATTCCGATGTTCCGGGGGGTCTGAAAGGCTTAGGTATTACCTTTGTCACCACTGGTTTGATGGCACTGGGCTTTATGTCCTTCTCCGGTGTTCAGCTATAAGGGCGAGAAGAATTCATGGATATTATTATTCTAGGTGTAGTGATGTTTACCTTGATAGTCTTGGCGCTGACAGGTTTGATCCTGTTTGCGAAATCCAAGCTAGTCAATACAGGTAACATTAAAGTTGAAATTAACGGTGATCCTGAAAAAAGCTTCGATGCTCCAGCGGGTGATAAACTGTTAGGGATGTTGTCTAACCAAGGTATTTTTGTTTCATCTGCCTGTGGTGGTGGTGGGTCGTGCGGCCAATGCCGAGTGACTATTAAAGAAGGTGGTGGTGATATTCTGCCAACCGAGCTCTCTCACATTAATAAACGTGAAGCAAAAGAAGGCTGCCGTTTAGCGTGTCAGGTGAATGTTAAGCAAGATCTAAAAATTGAATTACCTGAAGAGATTTTTGGGGTTAAAAAATGGGAGTGTGAAGTTATCTCTAATGATAATAAAGCAACCTTCATTAAAGAACTAAAACTAAAAATCCCAGAGGGTGAAGTTGTTCCATTCCGTGCGGGTGGTTTTATTCAAATCGAATGTCCTGAGCATGTTGTTAAATATGAAGACTTCGATGTGCCAGAAGAATACCGCGAAGATTGGGATAAGTTTAATTTATTCCGTTATGTATCTGAGGTGAAAGAGCCTACAGTGCGTGCATATTCAATGGCTAACTATCCAGAAGAGCATGGGATTATTTTGCTAAACGTGCGTATTGCCACGCCTCCTCCTCGTAACCCAGATGTTCCGCCAGGGATCATGTCTTCCTATATTTGGTCTTTGAAACCCGGTGATAAAGTCACTATTTCAGGCCCATTTGGTGAGTTCTTTGCCAAAGAGACTGAGGCTGAGATGATCTTTATTGGTGGTGGTGCAGGTATGGCACCTATGCGTTCACATATTTTCGATCAATTAAGACGTTTGAAGTCTAAGCGTAAGATTAGTTTCTGGTATGGGGCTCGTTCTAAACGCGAGATGTTTTATACCGAAGATTTCGATCAGCTTGCTGCTGAAAACGAAAATTTCACTTGGAATGTTGCACTTTCCGATGCAATGCCGGAAGATAATTGGGATGGTTATACAGGATTCATTCATAATGTTCTGTATGAAAACTACTTAAAAGATCATCCTGCACCTGAAGATTGTGAGTTTTACATGTGTGGGCCTCCAGTGATGAACGCCGCAGTCATCAAGATGCTTAAAGATCTTGGTGTAGAGGATGAAAACATCTTACTGGATGACTTTGGTGGTTAATTCACTGTATATACTTGAAGTATAACGAGGATAGCCTCAGTTTTTGGGGCTATCAGTTGATAAAAGGGGGAGCAAGATAAGGTTTCCCCTTTGTGTTTTTAGTTAAAAACGAATAAATTGGCTGACTCGTTAATTTTTTACAACCTCGACCGGCTGCTGCCAAACTGAACTAGTTTGTCAATAGTCTAAGTACCTAGCGTTATGGTACTTATGATTGAAGCAGAGAAAAATATGCTGAACAAAAAAGTCATTACACCAGTACTGCTATTCGCAGCGACACTCTTTTTGACCGCTTGCGGTGGGCCTGAACAGGCAAATCTACAGGGTCAGACAATGGGAACCTACTATTCCATTAAATACGTTACTGATTCTTCATCTCCAAGTAGTGAATCGATCCAAGCAGAGATTGATAAACGCCTTGAAGAGGTAAATGATCAGATGTCAACGTATCGCCCTGACTCTGAACTAAGCCGCTTCAATCAATCAAAAGAGGTTAATGTTCCTTTTCCTGTGTCGGCTGCAACAGCAAAAGTTGTTAAAGAAGCAATCCGTATTAACGAATTAACTAATGGTGCATTAGATGTGACGGTAGGGCCTTTAGTTAATTTATGGGGGTTTGGCCCTGAAGGACGTGTAACAAAAGCCCCTTCGGCTGATGAATTAGAAAAACGTCGTGCTTGGGTCGGAATAGAAAAATTATCTGTACAGGGTAATAACCTGATTAAAACTATTCCTGAATTGTATGTCGATTTATCATCAATCGCTAAGGGCTATGGTGTTGATGTGGTCGCTGAGTACTTAGAATCCGTTAAGATCAATGATTATATGGTTGATATTGGTGGTGAGGTACGTACAAAAGGCAATAATGGTAAAGGTGCTCCATGGCGCATAGCGATTGAAAAGCCAACGACTGATGGTGTAAATCAAACTGCTCAAGAAGTCATTGAGCCGGGGAATATGTCAATTGCGACTTCGGGTGACTACCGTAATTATTTTGAGCAAGATGGTGTGCGTTTCTCTCATACAATTGATCCAAAAACTGGCATGCCGATTAAACATAACTTAGTGTCGATCACGGTATTGGCTCCAACCTGTATGAGCGCTGATGGCTTATCTACAGGGTTAAATGTTTTAGGACCAGAAACCGGTTTTGCTGTAGCGGAAAAAATGAATATTCCAGTATTTATGATAGTGAAAACAGAAAAAGGGTTTGAAGAGCGCTATACTAAGGCATTCGAACCATTCTTACAGAAGAAGCAGTAACACTAGGGGGATAGGATGCTAAATGTTTTTATTGCAGCGTTTATCTTGTTCCTACTGGCATTTTTAGGCATGTCACTTGGGTACATTATTAAGCGTAAAAGCATTCAAGGTAGTTGTGGGGGGTTAAGCAGCATAGGCGTTGAGAAAGTCTGTGATTGCCCTGAGCCTTGCGATGCACGTAAAAAGCGTATGGCACGTGAGCAAGCTCGCCAAAAGATGTTGGAAAAAAACCGTATTATCTAAAATATTTAATTATTATCTTATAACCTTAGCTGTATTGGTGACAGTTAAGGTTATATCTTCACGTTTTTATCGAAATATTCTCTTGATTGTTTTGGTATTAAATTTTTTAATCCATTTTTTTTAGAGACATTGAGCATGTACTGGAGAATGGGAAAGCAACATACATTCTTTGAGAATCACCATTTACTCCTATAATAACATTTCCGTTATCTTCCTTTTTTATATTACATTTTAAACGGCTTGTATTGTGCCAAATATCACCGTTTGCAGTGGTAATTGTCACGTTCCAATAGTCATCATATTGTGGCGTATAAATAAGGGTATAAGCATTATGTATTATTTGTTTATCTTTAATATCATACTCGGTATGGCTTGTACCTAAATGTAAAATTTTATCATGTGTATGAGTTATTGAAAAAGATTTTAGGTCACTGTTCCAAAAATTTTCTAATGTTACTTTACCTAGAGATGATGATTTCATTATGACTCCTAATACTGATTTTTATATTATGATATTTTAATTTTTTTAGAATACGCTTTATGGCATGGCATTAATTATAAGAATTCAATATATAACTTTAGCGTTATTATATCATTTTATTATCATTTTTAATGGCTAGTAATTAATTGTTATTATTAACTTTTAATGACAAGGGGTTTCTAATAACTATTATGTGATTGTAAGAGGGAAATGTTTTTAATCTATTATTATCTTGAAAATAATTACAATGTTTTTTAATTTTTAATGAAAATCGTATTTTATGTTCCCTTCTTAGAACCAAGCAAGAATAGTGTTATATACCTGCATGGGAATGTAATTTTCTTTTTATATTATAGGGTTACATTTAATATAAAAGGCTTAATTTAGTTACACATTATGAATTATCAAATGTAGCTTAATTAAGCCAAAAATAAATTTATTTTTTAAATAGTTGTGGTGAATCAACCATCACGGCATCGGCTCCAATTTCTTTAGCAAATTGATAGTCTTTGATGTTATTAACACCAAATAAAACTATGTATGCTTCACCATTTTTTCTAAAACAATCAATCGCTTCTTTATCCCATGATAAGGTTGCCGGTGAACGTGCTTCGCCAAGCGTGTATTTTTCAATCACTTCAACTTTTCTATGTAATTCAAATCCATACCAACGCTTTTTAGGTGCTTCTTCAGTTGATGTTGAACATTGATGATTCATCGTATTATTGGCTAGTAGTGTGCGAGTTTCATCACGGCTTTCAAAGGTATTAATGCGATCAGAGCGTTTCGCTAAAGCTTTTATAAACGCATTGTTAGTTGAATAAAAACGGATGTTGTTAAAGGCATTAGTTTTTTCTAACAGAGTGTAAATAGCTTCTGCTTGGATGTCTGGATTTGCATCAGGTGATTTTAAATCAATATAAAATTCAGTATCAGGATATTTTTTAAGAACAGATTCAAGCGTAGCAATGGTTGTTTCTGCTAATGGCAATTGGATATTATTTTTTTTATTAAATTGATATGCCGCATTGATTTTGTTGAGTTGTTTGGCTGAGTAATCAGATACTACACCGTTCTTATCGGTTAGCGCCTTGAGTTCACTAGGTCTATATAAAACAACTTGATTATCTTTAGATAACTGAACAGTTAACCAAATAATATCAGCTTGATTTTCTTTTGCTAACTTAATGGCATAAAGGGTATTTTCAGGGGCGTCAGCGGTACCGGCACGATGTGCCACGATTAATGGTGATTGAGCAAGTGCGCTGTGGCTAGCAAGAATAAACAAACTGAAAACCATCCCTTTTTTTAATTGTGGAATCAACGTTTTTATCATATTGGCTACCTATAAAAATATTTGTTTTCTACCCGTCATTCTTCAAGTGACAACATCTTCATTAAGTCATGGTGACTAAGTTCATTCGCATTAGTGACATACTAATGTGCTAGTTCTTAGCGATTCATTTACTTATTGCCTAGCTGCACCATGAATTATTTAGAGTGTGAATAAAGCTAAATTAATTTTTTGAGTCCTTTTTGTAATACTTTTCTCAGCATTTGTATGCAATATCTCATCTAATTAGGACTAACTTTGTTCGAGAGCACTTCAATCCGTACTTGTTAACAACCCATCGAGGACAGAGAAGTTTGACAGCGATATGTTTCAATCAGATGAACATATGATTATTGTTGAATAACTTAGCTTTTTTGATTACGCAGTGGTGACGAGTTTATTTTTGTTGAATAATTGCGCATTAAAATAAAATACTGTATATTTATTCAGTTGTTCATTTTCTTTTGGTGAATTGCTGTGCGAAAAATAATTCATATTGATATGGACTGCTTTTATGCAGCAATAGAAATGCGTGATGACCCTAGCTTGCGTAATATTCCTATTGCCGTCGGGGGAAGTGCGGATCGTCGTGGGGTGATTAGCACCGCTAACTATGAAGCTCGACGTTATGGAGTACATAGTGCAATGTCTACGGCAGTTGCATTAAGGCTGTGCCCTCATCTAAAAGTTGTATCAGGCCGAATGGCGCTTTATAAAGAAACTTCTTTGCATATCCATAAAATTTTTTCTCGCTATACCGACCTTATTGAGCCACTTTCTTGGGATGAAGCTTATTTAGACGTTAGTGAGTGTGAGCAGCATCATGGTTCAGCAACCCTAATAGCTCAAGCTATTCGTCAGCAAATATTTGATGAATTGCAGCTTACGGCTTCGGCGGGGATCGCCCCAATTAAATTTCTTGCCAAAATAGCTTCTGATCTGAATAAACCCAATGGTCAATATGTTATTACTCCACAGAATATGTCTGAGTTTGTTCTTTCACTGCCATTGAAGAAGATCCCCGGTGTTGGCAAAGTTACGGCACAAAAATTGTTAGATATGGGATTAGAAACTTGTGCAGATGTACAACAGTATGATGTTGTTAGTTTAATAAAATCGATGGGGAAATTTGGACAAGTGTTGTGGGAGCGTTGTCACGCTATTGATGAACGTGCAGTTAACCCTGAAAGGCTACGCAAATCTGTTGGGGTTGAACGTACATTAGCTGAAGATATTCATCACTGGGAAGAATGCCTGCCATTACTTGATAAGCTTTATGAGGAGTTAGAGCTAAGATTGACTAAAGTTAAGCCTGATCGTCGTATTGCACGCCAAGGGGTAAAAATTAAATTTAATGATTTTCAGCAAACAACCCAAGAACATGTTTATCCTATATTAGATAAGCAAGATTTAATTTTATTAGCTAAGCAAGTTTGGGAAAATCGCCGTGAAAATCGAGGGGTTAGGTTAGTTGGTTTGCATGTTACTCTTCAAAGCCCACAACTAGAAAGGCAATTGCTATTAGCACTTTAAGTAGGCAAAACACTCGCCTTATGACGAGCGCTTTGCCACTTAAAATTAGTTTTTAACTGGGATTGCTTTTAAAACAGCTGTCAATAATTTCCAGTATTCACCAACACTCGCGATATGTACTCGCTCATCAGGTGAGTGTGCGCCACGAATGGTTGGGCCAATAGAAACCATATCCATATCAGGGTAAGGTTTTTTGAATAAGCCACATTCCAACCCAGCGTGGATCACCATGACATTAGGTGTTTTACCAAACAATTTTTGGTATGTCTCACTGACTAAATGCATGACTGGTGAGTCTGCATCTGGTTGCCAGCCCGGGTAGCTCCCCTCGGCTTTATACTTAGCCTGTGCAAGCTTACTGATTGATGTCAGCATGTTAACAACATAGTTTTTGCCGCTATCAATTAATGAACGAACTAAGAAGATCACTTCAGCTTGCTTGTCTGTCATTGTTACAACACCTTCATTAAGGGAAGTTTCAACAACGCCTTTTGCCACATCGCTCATACGGATAACACCATTTGGTGCCGCATTTAAGAAGAAGACAAAGCGTTTTTGGCACTCTTCAGTGAGAGCTTGTAGCTCTGTTTGCGTTTCTTCTAATAGCAGGACTAAATTTGGTTCAACGACGGCTAATTCATTTTTTAAGATACCTTCATAACGCGCTCTGAGTGCAGTTAATTCAGTCACTTTATCAGCAGGAACCGCAATAATGACATGTCCTTCACGAGGGATCGCATTACGAACGGTACCACCGGTAAACTCCAGCAGTTTTAAGCCAAGATCTTCTTGGTGCCCTGCAAGGAAGCGTGCCAGTAGCTTGTTAGCGTTGCCTAAGCCTAAATGCACATCACCACCTGAGTGACCGCCTTTTAGACCTTTCAACGTCATGGTAAAGGTTTTATAACCTTGTGGGATGGCTTCACGAGCTAAATCAAAGGTGACTGTGAAATCCACGCCCCCTGCGCAACCCATGTAGATTTCGCCTTCTTCTTCTGAGTCAGTATTGATCAGTATGTCTGCTTGTAACCAACCAGCTTGTAGGCCAAATGCGCCATCCATACCAGTTTCTTCGGTCATGGTTAGCAATACTTCAAGTGGGCCATGTTCTACACTATCATCAGCCAAAACGGCGAGTGCAGATGCCATACCTACACCGTTATCTGCGCCAAGAGTGGTCCCTTCGGCGGTTACCCATTCTCCGTTGATATAAGGACGGATTGGATCTTTAGTAAAATCATGAACGGTGTCATTATTTTTCTGTGGAACCATATCTAAGTGAGCTTGTAAAACAACGGCTTTACGATTTTCATAGCCTTTGGTTGCTGCTTTACGGATCAAAATATTACCAACTTGGTCACGTTCTACGTGAAAACCTTTTTGTTTTGACCATTCAATAATATGTGTTGCTAGCGCTTCTTCGTGATGTGACGGATGGGGGATTGAACAAATTTTAGCAAAAATATCCCATAATGGCTGTGGTGACAGTTTAGCGAGTTCAGACACGTTAGATCTCCTAATACGACTTTGGTTATAACTCATTAGGCTTCAAGTAACAGCACCTTGCGTTAAGGTATGGTGACGGCGTTCACTGGCATCAGTCGCATACTGATGTACGCGACTCGCGACCCATTCACTTGCCGCCTAGCTGCATCTCGAATTATTTAGAGTATACATGTTCGAAATACTTTAACTTGCTGTACTAATTTGAAAAATAATAGCTTTGTTTATAGTAACCACTATAGTGTTTTTTTATTACTTCTAGTCGTTCACTCTTTTACAGTTTAGCTGTATCTCAAATTAGATAGAGCACAGTAATTTATTCTGTGAAAAAGGCATGGTGAAGTGATTCAAGCCATACAACTGATTATCTCAGCATACACCTTAATGCGATAAATAGTCAGTGTAAATGATATTAATTGATCTCAATTATCCGTTTTTGCTGGTTTTTAGCGAACCAAATCACTATAATCTCGCGCAACGTTTTTTTCCGCAAGACACATTTCAGTTTTACTCAGCTGTCGGGACCCAAATTTTATGAGCGAAAAATATGTCGTAACGTGGGATATGTTGCAAATACATGCCCGTAAACTCGCACAACGTTTACTACCTGTCGAACAATGGACTGGTATCATCGCTGTTAGCCGTGGTGGCCTTGTTCCTGGTGCGCTTCTCGCACGTGAACTGGGTATTCGTCATGTCGATACTGTATGCATTTCTAGCTATGATCATGATAACCAACGTGACCTCAACGTGATTAAGCGTGCACCGGGTGATGGTGAAGGCTTTATTGTTATTGATGACCTTGTTGATACTGGCGGCACTGCTAAAGCAATCCGCGATATGTATCCAAAAGCCCACTTTGTGACTATCTTTGCAAAACCAGCAGGCCGCCCATTAGTTGATGATTATGTTGTGGATATTCCGCAAAATACATGGATTGAACAACCGTGGGATATGGGTGTTGTATTTGTTAAGCCTTTGTGTGAGCAGGATAAGTAATCATTATTGTTTAGAGTATAAATAAAAGGTAATAATTGACGTTAGGATAGAAGAAAATACCCTATTAACACATTATTACCTAATAAATTAAAACATAAAACGATATGATAGGGGAATGCGATGGCATTCCTTTTTTATTTAGCTCAACCAACAGGTTATCTAAATGACTCAACAAAATCTTTCCGAAAAACTGTTCAAGCCAAAAGTTAGGCAGACCGAAACATCGACACTGGTTTCATACTCTGCTTATAGCCCACCGATTATAAAAAGTCATTCTGCGCTCAGTGGTACGCAACATGCAGGCTGGTACCGAATGATCAATCGCTTAATGTGGATCTGGCGTGGTATTGATGCTTTAGAAATAGAAGAGGTTTTGAGCCGTATTGCGGTTACTGATGCAGAGCGTAGTGATAATAATTTACTTGATACTATTATCGGTAATCGGCGTGGTAATTGGTGTTTTGAATGGTCAAGCCAAGCGATGCGCTGGCAACAAAATGCATTACAGTTTGAAGGCGGCGAACAAGCGAGTCGAGCGTGGTTACGTGCAGCAAATTTATACAGTATCGCGGCATACCCTTTTATTAAAGGTGATGAATTAGCGGACCAAGCGATTGTATTGGCTTGTAAGGCTTATGACAGTGCTGCACAGTTTTCACGTTATAAGTTGAAGAAAATTTCATTTAAGATTGATGGTAATAAAGAGGTTTGTGGCTTTTTACATATTCCATCAACAGGCCAAGGCCCATACCCGACAGTGATGATTTGTGGCACGCTTGATAGTTTGCAAATTGATTACTGTCGCTATTTCCGGGAATACCTTGAACCTCTTGGCATTGCCATGCTGACATTGGATATGCCATCTATTGGCTACTCCGTTAAATATAAGCTCTCACAAGAAACGAGTGCTTTACATGAGCAAGTCGTTAGACAATTAGATACCATCCCTTGGATCGATCATACACGTTTTGGCCTTATTGGCTTACGCTTTGGGGCGAATATAGCCTTAAGATTAGCTTATATGTGCCCTGATAAAATTAAAGCGGTTGCTGCATTGGGGCCTATTGTTCATAGTTTATTACATGAAGATAAATATCAAAGCGATATCCCTCGAATGGAGTTAGATGTTTTTGCTAGCCGTTTAGGGATTTACTACGTAGATGGTGCGGCACTTCGACATGAGCTAAGTTGTTATTCATTAAAAAATCAAGGGCTTTTAGGTCGTAGGAGTCAAGTGCCAATGATGTCGGTGCATTGGAAGAATGATATTTATAGTCCAAAAGCGGAGTCGGATTTAATTATTCGATCATCTATGGATAGCCATTTATTAACACTTCCAGCTAGCCCAGTTTTTGAAAATTTTCAACGAGCACTCAGTGAAACGACAGATTGGCTAAAAAGTAAAATAGTTTAATTTTATTTAATAACTTGATTATTTTTTAACTTTTGTTAAAAAGGGATCTCTCAACAAGGAGATCCTTACATGGCTTTACCAACAGATTACTCTAACGGAAAGTATTTAAAAAAGTTTGCTGCTTTGGGACCTTATTTACGAGAAAAGCAATGCTTAGAAGGCAGCTATTTCTTTGATAGCCTTGCTGTTTGTGTCAACACCAATATTGCGCCAGAGAAGAGGGAGTTTTGGGGCTGGTGGATGATACTATCACCAAGTGAAGAGGGATTTGAGTATTCATATCATCTTGGGCTATACAATAGCCATGGTAGCTGGCAAGCAAAGCCACTAAAAGACCATGCAGTTACTGATTTTATTGAGCAAAATCTTTTATCCTTTCACCAATCCCTCTCCAAACAATTTTCTGAACTTGAGCTTACTTTGTTTCCTTCTGCGCAAATGGCAGAATTTAAACTGGAATTAAGCGCATAAATTTGTTTTAGACCAACTTTTGTTTAATTTTGCGTTATGCCTGTTGGCATAACGCTCTCCAGCTGATAAAAATGGTATCTACTTTGTATTTGTTAATCCTAATGGCAGAAAAATGATGAAAAATAGCCAAACAGTGGTGGTTAAATTAGGAACCAGTGTGTTAACTGGGGGCTCACGCCAATTGAATCAGGCGCATATTGTTGAACTGGTTAGGCAATGCGCACAGCAATATGAAAAAGGACACCGTATTATTATTGTCACCTCTGGCGCCATTGCAGCTGGTCGTGAACACCTTAATTACCCCGAACTCCCCGCAACCATTGCATCTAAACAGTTACTTGCTGCTGTAGGGCAAAGCCGCCTTATTCAGTTATGGGAACGGCTCTTTTCTATCTATGGTATTCATATCGGGCAAATGTTACTTACTCGGGCTGATTTGGAAGATAGAGAGCGTTTTTTAAACGCCCGAGATACATTACAAGCACTGTTAGATAACGGTATTGTTCCTGTGATCAATGAAAACGATGCGGTCGCAACGGCTGAAATCAAAGTGGGTGACAATGATAATTTATCAGCACTTGCTGCTATTCTTGGTGATGCCGACAAACTATTACTGTTGACCGACATCGAAGGGCTGTATGACTCAGATCCTCGTAGTAATCCAAATGCAAAATTGATCCCTGAAGTGTATGGGATCAATGATGAGCTACGTGAAATGGCTGGTGGTAGTGTTACAGGGTTAGGCACAGGGGGCATGGCGACTAAGCTGCAAGCTGCTGATGTTGCTGGGAGAGCCGGAATTGATGTCATCATTGCTGCGGGTAATAAGCCTGATGTGATCAGTGCAGTGATCGACAACATCCCTGTGGGAACGCGTTTTTATGGTCATAAAAATCCAATGGAAAATCGTAAACGTTGGATCTTTGGTGCGCCAGCCGCCGGCGATATTTATATCGATGATGGCGCACAACTTGCTATTATGGAAAAAGGCAGTTCGCTGCTCCCTAAAGGCATCAAAAAGATTGAAGGGGATTTTTCTCGTGGAGCTGTCGTGCGTATACGAAATCTGGCAGGTAAAGATCTGGCGCATGGTGTCAGCCACTACAATAGTGATGCATTAAGAATGATTGCAGGTCATCATTCACAAGAAATAGGCAGTATACTGGGTTATGAACATGGGTCTGTGGCTGTCCACCGCGATGATATGATAGTGAGTTAATTATGTTAGAACAAATGGGAAAAGCAGCTCGTGAAGCCTCATGGCAACTGGCTCAACTAAGCACCAAACAAAAAAATGCAGCTTTAGAGCAAATTGCTGATTTACTGGAACAAGAAAGCGCGACTATTCTTGAAGCCAACGCGAAAGATATCGAACAGGCGCGTGCAAATGGCATGACGCCAGCACTGCAAGATAGACTGTTACTGACACAAGAGCGCCTGAAAGGTATCGCCGATGATGTACGTAAAGTATGCCAGCTGGCTGATCCTGTCGGGCAAGTCATTGATGGCAGTCAACTGGATAACGGGCTAAATTTACAGCGGCGCCGTGTGCCTCTAGGGGTGGTTGGCGTAATTTACGAAGCACGTCCGAATGTGACTGTTGATGTTGCTGCTCTGTGCTTAAAAACAGGGAATGCGGCGATCTTGCGAGGTGGTAAAGAAACACATAACACCAACTTAGCCGTAACAGCTGTCATTCAAAAAGCGCTTAAAAATTGCGGCATTTCAGCGGATGCCATTCAGGCGATTAATAACCCTGATCGCGAACTAGTCGCACAGTTATTAAAATTAGATCGCTATGTAGATATGTTAATTCCGAGAGGTGGTGCAGGATTACACAAATTATGTCGTGAACAATCTACGATCCCCGTGATCACCGGTGGGATTGGTGTTTGCCATACTTTTGTTGATCAATCTGTAAATTTTGATAAAGCAATCAGCGTGTTAATCAACGCCAAAGTGCAAAGGCCAAGTGCATGTAATTCACTCGAAACTGTTTTAGTACATGAAAAAATCGCGGCTGAATTTTTGCCTGTATTAAGCCAAAAAATGGCAGAGCAGAAGGTGACATTACACGCCAGTGTGCAAGCGATGCCATACTTAAAAAACGGTGCAGCTAAAGTGGTTGAGGTGTTACCTGAGAATTTAGTGGATGAATGGTTATCCCTTGATCTGAATGTTGAAGTGGTCTCTGGTATTGATGCTGCTATCGACCATATTCGTACTTATGGTACTGCACACTCGGATGCGATTTTAACGGAGTCTATTAGCCAAGCAAATTACTTTATCCAACGAGTTGATTCAGCGGCTGTTTACGTCAATGCGAGTACAAGATTTACTGATGGCGGGCAGTTTGGTTTAGGTGCTGAAGTTGCAGTGAGTACACAAAAATTACACTCTCGAGGCCCGATGGGGCTAGATGCACTAACGACTTACAAATGGATTGGCTATGGCGATTTTCTTAATCGTGCGTAATATTTAAAACAATAACGATTGAGCCACACAGCAATATGTGTGGCTTTGTTTTTTATAATTATTTGTCGTTTTTTAGCACTGAGCAATAGAATTTAAAATAAGTGGCGCAAATACCATAATAATCATGACGATGGGATGAATATTAATGTTTTACATTATCGGTCCAAGAGGTTCAGGAAAAACAACAATCGGTAAACAGTTGGCGGAACAAAAATCGTATCAATTTATCGATACTGATAAATTGATTGTTGAGAGGGCAGGAACCAGTATTGCACAAATTGTTGAGCAGCATGGTTGGGACTATTTCCGTCATTTAGAGAGTGAAGTACTAAAATCAATTTCTCAGCCTAACTCAATAGTTTCTACTGGCGGCGGGATTATTCTGTCAGAAGAAAACCAGCGTGTTATGCGTGATAACGGCACAGTTATCTATTTGAGTGCCAAACCAGAGATCCTCGCAGAAAGGTTAGCAGCAGAGCCACAAGCAGATCAACGGCCAAGTCTCACTGGTAAATCGATGATAGAAGAAATTGCCGAAGTTATGTCACAAAGAGAACCTCTTTATCGAGCAACTGCGCATCATGTTGTCGATGCAGGGCTGCCGATTGATACAATAATTAGCCAATTAACGCATTTGGCGTAAGTATTGCAGCCTTTTTTCTCTTTTAGGAATAAACTACTTAGAGGCTTTTGATTTTCAGGACATAATTATCGATTGGAATGATAAAAGAAATGACAATATAGGGATTCATTATGCTGGCAAATGTGCTTAAGGCAGTACTTAGATTTTTATTTCGAGTTCGTTTGGTTGGTGATGAAAAAGAACTCTATCAAGAAAAGTGTTTGATCACACCTAATCATGTTTCATTTATCGATGGGGTGCTAGTTGCACTTTTTTTGCCTATAAAACCTGTGTTTGCAGTTTACTCGACATTCGCAACACCAAGAATGATCAAGTTGCTTAAGCCATATGTTGATATTGTTCCTCTCGATCCTGCAAACCCGCTAGGCATCCGCCAACTAGTTAAAGAAGTCGAAAAAGGCCGTCCAATCGTCATTTTTCCTGAAGGCCGGATCTCTGTTCATGGCTCTTTAATGAAAATCTATGAAGGCGCTGCATTTGTGGCGGCAAAGTCTGGAGCCAAAGTGGTTCCTATGCGTATCGAAGGGGCTGAGCGTAGCCACTTTAGCCGCCTAAAAGGGATCATTCCACTGAAATGGTTTCCCACTATCACACTGCATATTTTGCCCGCAGAAACGATCCCTATGCCAGAAGCGCCTAAAGCCGTGGAGCGCCGTCGTTTAGCGGGTATACATTTATACAGCATTATGAAATCTGCACGTATGGCCTGCCGTCCTCAAGTGACGTTAGTTGAAGAGTTCCTCAATAGTGTAAAACGCTTCGGTCGACGTGCGCCTTGCATTGAAGATATCAATTTTAAAGAAGATAGCTATCAAGGGCTATTAAAAAAATCATTAGGAGTAGGGCGGATCATTGAGCGCTATACCCATGAAAATGAACGTATTGGCTTATTGCTCCCTAATACAACAGTTACCGCAGCTGCCATATTTGGCGCATTAATGCGTGGACGTGTGCCTGCCATGTTAAACTATACAGCTGGTAGCCACGGTATCAGTAATGCACTGAAAGCCTCTCAAGCAAAAGTCATTTTTACCTCTCGCCAATTTCTTGAAAAAGGCAACTTGACACATATCCCTGAGCAAGTCACAGATGCGAGTTGGATTTACCTTGAAGATCTCAAAGACACAGTTACCCTAAAAGATAAGCTTTGGATCGTAAAACATCTTTTCATGCCAAAGAAAGCCGTGTTACCTCGTAAAGCAGAAGATGAAGCAATTGTTTTGTTTACGTCTGGCTCTGAAGGTACCCCAAAAGGCGTTGTGCATAGTCATGCGAGTTTAATGGCGAACGTTGAGCAAATTAAAACAATTGCTGATTTTACGCCTAGAGATCGTTTTATGTCATCATTGCCATTATTCCATGCGTTTGGATTAACGGTCGGCTTATTGATCCCTGTATTTTCAGGAAGCAGAGTCTTTTTATACCCAAGCCCTCTTCATTACCGGATCATTCCTGAATTGGTATATGACAAAAACTGTACCGTGCTATTTGGTACATCGACCTTCTTAGCGAATTATGCACGTTTTGCTCATCAATATGATTTTGCAAGATTACGTTATGTCGTTGCTGGTGCAGAAAAATTATCAGACAGTACTAAGAAGATTTGGTTTGATAAATTTGGTATTCGCATTTTAGAAGGTTATGGTGTAACAGAGTGCGCACCAATTGTTTCAATTAATGTGCCTATGGCATCGAAAGAAGGCACCGTAGGGCAAATATTGCCACAAATGGAATCACGGATTATCCCTATTTCAGGGATTGAGAACGGTGGTAAGCTGCAATTAAAAGGCCCTAATATCATGAAGGGCTACTTACGTGTAGAAGCACCGGGTGTTCTTGAACTACCTTCAGCGGAGAATCAACAAGGTGAGCAAGAGGCTGGTTGGTATGATACTGGTGATATCGTGGTTCTTGATGAGCTTAACTACTGTACTATCAAAGGTCGAGTGAAGCGATTTGCGAAACTTGCAGGTGAAATGGTATCTCTTGAAAGTATTGAGCAAATGGTCTTTAGTTTATCGCCGAATGCCCATCATGCTGTGGTGACTAAGCCAGATAGCAGCAAAGGGGAAGCTCTTGTTTTGTTTACGACCGATAAAGAGCTTGATAGAAGCTCGCTTTCCTCAGCAGCAAAAGGGAAAGGCTTAACTGAATTAGCAGTACCAAGAGATATTCGTATTGTTAAAGAACTCCCTGTACTTGGTTCAGGTAAAACGGATTTTGTGACCTTAAAACAAATGGCGTTAGAGGGATAATCGTATGCAAGATGTCAACGCGCCATTAATGAGCCGAGGAATGAAAGCGGTATTGGCTTCTCAATTCCTATCTGCTTTTGCTGATAATGCTTTGTTATTTGCCATTTTAGCTCAGTTAAAAGCGGAGTTTTACCCTGAATGGAGCCATCCAGTACTGCAAATGGTATTTGTGTTTACCTATATCATACTCGCTCCTTTTGTTGGACAAGTCGCTGATCGCTTTTCGAAAGGGCGGGTAATGTTATTTTCAAACTTATTTAAGTTTGCTGGCGCGCTTGGGATTTGTTTAGGACTTAATCCATTCTTATGTTATGGGCTTGTTGGTATTGGTGCAGCGTCATATTCACCAGCTAAATACGGTATCTTAGGTGAACTGACAAGCGGTGATAACCTCGTTAAAGCCAATGGCGTGATGGAAGCTTCAACAATTGCTGCAATTTTAATTGGTTCTGTCGTTGGTGGGATCCTCTCTGATATCCATTTGATGTTAGCGCTTGGCACTTGTGCTGTACTCTACGCATTAGCTGTCATTGCGAATATTTATATCCCACGCTTAGCTGCTGCGCGCCCAGGTAAAGGCTGGCATTTTAAACTGCTATTGGTCGATTTTTGGAATGCTTGCCGTACATTATGGTCCAATCAAGAAAGCCGTTTTTCTTTGGTAGGGACCAGTATGTTCTGGGGAGCGGGTGTGACACTGCGCTTTTTATTAGTAGCATGGGTGCCTGTCGCATTAGGATTACAAGATAATGCAACCCCAACTTACCTGAATGCGGCGGTTGCGATCGGGATCGTGGTTGGTGCAGGTCTAGCGGCGAAATTTATTACATTAAAAACAGTATCACGCTGTATCCCAGCAGGAATTGTGATTGGTGTGATGGTGGTATTACTTGCTCTGCAAACAAACATTTTTCCATCTTATGTTATTTTAGCGGTTTTAGGTATTTTTGGTGGCTTGTTTGTTGTCCCTCTCAATGCATTGCTCCAAGAAAAAGGTAAAGAAACTGTTGGAGCGGGTAACGCAATAGCGGTGCAAAATCTAGGCGAAAATAGCGCCATGTTAATCATGTTAGGGCTTTATTCTTTGGCGATGAAAGCGGGGTTATCGGTAGTCAGCGTAGGAATTGGTTTTGGTACTGTTTTTGCTGTCGCCATTGCTGGGTTGTGGATTTGGGATCGTACTCGCAAAAAGTCATAATACAAAGGTAAACAATCAAATGAAAAATGAAAGTGACCTCGAAACGCTAAGTATTCAGCTTGGGCAATTGCTAAAAAAACAGGGTAAAACGATAACTTGCGCTGAATCATGCACTGGCGGATGGATTGCAAAAGTAGTGACGGATATAGCAGGAAGCTCAGATTACTTTCATCGCGGCTTTGTGACATATAGTAATGAAGCCAAACACCAAATGATTGGTGTTACAGAGGATTCATTGCAAAAATTTGGTGCTGTGAGTGAGCAAGTAGTGACTGAGATGGCACAAGGTGCACTCAAAGTAGCTGGAGCGGATTTTGCTGTTTCTGTCAGTGGTATTGCAGGTCCCGGTGGAGGAAGTGATGAGAAGCCTGTTGGTACCGTGTGGTTTGGATTTGCTAAAAAACAGCCCACAGGAACGATAGAAATTACCACTAGGCATTGTCTTTTCCAAGGTGACCGATACTCAGTTCGTTTGCAATCAACTCGTTACGCATTAGAGACACTTTTAAAAATCATTAGATAAAAATTTTCTTGATACTGTATGATTATACAGTATACTTAATACCAACAAACCGAACTCAATCGTTCTATTTGCAGTGGGGCAGTCCATTGCACCAAAGGGAGTGAACATGGCTATCGATGAAAACAAACAAAAAGCACTAGCTGCGGCGTTAGGTCAAATTGAAAAGCAATTTGGTAAAGGCTCTATTATGCGTCTAGGTGAAGACCGCACAATGGATGTTGAAACTATTTCTACAGGTTCTTTATCTCTTGATGTCGCTTTAGGTGCTGGTGGCTTGCCATTAGGTCGTATTGTTGAAATCTACGGGCCAGAGTCTTCAGGTAAAACAACCCTGACTCTACAAGTGATCGCCGCAGCACAACGCAGTGGTAAAACATGTGCATTTATCGATGCTGAGCATGCTTTAGACCCAATCTATGCAAAAAAATTGGGTGTTGATATCGACAACTTGTTATGTTCTCAGCCAGATACAGGTGAACAAGCGCTTGAGATTTGTGATGCATTGACGCGTTCAGGTGCCGTTGATGTTATCATCGTTGACTCAGTGGCTGCATTAACACCAAAAGCTGAGATTGAAGGTGAGATTGGTGATTCACATATGGGGCTAGCAGCTCGTATGATGAGTCAAGCAATGCGTAAACTCGCCGGTAACCTAAAAACCTCGAATACGTTACTTATCTTTATTAACCAAATTCGTATGAAAATTGGGGTAATGTTTGGTAACCCAGAAACAACAACTGGCGGTAATGCTCTAAAATTCTATGCATCTGTGCGTTTAGATATTCGTCGTATCGGTGCAGTGAAAAATGGTGAAGAGATCGTCGGCAGCGAAACACGTGTTAAAGTCGTCAAAAACAAAGTTGCAGCACCATTTAAACAAGCTGAATTCCAAATCCTATATGGAGAAGGGATCAATACCTTTGGTGAGCTGATTGACTTAGGTGTGAAACATAAGCTGATTGAAAAAGCAGGTGCTTGGTATAGCTATAACGGCGATAAAATCGGGCAAGGTAAAGCTAATTCGACGACTTATCTTAAAGAGCACCCTGAGATTGCCAACGAAATTGATAAAAAGTTGCGTGAAATGTTATTAACTCATACAGGGGAATTTCAAAGTGCAGCAACCGACTATATCAGCGACTCCGATGAAGAAGTTCCTGAAGAATTTTAATGCTTAGTTATTGATTTGATAAATAAGTAAATTATAAACGCCACCCAAAAAAAGAGTGGCGTTTTTTTGTTTCTCGTTTGAGCTATAATAGAGCGCGATGTTGGTTTTCTGTGGAAAAATAGCCAATTGAAAGGTATAAACATACTTTCAGAAAATATTTAGACGCTTTACAATGAAAGCAACGAATGGATGTAGCTATTACACTCAATCATTCAAAATGCAGTGAAATGGCCAATGAATACATTATCTATGACATCATAAATAATGTGCTCAATGAAAATGAAAGTCGCCAACAGTACTGTGATTTTGGGGATGTGAGTATAAATTTTACTTCTACGCAAAGAGACTTTATCTTATCAGTCACTTTTTAATCGGAGAGTTGATTAGAGGTGATGTTACATTCCATCTCAACAATTCGTAATTTAGTTTCCAGCTTGAAATCGGGATAAATATGAGTAAAAGCACCGCTGAGATCCGTCAAGCGTTTCTCGACTTTTTTCATACGAAAGGTCACCAAGTGGTAAGTAGCAGTTCGCTAGTACCAAATAATGACCCAACATTATTGTTCACAAACGCAGGGATGAACCAGTTCAAAGATGTATTTCTTGGTCTGGATAAAAGAGCATATTCCCGAGCGACAACCGCACAAAGATGTGTGCGAGCAGGTGGTAAACATAACGATTTAGAAAACGTCGGCTATACTGCCCGTCACCACACTTTTTTTGAAATGCTTGGTAACTTCAGCTTTGGCGATTACTTTAAGCATGATGCAATCAATTTTGCATGGGAACTATTAACAGGGAAAGAATGGTTCAACCTGCCAAAAGAAAAATTGTGGGTTACTGTGTATGAAACCGATGATGAAGCTTATGAAATTTGGAACAAAGAAGTCGGTATTCCGGTAGAGCGCATCATTCGTATCGGTGATAATAAAGGCGCACCATATGCATCTGATAACTTCTGGCAGATGGGTGACACCGGTCCATGCGGTCCATGTACTGAGATTTTCTATGATCATGGCGATCATATCTGGGGTGGTCCTCCAGGAAGTGCTGAAGAAGATGGCGATCGTTATATTGAAATTTGGAACATTGTTTTCATGCAATTCAATCGCCAGTCAGATGGTACGATGGATCCATTACCAAAACCTTCTGTCGATACAGGCATGGGGCTAGAACGTATTGCAGCGGTATTGCAGCACGTTAATTCAAACTATGACATCGATATTTTCCGTGATTTGATCGCAGCTGCTGCGAGCGCAACAGGCTCTCAGGATCTGTCGAACAAATCATTGCGTGTTATTGCTGATCACATCCGTTCTTGTGCATTCCTGATTAGCGATGGGGTTATTCCATCAAATGAAGGTCGTGGTTATGTGCTACGTCGTATTATCCGTCGTGCTGTGCGCCATGGTTATATGCTGGGGGCAAAAGATACCTTTTTCTACAAGCTAGTGGCGCCATTAATTAAAGTGATGGGGGCTGCGGCTGATGAGCTTGCACGTCAACAAGCTGTGGTTGAAAAAGTTCTTAAAACAGAAGAAGAACAGTTTGCACGTACATTAGAACGTGGTCTTCAATTGCTTGATGAAGAACTCGCCCTACTTAAGGGTGACACTTTAGATGGTGAGACGGCATTCCGTTTATATGATACTTATGGCTTCCCCATCGATTTAACTGCCGACGTGTGTCGTGAGCGTAATCTTAAGGTCGATGAAGAAGGCTTTGAGCGTGCAATGGAAGATCAGCGCCGCCGTGCGAGAGAGTCTAGTGGTTTTGGTACCGATTATAATTCATTAATCAAGGTCGAAAAACACAGTGAATTCTCTGGTTATGCTTATAATGAACAATTAGCCACCATTACTGCGCTTTATAAAGATGGCCAACCAGTTGATTCATTGAATGCTGGTGATGAAGGGTTGGTCATTTTAGATAAAACTGCATTTTATGCCGAATCAGGCGGTCAAGTCGGTGATACTGGCTTGTTACGTAATGATAGTGGTAGTTTTATTGTTACTGATACACAAAAGTATGGTCAAGCGATCGGTCATATTGGTAAAGTTGAGTCTGGCACATTAGTGATTAACCATCGTATTGATGCGAAAATTGATGTGGAAAGACGTGACGCTATTCGTCTTAACCACTCAGCAACACACTTATTGCATGCTGCACTGCGTCAAGTTCTTGGTGATCATGTGTCGCAGAAAGGTTCTTTAGTTAATGATAAATATCTCCGTTTCGATTTTTCACATTTCGAAGCGATGACAGCAGAACAGCTACGTCAGGTAGAAGATATCGTTAACGCACAAATTCGTAAGAATACGTCCATTGATACGGAACTTATGGATTTAGAGAGTGCGAAAGCTAAAGGTGCGATGGCACTGTTTGGTGAGAAATATGAAGAGCGCGTACGTGTTTTAAGTATGGGCGATTTCTCAATTGAGCTTTGTGGTGGTACTCATGCTAGCCGTACCGGTGATATCGGCTTATTCCGTATTTTGAGTGAGTCAGGAACCGCCGCAGGTGTTCGTCGTATTGAAGCAACAACAGGTGAATGCGCACTTGAAAGTGTTCACAGCCAATCCGAACAACTGAATGCGATTGCTCATCTCTTAAAAGGCGATATGAATAGCCTAGTTGAGAAAGTAAAATCTGCATTGGATAAATCGCGCCAATTAGAAAAAGAGATTTTGCAATTAAAAGATCAACAAGCATCTCAAGAAAGTGCTTCACTAAGTAGTCAAGCAAAAGATATCAAAGGCGCTAAATTACTTGTAAGCCAACTTAATAACACAGAGCCTAAGCTTTTGAGAACAATGGTTGATGACCTGAAAAATCAGTTGAAATCTGCGATTATCGTGCTTTCAACAACAAGTGGTGATAAAGTCAGTGTAATTGTTGGTGTAACAAATGATTTGACTGCTAAAATAAAAGCTGGTGATTTGATATCGTATGTTGCACAACAAGTAGGTGGTAAAGGTGGTGGTCGCCCAGATATGGCGCAAGCTGGGGGTACTGATGCTAGTGCATTACCAGCTGCTATGGCAAGCGTAGAAGAATGGGTGAGCTCACGGCTCTAAGCATATAGTGACGTTGCCTCATGCACCGTGAGGCAACTTTGCTTGTTGCAACATTGTTAATGTGTTGTGGGTAGTGTTATATTTTGTATGTATATAATTAAAATGATTGCCTTGATGGCATCGATGCTTTAGGTGTATATCATTGCTTTACGTTTTCACGGTGTGTGATGGACAATAGCGGGGGAAACCTAGAGACCCGACTCTTTATAATATTTCAAGGAGCAAAGAATGCTTATTCTGACTCGTCGAGTTGGTGAAACACTCATGATAGGCGATGAGGTAACAGTTACTGTACTGGGAGTAAAAGGCAATCAAGTTCGTATTGGTGTCAATGCCCCAAAAGAAGTTTCTGTTCACCGTGAAGAAATTTATCAACGGATCCAGGCCGAAAAGACTCAACCAGATAATCAATAATAATGAATAAGCGTCCAAATTTTGACCCACACAGCGAAAATGGACGCTTGTCTTTCATTGGAAAGCCAGCCGTATAATGAATTGTCATAATTATAGTGTGACTATTCATCAACTCAAATTTCGCATCGACGATATTCGTATCAATCCTTTCACTCATCATTTGAGCTGTTGCTAAATTTTAATTACCTGCTGTTTTTTTATGCTAGATGTGTTGTTCTGTTTTTGAGCAAGCATCACAGCAGAAATTGTTGCTTAATATGTTTAATTCTATGTGTTGCAATTTTGGGTGAGAAAGATATGCACAGAGTAAATTTTTAGTGGCTAAAAAAAGAGTAAAATTAAGCCGTGATGAATGCGATTTTCGATGCTAAACTAATCATCTTGCTTGTGAAATGTGCAAACAGTCATTAGAAACCAAAAAGTTTGGAAAAATTGTTTGACTTCTAAGGTCAGGAAAGTAATATGTGCGCCACACAGAGACGAGATGTTGAAAAACAAATCGTGTGTGACTAAAAACGGTGAGGTGGCCGAGAGGCTGAAGGCGCTCCCCTGCTAAGGGAGTATGCGGTCAAAAGCTGCATCGAGGGTTCGAATCCCTCCCTCACCGCCATTTTAGATTACTGCATCCGTAGCTCAGCTGGATAGAGTACTCGGCTACGAACCGAGCGGTCGGAGGTTCGAATCCTCCCGGATGCACCATATTTAACCCTATGAGTGATACTGATGGGGTTTTGTTTTGGTTTTTAGCGACCAAAACATAGCAGTAACTGATGAAGTAGAGTTTGATATTGTAATGCATCCGTAGCTCAGCTGGATAGAGTACTCGGCTACGAACCGAGCGGTCGGAGGTTCGAATCCTCCCGGATGCACCATCTATTAGTGATATTCTCACATATCAAATATTCCCTTATTAAACAGTATTGCTAGTTATTGATTAACTCATATCAATAAAAGAATTATGCATCCGTAGCTCAGCTGGATAGAGTACTCGGCTACGAACCGAGCGGTCGGAGGTTCGAATCCTCCCGGATGCACCAGAACAAGAAGCTCCTCAATGAGGGGCTTTTTTTTCATCCTGAAGTTGACTATTCTTTATTATTTCAATACCCATTCAAGATAAACCACACATCTAGACAGCGACAATTTCCTTCATTTAAGCTAAAGTAAGCACCTTACTAAAATAAAATTACATCACAGGCGGGAGGTCGATTTGATCCCGGACGTATCTAAAGCGCTCTCATGGTTAGAGGCGCACCCTGAAGCACTGAATGGCATTCAGCGTGGTATTGAGCGTGAAACATTACGTGTTACTCCGAAAGGTTCTATTGCTGAAACTTTGCATTCGGAAGAATTGGGGAAAGCTTTAACACATAAATGGATCACGACAGATTTTGCTGAGCCCCTACTTGAGTTCATTACTCCTGTGGATAAAAGTATTGGACATAGTTTGGCTTTTCTTAGGGATTTGCACCGATATACAGCGCGTCATCTTCATAATGAAAGAATGTGGCCATTAAGCATGCCTTGTTTCATTGAAAATGAAGAGAAGATCACACTTGCACAGTATGGGGCATCGAATGTTGGCCGCTTCAAAAATTTATATCGTGAAGGGTTAAAACACCGTTATGGTGCATTGATGCAGACTATTGCTGGCGTTCACTATAACTTCTCTTTGCCGATTGAGTTTTGGCAAGCGTGGGCGGGTGTTAAAGATGCTGAAAGTGGTAAAGCGCAAATCTCTGATGGTTATTTACGCCTAATCAGAAACTATTATCGTTTTGGTTGGGTTATTCCTTACTTATTTGGCGCTTCCCCTGCGATTTGTGGTTCATTCCTTAAGGATAGAAACACTAAATTAACTTTTGATAAGACTGAAAAAGGAACCTATTACTTACCGTATGCAACTTCATTACGAATGAGTGATTTAGGCTACACAAATAAGTCTCAGAGCGATTTAAACATCACGTTTAATGATTTAGATAGCTACGTAGCAGGTTTAAAGAAAGCGATTTACAAGCCGTCTGAGGAGTTTGCAGCGCTAGGGACTAAAAAAGACGGTAAATATATTCAGTTGAATACTAACGTGCTGCAAATTGAAAATGAATTGTATGCGCCAATCCGCCCGAAACGTGTGCCTAAAGGTGACGAATCACCGTCAGATGCGTTATTGCGTGGTGGTATCGAATACATTGAAGTTCGTGCTTTAGACATCAACCCTTTTAATGCGATTGGTGTTGATGAAACCCAGACTCGTTTCCTTGATCTATTTTTGATTTGGTGTGTGCTAGCTGATGCACCAGAAATGGATACTCAAGAATTAGACTGTAGCCGTAAAAACTGGAGTCGAGTGATCCTTGAGGGGCGTAAACCAGGCCAAGTCATTGGTATTGGCTGTGGTAGTGAAATGAAGCCCCTTGTTGAGGTGGGGCAGCAATTATTTAAGGATCTGATCCGTGTTGCTGAAGTGCTTGATACTTGTTGTGATGCTAAGTATCAAGAGGTATGTCATCAGTTTGTTTCAATGTTTGAAGATCCAAAATTAACCTACTCGGCGCTAGTTATGGATAAAATGCTTGAGCAAGGTATTGGTGGTTATGGTTTAGAGTTGGCAGAAAAATACTATCAAGAGCTAATTAGTGAACCTTATGAAGTGATCACTGAAGAGCAGTTTGAAGCCGCTCGGGTAGCTTCCATTGAAAAACAAGCTATGATTGAAAAAGAAGAGACTGAGAGTTTTGAAGATTACTTGCATAAGCACGCAGGTCGTTAAAAGAAAATGGCCACACTAGGTGGCCAAACAAAAATCTCTTAGAGAATTAGGGATGATAACAAATTTGCGCGTCTTTCATTAAGTAAGACTCGACGATTTCAAAATAGTTTCATTTTTTTCGCAAATAAAAAATAATTTTTTCAGGAGGTCAATAAATGCCGTTATTAGACAGTTTTACTGTAGATCACACGCGTATGGCTGCGCCTGCCGTCCGAGTCGCAAAAACCATGAAAACTCCAAATGGGGATACGATCACGGTATTCGATTTGCGCTTCACTGTGCCTAACAAAGAGGCTATGACGGAAAAAGGCACTCATACTCTTGAGCACTTATTTGCAGGTTTCATGCGTGACCATCTGAATGGCAATGGTGTCGAAATTATTGATATCTCGCCAATGGGCTGCCGTACAGGCTTTTATATGAGTTTGATTGGTCAACCTGATGAGCAGCGTGTTGCAGATGCATGGAAAGGTGCGATGCAAGATGTGTTAAAAGTGCAAGATCAAAATAAGATCCCTGAGCTAAATGTTTATCAGTGTGGAACATTTAAAATGCATTCATTGGAAGAAGCACAACAAATCGCTCGCAATGTATTGGCATCTGAGATCCTTATTAATAAAAATGAGGAGCTTGCATTACCAGCCGAAAAATTGACTGAGCTACATATCTAGCTCAGCATTTCTAAAATAAACTGCACCTAACCTATTATTTTAAAAGAGGAGGTGCGGTTTTTTATTGTTGTGTCATGACAGAAGCGGTTGTTGCAAGAGGGGTAATTTTAACTTGCTTAATGATGTTGTCGCTGATCAGCAATACTTCCACTAAATAATTACCAATCACAATTTGCTCTTGTAACTCAGGAATATCACCAATAGCTTCTAATACCATACCATTTATGGTTCTTGGGCCATCAATTGGCAGGTGCCAATCAAACGCTTTATTCAGGTCGCGAATATTTGCTGTACCATCAACTAAAACGCTACCGTCGCTTTGTGGTAAAACTTCTTCCGCTAATGAGGGTGACATTGAAGTCGTAAAGTCACCGACAATTTCTTCTAAAATATCCTCAACAGTAATTAGGCCTTGGATCTCGCCATATTCATCAACGATGATGCCAATTTTTTCTTTATTGTGTTGGAAATTAATTAGTTGGATGCTTAACGGCGTGCTGTTAGGAATAAAATAAATATTATCAGCAGCCTTAATTAGGTTCTGTTTATTGAATTCGCGTTTTTCCATCATCATGCGATAGGCTTCGCGTACACGTAAAATACCAATAGCATCATCAAGAGAGTCACGATAGAGCACGATGCGGCCGTGTGGTGAGTGTGTTAGCTGGCGAATGATAGACTTCCAGTCATCATTGACATCTATGCCGACAATTTCATTTCTTGGCAACATAATGTCACCCACGGTGACTTTCTCAAGATCCAATATGGAAATTAGCATGTCTTGGTTGCGGCGGCTGAGCTTGGCTTTTGATTCATTAACGATAGTTCTCAGCTCTTCTTTACTTACCGCGTCGCTACGAATAATCGGGGATTTTATACCGCATATCCGCATAAATAATAATGTGATTTTGTTGAAGGTCCAAACTACTGGGAGCATGATTTTTTGTAGTGGTTTTAAAATATAACTACTAGGAAAAGCAATTTTTTCTGGGTACAGCGCAGCTATGGTTTTAGGCATAACTTCAGCGAAAACGAGTATCACAAAGGTCAAAATACCAGTAGCAATAGCGACACCTGCGTTACCATACAAACGCATACCGATAATGGTCGCGAGTGATGAAGCAACTATGTTGATCAAGTTGTTGCCGATCAAAATTAAGCTGATGAGTTTATCAGGATGCCTAAGTAACTTTTCAACACGTTTAGCTGAGCGATTACCTTGTTTGGCGAGGTGCTTTAGGCGATAGCGATTTAGCGTCATCATGCCTGTTTCTGAGGCTGAAAAATACGCAGACATCACGATCAAAACCACTAATATAATGATAAGCGTACCAGTAGATACGTGATCCAAAACTAGTTTCCTTATGCTATGTCGATAAGATTATTTTATTAGTTTTTTTGTTAAGGTACCATAACTTGCTGTATCAACCGATTACCGAAAAAAGCCATTGTAAGAATTAATGCCCCAGCAACATGGAAAAATAGAACTCGTTTACCTCTCCAGCCGCCTTGGAAGTGACCCCACAGTAAAATAATATAAACGAACCAAGCAATAACAGATAACACAGACTTATGAATGTTTTCTTTATCAAAGATATTATCCATATAAATAAAGCCAGTGCATAAGGTTAAGGTGAGCAGAATGACACCGACTTGTGTGATATGGAACATTTTGCGTTCAACCACCATCATGGGAGGCATATCAGAACTGAACTTGAGTGTTTTATTTTTTAATTGGTAATCAATCAAGGCAACTTGGAAGGCATAAAGTGCAGCGATTAATAGTGTTGCATAACTGAGTAAAGCTAACCCAATATGGATAAATAAAGGAACGCTAGCTTCTAAGTGTGTAATAAATTCACCGGGCATAATTGTCGAAAGCATTAAATTAATAATCGCAAAGCTATAGACAATAGGGGTAAGGTACCAAGCCCTACCTTTGTATGCTACGACAGTCATAATGATACACATCAGCAAGCTGACTGCGGAACCCAAATTCAATAATGTGAGGTTTTGCCCTCCGTCTCCACGAAAAATAAGTAACTTTAGCGTTATTGCATGTGTGATCAGTGCAATAACTGCCAATAAAAGGGCGAGCTGGCGATACATAGGCTGCTTACGAACCTGACCAGGAACAATCAGAGACAGGCTGAGCAGGTATGTACAAACTGCTATGACTGCAAATACGGGCATAGTATAGTGTCGTTATTCATTTTAAGTGGATAATGTTAAGTAGTATAACTCGTGCAGCTGTAGGCTCCAACCATTGGTCACATTAATAAGCCTCTTCTTAAATTGTTAACGATATCGAAGAGCCCTTTTTTTTGATTTTACTCATCCTATTTAGATAGATAAGTAAATTGGAACGCTGGCCGACTAAATCAACCTTAAACAGGGTGAAGCGAAACCGCATCAGGTATGGTACACTACGGCAAAAAGTTTTGGCGTTGGTTTTATACTCGTCATACTTCAAGCTGCGGCGCTTTGCGTTAAGGTATATGCGTTAAGCTATAGTAGCTACTACTCGCTACTTGCCACATAGTTCTCTATGCTTCTAGCGATCAATTCATTCGTTGCTGCACGATGAATTATTTAGAGCATAGGTATTGGCGGTTATTTGCCTTTCTAAAAGATAAATAATAAAAAAGTTGCCTAAATTAGCCACTATGTACTTGCATTTTGCAGTATGAATAACCAAATCTAGCTTTGACAGTAGGCCCTTAAACAGAATTGAGCTAAGACATATGTTTGATAATTTAACTGACAGACTATCGCGCACTTTGCGCAACATCAGCGGGCGTGGTCGTCTGACTGACGATAATATTAAAGATACACTGCGTGAAGTTCGCATGGCTTTGCTGGAAGCAGACGTTGCTTTGCCCGTTGTCCGTGAATTTATTCAAAAAGTAAAAGACAGTGCCGTTGGCCAAGATGTCAATAAAAGTTTAACCCCGGGCCAAGAGTTCATCAAAATTGTTCAAAATGAACTCACAAATGCGATGGGGGAAGAGAACCATCAGTTAAATCTTTCTGCTCAACCGCCTGCGGTTGTGCTTATGGCTGGTTTACAAGGTGCGGGTAAAACAACCAGTGTCGCTAAGCTAGGTAAACATTTAAAAGAGAAACAAAAGAAAAAAGTTTTAGTTGTTTCAGCTGACGTCTATCGCCCTGCGGCGATCAAACAGCTAGAGACATTAGCGCAGTCAGTTGGAATTGATTTCTTCCCATCTGATGCACAAGAAAAGCCTGCTGCTATCGTACAAAAAGCCTTAAAACATGCCCAATTGCAGTTTTATGATGTATTGCTGGTGGATACCGCGGGTCGCTTACACGTCGATGAAGCAATGATGGATGAAATTAAAGAAGTCCATCGTATTATCAATCCTGTCGAAACTCTGTTTGTTGTTGATGCAATGACGGGGCAGGATGCGGCGAATACAGCAAAAGCCTTTAATGAAGCCCTACCTTTAACTGGGGTCGTGCTGACTAAAGTGGATGGTGATGCACGCGGTGGTGCGGCTTTATCCATTCGTGCAATTACTGGTAAACCTATCAAGTTCTTAGGGGTAGGGGAAAAAACCGATGCACTGGAGCCATTCCACCCTGAGCGTGTAGCTTCACGTATTTTAGGCATGGGCGACGTATTATCGCTGATTGAAGAGATTGAACATAAAGTTGACCGTGACGAAGCGGAAAAATTGGCGAAAAAACTCAAAACGGGTGATAGTTTTGATTTAAATGATTTTCTCAATCAATTAAAGCAAATGCGCAACATGGGTGGCATGGCCAGTATGATGAGTAAGATCCCAGGTATGTCACAAGTTCCTGATGCTGTTAAGTCTCAGATGGATGATAAAATCACCATCCGTATGGAGGCGATTATCAACTCAATGACGCGCAAAGAACGAGAAAAACCTGAGATTATCAAAGGGTCTCGTAAGCGTCGTATTGCAGCGGGTTCAGGAACTAACGTGCAAGAAGTTAATCGTCTTTTGAAGCAGTTTGATGATATGCAACGCATGATGAAGAAGATGAAAAAAGGCGGTCTTGCTAAGATGATGCGTGGTATGAAAGGAATGATGCCACCGGGTTTTCCGGGGCGTTAAGTAATGAAGCTAGAAAGAATATGCACTTTTGATTGATTTTTGCGTCAAAGTGAGTAAAATTTTCGGGCTTTTTATATGACAACCGGACTCTATCCCTCGATGGAGTCTGGTTGTTTTATTAACTAATGAGGATGTTATGGTAACAATTCGTTTATCTCGTGGCGGCGCAAAAAAGCGTCCGTTCTACCAAATCGTTGTAACCGATAGCCGCAATGCGCGTGACGGTCGTTTTATCGAGCGTATCGGTTTCTTCAACCCAATCGCTTCAGGTCAAGCAGAAGAACTGCGTTTAGACTTAGATCGTATCGAGCACTGGGTTGGCCTGGGTGCAACTATTTCTGACCGTGTTGCACAACTGGTCAAACAAGCTAAAAAAGCAGCTTAATCTGTCACGGTGGTAACAATGAGCAAGCAAGTAAATCTAGCGACACCTACTAATCCAATTGTTTTGGGTAAACTAGGCGCAGCATATGGAATTCGTGGTTGGCTCAAAGTTTTTTCGTCCACCGAACATGCTGAAAGTATTTTTGATTATCAACCTTGGTTTATTCAGCGTTCTGGTCAGTGGCAACACATCGAACTGGAAGATTGGAAACACCACAACAAAGACATTATTGTTAAGCTCAAAGGGGTCGATGACCGCGATGAAGCTGCGCTCTTGACTAATTTTGAGATTGTTGTTGATTCAACGCAACTCCCTGAATTAGATAACAACGAGTACTACTGGAAAGACCTTATGGGTTGTCATGTAGTGACGTTGCAAGGGTACGACCTTGGTACCATCACTGATATGATGGAAACTGGGTCAAATGATGTGATTGTGATAAAGGCAAATCTAAAAGATGCATTTGGCATCAAGGAGCGGTTGGTTCCGTTTCTTGATGGGCAGGTTATCAAGAAAGTCGATCTCAAATCTAAACTGATTGAAGTTGATTGGGATCCTGGTTTTTAAATCTCCGGTTGAACGGTTTTTATGAGTGGGACTAAATCATGTGGATTGGTGTAATTAGCCTGTTTCCCGAAATGTTCCGCGCAATAACCGAGTACGGGGTAACTAGTCGGGCAGTGAAAAATGGCCTGATGTCTGTTGAATGCTGGAATCCGCGGGACTTTACCCACGATAGGCACAAAACAGTGGATGATCGCCCTTATGGCGGTGGTCCAGGCATGCTGATGATGGTGCAACCTTTAAAGGATGCTATCAACGCAGCAAAAGCTGAGGCGGGTGAAGGCGCGAAAGTGATTTATCTGTCACCTCAGGGGCGCAAACTCAGTCAAGACGGTGTTTGTGAGTTGGCAACGAATAAGAAGTTAATTCTTGTTTGTGGTCGATATGAAGGTATTGATGAACGGATCATTCAAACCGAAATTGACGAAGAGTGGTCAATCGGTGATTACGTTCTCAGTGGTGGGGAACTCCCTGCTATGGTGTTGATAGATTCTGTATCTCGGTTTATACCTGGGGTGCTAGGTCATCAAGCTTCTGCGCAAGAAGACTCTTTTGCAGATGGTTTGTTAGATTGTCCACACTATACTCGCCCTGAAGTTTTAGACGGCATGCAAGTACCTGATGTTTTACTATCAGGTAATCATGCAAAGATAGATAGCTGGCGCATGAAGCAATCACTTGGCCGTACCTGGCTTAGAAGACCTGAGCTTCTGGAAAGCCTAGCTCTGACTGACGAGCAGAGGATGTTGCTAGCTGAATTTCAACGTGAATATCAGCTTGAGCAATAAGTGAATCCAGACAATTAAATTAATTGTCTAACATATATCAGTTTACCTAGGGTAAGAGAATTATTATGAGCAACATTATTAAACAACTTGAACAAGAGCAGATGAAGCAGGACGTACCTTCATTCCGTCAGGGTGATACTGTGGAAGTTAAGGTATGGGTCGTAGAAGGCTCTAAAAAACGTCTGCAGGCATTTGAGGGCGTGGTTATCGCTATTCGTAACCGCGGTCTGCACTCTGCATTCACTGTTCGTAAAATTTCTAACGGCGAAGGTGTTGAGCGCGTATTCCAAACTCACTCTCCAGTCGTAGATAGCATCGCTGTTAAACGTCGTGGTGCCGTTCGCAGAGCTAAACTGTACTACCTGCGTGAGCGTTCTGGTAAGGCAGCTCGTATTAAAGAGCGTCTGAACGCCAAGTAATACGCTTTCGCACATCCGAAAGTTATAGATAAGGCTCGTGCTGAGTAAGCACGAGCCTTTATATATCCGCATACTCATCATATTTCAAATCGTAGCGTTGTTGGCTGTATTCACTCGCGACTCATCACATACTCATATACGCTCCTAGCGTCTCACACCACCTAGCTACAGCTTGAACTGTCTGCGTACACTTCGCGACGATCCTTTCTGCTATTCATTAAGATATAATTAATTTTATTGGTTAAACTGATTTTTATTATCTAGATGTAAATGTAAAATTACACTTATTGTGTTTTTGTGTGTTTTTTGAGCAAATGAAAATGATTGATGTATGAATAATTTGTTTAATATTAACTGCTTATATTTTTGTTCATTTAAATTTACAGTATTGTAATTATTTTACATTAATGGATTGTAATCTTTACGTTGCGTGGTATGTTAGTCCTTAACGCACAGAAAATATATAAACAGTTAAGTAGGTAATAAAAATGATCATGCAAAAAGATGTACTCAATAATGTGAATATTCATGATGAACAGGTTTTAATTACACCTGAAGCTCTGAAACAGAAGTTTCCTCTGAGTAACAATAACCTGCATGCTATCGCGGCCTCACGTAAAACTATTGCTGATATTATTCATCAGCGTGACCCGCGCTTGCTCGTGGTATGTGGTCCTTGTTCTATTCATGATGTTGATGCGGCGATTGAATACGGTCAGCGTCTACAAAAACTTGCAGCTGAGCTGAATGACAGTTTATATATTGTGATGCGTGTTTATTTTGAAAAACCTCGTACAACCGTGGGTTGGAAAGGACTAATCAGCGATCCTGCGATGGATGGCTCATTTGATATGGAAACAGGCCTACATATTGCTCGTGATTTATTGACTAACTTGGTGAATATGGGGCTACCTTTGGCAACTGAGGCTTTAGATCCAAATAATCCACAATACTTAGGGGATCTATTTAGCTGGTCTGCAATCGGTGCAAGAACAACGGAATCACAAACTCACCGTGAGATGGCTTCAGGTTTATCAATGCCTGTTGGGTTTAAAAATGGTACTGATGGTAGCTTATCTACTGCTATCAATGCGATGAAAGCTGCATCAATGCCACACAGATTTATGGGCATCAATCAGTCTGGCCAAGTTAGCTTGCTGCATACTAAAGGTAATGATAACGGGCACGTGATTTTACGTGGTGGTAAAACACCAAATTACAGCGCTGAAGATATTGCCGCTTGTGAAGCTGAAATGAAAAAAGCGGGACTTGAACCGTCATTAATGGTCGATTGTAGCCACGGCAATTCAAATAAAGACTACCGTCGTCAGCCATTAGTTGTTGATTCAATCATTGAACAAATTACTAATGGAAATCAGTCAATAACGGGTATTATGTTAGAAAGCCATTTACATGAAGGTAATCAAACATCAGAACAACCACGTGATGCGATGAAATATGGTGTATCAGTCACTGATGCTTGCATTGATTGGGAAACAACAGAAGTGGTACTGCGCAAACTTCATCAAGCGTTATTACCTGTGCTTGAAGAGCGCGCAGAAAAATTTGAAATTGCGAGTTAATACAAGGTATAGGTATGTCTGTTGAATTATCTCATCTGAGAGATCAAATTGATGAAGTTGATAAATCATTATTAGATTTATTGGCTAAACGCTTACAGCTGGTAGCCGAAGTCGGTGAAGTTAAGAGTCAACATGGCTTACCGATTTATGTGCCTGAGCGGGAGTCAAGTATGTTGGCTGCCCGCCGCCAAGAGGCTGAGCGAATGGGGATCCCTGCTGATTTAATTGAAGATATACTTCGTCGTATTATGCGAGAATCCTACGCTCGTGAAAATGACAAAGGTTTTAAAACGCTAAAGCCAGATGCCGGCCCAATTGTGATTGTAGGTGGTGACGGTAAAATGGGGCGGTTATTTAACCGCTTACTAACGTTGTCAGGCTACCAAGTAAAAACATTAGGTGAGCAAGATTGGCCTCAAGCCACCTCTATTGTATCGGGTGCAAGCGTTGTCATTGTCAGCGTGCCAATACATACAACGGTAGAAATTATTCATAAGCTACCTAAATTAGATAAAGAAACGATCCTTATTGATATCGCATCAGTGAAGCGTCAGCCTCTTGAAGCGATGCTTGCGGTACATGAAGGTCCTGTCCTTGGTTTACACCCTATGTTTGGTCCTGATGTTGGTAGTGTTGCAAAACAAGTGTTTGCATTTTGCGACGGAAGAGATAGTGGTGCTTATCAGTGGTTTCTTGAACAGCTACAGGTTTGGGGGGCTCGCTTGAAAAAAATTACTGCGAACGATCACGATCGCAATATGAGTTTTATTCAGGCATTACGCCATTTCACCACCTTTACCTATGGTCAAAATTTAGCGGAGGAGCATGTAGATCTCCAGCAGTTGCTGGATCTATCATCTCCGATCTATCGTTTAGAGCTGGCTATGGTTGGGCGCTTATTTGCCCAAGATCCGCAGTTGTATGCCGATATTATTATGTCATCAGATGAAAATATTGAATTGATCCGCCGTTACTATCAATTATTTGGCGAATCGATTGAAATGCTGGAACGCAAGGATAAAGCTGAATTTATACAGCAATTTAATAAAGTCAGTGAGTGGTTTGGTGAAGATGCTCACCACTTCATGAAGGAAAGTCAGTCGCTATTGCAAAGAGCTAACGATAATCGTAAATAATACTTGTTATAGCCCCAATTGGGGCTATATTTTTGATACTTCAAGTTGCAGTACTTTTCGTTAAGATGTAAATAACGTATTCACTAATTGTCTAACGGCACCTACCAATATGTAGAGGATATATTTCCCTACAAAATCGTAAGAAGCAAATTATTAAGCCATCACGTTCTTTTTTACTATGTGCACGTGATTTTACTTATTACTGTATTCCATAACTTAACATACCAATAAATATACTAATGTTAGTGACTAACTCTCTATTAGCTCCAGTTAATTGGTTTATAGGTTGAACATTTTAAAATTGAGCGATTTTAATAATAAAGTTAGTTGATTATTTACCGATATTAATGCCCATGAAATGATTAATTGGTCGGTGAGGAATCTATGTCCCTGAAGGATATGAAAATTGGTGTAAAACTATCGATTGCATTCGCTTTCTTTATTTTACTTATGTTATTGAGTTCAACATTTTCTCTAATCAGTTTAAATAGAGCGAATGATGGAATTCAGACGGTTATTTATAAAGATTATCCAATGACTGTTAAGGCTAATCAGCTAATGGATAATTTTTATTCTTATATTGGCATACAAGAGTTAATTTTACTGGATGATAGAGACAGTGAAAGACGTCGAAACGAACTAAGCAAAATTAGTGAGAATGTGGCACAGCTGTTGAAGGAGCTTGATGATCATGCAACAGATCAACAGTCTATTAGCGTACTTGAACAGATCTATGATGTTCGTGATCGTTTTCTTCAATCCCAATCTCGTTTGAATCACTTTTTAGCCAATAATGATCGCCGTGCAGCTATTGATGAAATGATGAATAAAACATCGGCTATTCAACGTGAATATCGTGAAAAAGTACAAAACTTTATTGAGGTACAAAATCACAAAATGCAGCAAGCGGGCATTGTTGTTAATGATGAATACAATTTTAATAAATATTTCTTAATTATATTAGCGCTGATTAGTATTGCGCTTGGTTGTGTGATTGGCTGGTTTATGACCCGATCAATTACTCGCCCACTTGGAAAAGCGGTAGCTTTTGCTCAAGCCATCGCTGAAGGTGATTTAACGCAACATGTAGAAATCAAATATCGTGATGAAACCGGTATATTACTTCAAGCATTGTTGGAAATGAAAAAACGTTTATTGGAGATTGTGCTGGAAGTCCAAAATGGATCAGAAAGTATTTCGGCGGCGGCGGGGCAAATTGTTGCTGGCAACCAAAATCTCGCAGCAAGAACAGAGGAGCAAGCAACCTCTGTCGAAGAGACGGCGAGTTCGATGGAACAGATCACATCAACAGTACAAAATACGGCTGAACACACCCATCAAGCCACCCAGCTTGCTGCTGATACTGCACTAGTCGTTACGAATAATGGCAAAATGATGAATCGAGTGACTGATAAAATGCGTGCTATTAATGCATCATCAAGTCAAATGACTGATATTATTAATTTAATCGATTCTATAGCCTTTCAAACTAATATCCTCGCATTGAATGCCTCTGTTGAGGCTGCTAGGGCGGGCGAGCATGGACGTGGTTTCGCTGTTGTTGCGGGAGAGGTTCGACTCTTAGCACAAAAAAGTGCTAATTCAGCTAATGATATTAGAGTCTTAATTGAAAATTCACTCACAGAAACGAAAGAGGGGATGGAGTTAGTTGAAAATGTGGAAACGCAAATTCATGGTATGGTCAAAAATGTTGAAGAGATGGATAAACGTTTGCAAGAAATAGGACAAGCTAGCCATGAGCAAAGTGCAGGGATCTTGCAAATTAATAGTGCTGTTGGGCAATTAGATGCCACAACACAACAAAATGCCAGTTTGGTTGAGCAATCTGTTGCTGCCGCTGGAGCATTGGAGCAGCAAGCCTTACACCTTAAACAGCTAGTTAATTATTTTCGTGTCGACCTTTCAATGCATTAATTGAAAGTTTGATATCAATAAAAGCCAGTTAGTCAATTACTGGCTTTTATGTACCAAGATCTAAGGGGTAATTTTTTCAGGTTCAACAGGAACAATATTTTCTGATGGGTAACAACCTAAAATTTTAATCGAGCGTGTAATGGCTGATAGATCTTTGAGTGCTTGTTGCATATTTTCGGTGCGCAGGTTGGAGTGAACATCAATATAAAACATCTCTTCCCATGGCTTACCATTAATCGGGCGTGATTCAAGCTTGCTCATGATGATCTTATTATTTTTTAAGATAACTAGCGCATCTACCAGAGCCCCGGCTTGTTGACCTGTGGTAATCAGTAGTGTCGTTTTCGCAGGGACTTGCTCAGTAACTTCAATTGCTTGTGGAGCAACAACAATAAACCGAGTCATATTAATTTGCTGGTTAGCTAAGTTATGCTCTAGCACTTGTAAATTATAGAGCGCACCGCCTGCTTCGCTGCCAAGTGC
Source organism: Providencia sp. 2023EL-00965 (assembly GCF_033550225.1). Taxonomy (NCBI): domain Bacteria; kingdom Pseudomonadati; phylum Pseudomonadota; class Gammaproteobacteria; order Enterobacterales; family Morganellaceae; genus Providencia; species Providencia sp. 2023EL-00965. Next base: position 7,648 of record NZ_JAWUEH010000011.1, on the reverse strand, counting down.
TGCAACATTTGGTGAATTTTGTTGAGCCACTTTTTGCATTGCTGTTGAGGTACTGTCGCAATACTCGATTTTCCAATGAGGATATTGAGAGAGATATTGGCTGCATTGTTGGAACGGTTGAGGATGACTATAAACCGTATCTATTTTACTAAGATCTGTATCACAGGATGTTAGCAAGCAATGGTTAATCGGTAAGCGGATTTCACCGACAATCGATAATGTGGTGTTTTGTAATAGGTCATAAACATCATTGATTGCCCCTGAACTGGTATTTTCAATCGGTAAAATACCATAGTCAGCTTGACCGCTTTCAACAAGAGAAAATATATCTTGGAATTTATGGCAGCTGCACTCAACAAGTTGGTCAAAGTGTCTAGCTGAATATTGACGGGCTGCGATGTGTGAGTAGGAGCCTTTAGGACCTAAAAATGCAAATCGTGCTGAATCACTGGGTGTTAGATTGAGATGTTGCTGTAGGATAGCTTGTTGTGTAAGAACCGAATCCTCGATGATCATTTGAAATAGTCGGGTGACATAAAAACCGTCTAAGCCTAGCGGTTTTGCTTTGTCGATCAAAACATCCAATAATTGGCGCTCGCGTTCTTTATCTCGTATTGGGCGGTTATCTTCTAGCTTTGTTTGTGCGACTTCAACGGCATAGCCGCGTCTCTTAGCCAGTAGGCCAAGAAGTTCACTGTCCAATTGGCTGATTTTTTCACGTACTTTCAGTAAATTAGTGCTGTTATCCATCCTACCTACCCTTAAAACATCAGTGAATAAAAAAAGCCCCTATTTAGAGGGGCTTTAAATCTTGTCTTCTTTTATTTCTCGAACGACAAAAGCCCCTTAGTAGGAGTTGCTAAAGAAAGAAAAGAAACCAAGATTCATATTCATAATTAATACCATAATTGCAGAGTGTTCTCTTAAATAGAACTGATAGTTAACTGGATGTCAACAAAAAAGAAGTTGTACCATCAAAAAACGCACCCATGATGAGCGCGTTGGAAAGGTTTCAAGATAAGTTTGTAGATAATATAAAATTATAACGTAACAAGGTTCGCTTCTTTTACACTATTGCTGGCCCTTCTTGATTCTCCTTTGTGTTGTGCTTTATTGAGTTGTCTTTCGAGTTTGTTAATTAATTCATTGATTGCGACATACATATCTTCATGTTTGGCGCTTGCAACCAGTTTACCTGTGGCTGTTTTAATATTGGCATCCACCATAAAGCCTTGTGGTTCTTTCGATAATACAACATGAGTATTAATCAAAGAAACTTGCCATTTGTCGAGTTTGGTCAGACGGCTCTCAATGTGATCTCGGATAGCGGGGGTAATATCCATTTGTTTGCTAGTTATGTTCACTATCATATAGTTACCTCTCATTGTTTCCGTCTTCGATGTACTCAGAATAGCGACTATTTAGTTTAAAAAATTGACCTAGATCACACTTGATACATGCAGTCCATTCTCACCATCTGAACTGTGATTTGGTATAAAAAAGTAGGGGAAAGAGATTGCCAAGTTTGAGTTCTTGGGCCAAACTGAAAAAGTTGACTATCAATACGGTTAATAGTCGGTACTATCTTTGGGCTAAAATTTGATGCATGAGTAAATAGTAGAAAATAGCCTGAAAAATCAATATATACTCGTCATACTGCAAGTTGCAGCGCTTTACATTGAGGTATAACAACTACGCTCATTCGCACCACTTACCACCAGTCATACCAGTCATATAGTTTTCTATGCTCCTAGTGACTCATTCGCTTGTCGCCTAGCTGCACCTCGAATTATTTAGAGCATAGTGATATTTAATCTATCTTGGATTTCCATAAAAAAACAGCAGCCGAAGCTGCCGTTTCTCAATTCTACAGCTTGATTAATTACTATTAGCGGCAATCAAGTTTGCAACTTTATTTGCTTCCGCGTTAAGCCCCATTTGATTGTAAGCTATCTCCATGTATTTTAATGCTTTTCTTGTGGCATCAGTATCTGGGTAGTCTCTTAACATTTGTTGAACTCGATTGACAACCGCGACATAGGCACCACGTTTGTTGTAATATTCAACGACGGAGAGGTCAAATCGCGCTAAACGATCTTTTAAATAGATAAGACGTTTGCTGGAATCGTTAGCATAGAGGCTGTTAGGATAGTAACGAACCAATTGGCTAAAGTCCTTAAAGGCGACTCGTGCGTGTTGAGGATCTCTATCTGAGCGGTCAATACCAAAGAAACCTTGCAATGCACTATCATCAAGTGCCATTGCAGTCAAACCACGCATATAGAGCACATAGTCAATATTTGGGTGGGTTGGGTTTAGACGCATAAAGCGGTCAATTGCAGCTATCGCCATTGGTAGTTCAGCTGATTTATAATAAGCATAAATCAGATCTAATTGTACCTGCTGGGCATATGGGCCAAATGGATAGCGGTTATCCAACGCTTCCAATTGCTTGATGGCCGCTTTGTAGTTACCATCCTGCAACTTTTGCTGGCCAACACTGTACATTTCAGCCGGGGTGCTATCAGGGCTGATTTCATTATTGCTGGAGCATCCGGTGAGTACCAGGCTCAACGTGGCGGCAGCCACCAGATATTTCATACGTATCATCACGTGTTGGTTATCCTCTGAGTGTTTCGAGGGAGACTATCCGTAAGGCTCCCGGCAAAATTCGAGTTACAATAGCATATATTTTAAATAAAACGGCCTCGCCGTCAAAACACAAACACTAAAAAAGTAGATTAATTTATGGCTCAACAAGTACAACTTAATGCAACTGTTGCTGAATCACAGCTCGGTCAACGTTTAGATCAGGCTTTAGCGGAATTGTTCCCTGATTATTCACGTTCTCGTATAAAAGAGTGGATTTTAGATGATAGAGTGCAGGTTAATGGGAAAGTTATCAATAAGCCAAAGGAAAAAGTTTTAGGTGGCGAACAAATTTTAGTCGATGCGTTGATTGAAGAGGAGAATCGTTGGGAGCCACAAGATATTCCTTTGGATGTCGTTTATGAGGATGAAGATATCTTAGTCATCAACAAACCTCGTGGTTTAGTGGTACACCCAGGTGCAGGTAACCCAGATGGCACTATCTTAAATGCATTACTATATCGTTATCCTGAAATTGTTGACGTACCACGAGCAGGGATTGTTCACCGTCTCGATAAAGACACGACTGGTTTGATGGTGGTTGCAAAAACGGTTCCTGCACAAACTCGTTTAGTTGAGTCATTACAGCTACGTGAAATCACACGTGAATATGAAGCAGTTGCCGTTGGTCGAATGACTGCGGGTGGGATGGTGGAAGAACCTATTTCGAGACATCCAACAAAACGCACTCATATGGCCGTACACCCGATGGGAAAACCTGCCGTAACACATTACCGTATCATGGAGCATTTCAGAGCACACACTCGCTTGCGCTTGCGTTTAGAAACGGGAAGAACTCACCAAATACGCGTACATATGGCACACATTAACCATCCTCTTATTGGTGATCCATTATATGGTGGCCGTCCTCGCCCACTGAAAGGTGCCAGTGAAGCATTTTTAGACGTCATGCGTAAATTTGATCGCCAAGCATTACATGCCACCATGTTACGTTTATATCATCCAATTTCAGGGATCCAAATGGAGTGGCATGCACCTTTACCAGATGATATGGTGGAACTTATCGAAGCCTTAAAGGCAGATTATCAACTACATAAAGATAATATGGACTGGTAATGAATTCACTTATTTTCCCTGATTGGCCACAACCTAGCAATATATCCAGCTGTAGCACAACTCGCCTTGGTGGTGTGAGTTTGGCGCCGTTTGATAGCCTAAATTTAGGGGATCATGTAGGTGATGACCCTGTGTTAGTCAGTGAAAATCGTTCTTTATTACAAAAATTAGCTGGCTTGCCACAGCAACCTTTGTGGCTCCAGCAAGTTCATGGAACAGAAGTTGTGTGTTTAAACAATGGTGATTGGGAAAACACCCGTGCTGATGCGGTATATACTAATCAGGTGGGGCAAGTTTGCGCCATCATGACCGCAGATTGTTTACCTGTCCTTTTTTGCAGTAAAGATGGTCAAGAAGTCGCTGCTGCACATGCAGGTTGGCGTGGTTTATGTGATGGTGTACTTGAGAATACAGCCGCTCAATTTTCATGCCCAAAAAGTGAGATTATGGCTTGGCTCGGTCCTGCCATTGGCCCTGAAAACTTTGAGGTAGGTATTGAAGTCAAGGAAGCCTTTATTAAACAATCAACGGATTTAGCATCAGGTTTTGTTCCGTACGGTGAAAAGTATTTAGCTGACATTTACTTATTAGCACGAAAAAAACTACAAGCAATAGGGATTTCATCCATTTATGGTGGCTCATTTTGTACAGTAAGTGATAAAAACAGATTTTTTTCCTATCGTCGTGAGGGTAAAACGGGGCGTATGGCATCATTGATATGGATAAATAACTAGTAATTAGTGAATTGTTCCAAATTAACCAATATCACTAAAATAATTAAGATGTAAACTTGAATAAATAGAAATAGACCTCATCTATTCACCAGAAGCAATTTTAATTCCATTTTATTGGAGGTGTTATGCGTCTGGATCGTTTAACTAATAAATTCCAGCAAGCTCTCGCTGACGCCCAGTCATTAGCCCTTGGGCGCGAAAACCAGTTTATTGAACCTATTCATTTATTAAGTGCACTGTTTAATCAGGAGAGTGGCTCAATTCGTCCTCTTTTGACCACAATAGGTGTTAATGCAGTAGAGTTTAAACAAAAAATTGAAGAGGCTCTTGCCCGCCTACCACAGGTACAAGGTATTGCTGGTGATGTTCAGCCATCAAGTGATTTGATCCGTCACTTAAATTTATGTGATCAACTAGCACAAAAAAATGGAGATGAATTTATCTCCTCTGAATTATTTCTTGTTGCTGCTTTAGAAGCGAATACATCCCTCGCAGATATGCTTAAAGCGGCTGGTGTAAATAAAGCTAACTTAAATAAGGCAATAGAACAGATGCGTGGTGGAGAAAAAGTGAATGACCAAAGCGCTGAAGACCAGCGCCAAGCCTTAAAGAAATTTACAGTTGATTTAACTGAGCGTGCAGAGCAAGGCAAATTAGACCCAGTGATAGGGCGTGATGAAGAGATCCGCCGTACAATTCAAGTATTACAGCGTCGTACAAAAAACAACCCTGTATTGATAGGTGAACCGGGTGTAGGTAAAACCGCTATCGTTGAGGGTTTAGCGCAGCGTATTGTTAATGGTGAAGTCCCTGAAGGACTAAAAAATAAACGCGTTTTATCTCTCGATATGGGCGCGTTAATTGCAGGTGCAAAATTCCGTGGGGAATTTGAAGAGCGTTTAAAAGGTGTATTGAATGACCTTGCTAAACAAGAAGGTAATGTCATTCTGTTTATTGATGAGTTACATACCATGGTCGGTGCGGGTAAAGCTGACGGAGCTATGGACGCGGGGAATATGTTGAAGCCTGCGTTAGCTCGTGGTGAATTACACTGCGTGGGTGCAACCACTTTAGACGAGTATCGTCAATATATTGAAAAGGATCCGGCTTTAGAACGTCGTTTCCAAAAGGTATATGTGGCTGAGCCTAGCGTAGAAGATACTATTGCGATTTTACGTGGTCTGAAAGAGCGCTATGAGTTGCACCATCATGTACAAATTACAGACCCTGCGATTGTCGCAGCGGCAACATTATCACATCGATACATTACTGATCGTATGCTGCCGGACAAAGCTATCGACCTGATTGACGAGGCGGGTGCGAGTTTGCGTATGCAAATGGATTCTAAGCCTGAATCCCTTGACCGTTTAGAGCGTCGTATTATTCAGCTCAAACTGGAGCAGCAGGCACTGAAAAAAGAGTCCGATGACGCAAGTAAAAAACGCCTTGATATGCTTGAAGAAGAGTTAGCAGAAAAAGAGCGTGAATATTCTTCATTAGAAGAAGAATGGAAAGCAGAAAAAGCTTCATTAACAGGTACTCAGCATATTAAAGCTGAATTAGAAAATGTACGCCACGAAATGGATAAGGCGCGTCGTAGTGGTGATTTAGCCAAGATGTCTGAGCTACAGTACGGTCGTATCCCTGAGTTGGAAAAGCAATTAGAAGCCGCGACAAAAGCAGAAGGTAAGAGCATGAAACTTCTGCGTAACAAAGTGACAGATGTTGAAATTGCAGAAATTCTCGCTCGCTGGACGGGTATACCAGTTTCTCGTATGTTGGAAAGTGAAAGAGAAAAATTGTTACGTATGGAGCAGAAATTACACCAACGTGTAATTGGCCAAGACGAAGCCGTGGTTGCTGTGTCTAATGCTATCCGCCGTAGCCGTGCTGGTTTGTCAGATCCTAATCGCCCAATTGGTTCATTTATGTTCTTAGGGCCAACAGGGGTTGGTAAAACAGAACTGTGTAAAGCACTGGCAAACTTTATGTTTGATAGTGATGATGCGATGGTTCGTATTGATATGTCTGAATTTATGGAGAAACACGCAGTTTCCCGTTTGGTTGGTGCACCTCCAGGATATGTCGGATACGAAGAAGGTGGTTATCTGACGGAAGCTGTTCGTCGTCGTCCGTACTCGGTAATATTATTGGATGAGGTGGAAAAAGCCCATCCAGATGTTTTCAATATTCTATTACAAGTATTGGATGATGGCCGTTTGACTGATGGTCAGGGTCGTACAGTCGATTTCCGTAATACCGTTATTATCATGACGTCTAACCTTGGTTCTGATTTGATTCAAGAACGTTTCGGCACCATAGGTTATTCAGAAATGAAAGATATGGTAATGGAAGTTGTAGCACATAGCTTTAGACCAGAGTTTATCAACCGTATCGATGAAGTCGTTGTGTTCCACCCGTTAGGTAAAGAACAAATTACGAATATTGCGAATATCCAATTAGGACGTTTATACAAACGTATGGAAGAGCATGGTTATGAAGTGAGTGCAACACCAGCCGCATTGGAAAAAATTGGTGAAGCAGGATTTGATCCAATATTTGGTGCTCGTCCACTGAAACGTGCTATCCAGCAAGAAATTGAAAACCCGCTGGCGCAAGAGATACTGTCTGGCAAACTTATTCCAGGTAAACCAGTTGTGTTAGATGTTGAAAATGATGAAATCATCGCTAAGCAGTAATCATTTAACTCTAAAGATATAAATATAGAAGGCGGCCTCATGGTCGCCTTTTTTATCTCTAATCTTTCTAGATATGGGATTTGAGCATCTAAAAAGACTATTTTCGCTATAAAAATAGCCTTAAAGTATAAAAGTTAATCGGTTGTCATTTTTTTCTCAAAAAAACACTTGCTAGAATTTCCTGACTCCCTATAATGCGCCTCCACTGACCGACGATGAGCCGACACGAAATGTGATGGCAAGCCCAAAGGGGATAACCCAAAAGGCATCACGAAGGCAGCGAGAGATTCTGAAAAGAATAAGTGAAAAAAAAGCTTGACTCTCGATGAGGAAAGCGTATTATACGCCACCTCGCGACAACGACCTAAACGGTTAATATCGAAAGATAAAGTCGCAACGCTCTTTAACAATTTATCAGACAATCTGTGTGGGCACTCACAAGACACTATCAAAAAAATATTTGATTTTAAAGTCTTGAAGAGTGACTAA
>NZ_JAWUEH010000010.1:0-199171 GCF_033550225.1 Providencia sp. 2023EL-00965 | reverse complement strand
AGTGGTGAAAGCTATCGATTGAAAGATAAACGACGCTCAGGTGCCATACCTAAATGAAACAGTGGATCACTTTTGATTGATCGAATTTGAGTTAAAAGTGGATCAGTTTTCGTTGATCGTTGACAACACGGTTATATCAAACCCAAGACCAGCAGCGACTTGGCGTATTAACCAATCAACTCACCGTTGCAAACGACCAATTTTACGGCTGGGCAACGGATGAAAATCATGCTGCTACTGGCTCTTTATTTACAGTGGATATGACAGTTACGCCAACACTCAATAGCTTGCAAGAGACGCAAGGACCGCTAGTGAGTGGTGCCGAGTTAGCGGGCAATGTCAGTCTACATTTTCAATTTGGTATTTAGAGCGTTGAGCTTTTTTCGTTATCCCTTGTTGTGCTGTTTGTCTTGTCATGACGCTGCATAACCTAAATAATAATCCATGGATATGTTTATGATGCAGCAACGGTGGTTTCGTTCTTTATGCTATCCAGCTTTATTGCTATTGCCTTTAACCAGTGAAAGTCATGCTGAAACTTTAGCACCGACGAAACCTAAATCCGCAGACGTGATCCAGTTTGATGTGGATTCACTTAAATCACTCGGCTATAGCGCTGAAGTAGCAGATTTTTTCAAACAAGGCAGTCAATTTTTGCCGGGACAATATGATGTGGTATTAATTGTCAACGGCAGCGCACGTTACCCTGCACTGGTCACCATTGGTGAACACGGTGAACTGTGCGTGACCCCTACGTTGCAAGAAACACTCAAACTCAAAGATAATGCAATTACTGCACAAACCGATTGTGTGGATTTCACCGCTGTTTATCCGGGAGCACAAGTCTTACCTCATCCTAACGAATATACCCTTGATATCACCGTTGCTGAAACAGACTTTGATAATCGCCGTCGTGGGCGTGATTTAACCACTGGTGGATTTGCCCTGCTCAGTAACTACCGCGTTTACAGTATGCAAATGAAAAATGGTCAAGGCGACAATCAAAAATTTTATCAAGGCCAATTTGACAGTGGGATAAATTGGCACAATTGGATTTTACGTAATAATAGTAGTTTTTCTTCCGGTCGCGATAATACCGAATACCAATTTAATGAAACGACCTTAACGCGCAGTATTGTTCCTTTACAATCTCAATTGCAAATGGGGCAAATCAGCAGCCAAGGAAGCCTATTTGCTGGAACACCGTTAAACGGTGCACAGATCTATTCAGATTCTGCGCTTGATAACAGTAATCAGTTGGTTGTTCCTGTCACGGGTATCGCTGAAAGTGCTGCCACGGTGGAGGTCAGCCAAAATGGACGTTTACTGTACCGCACTTTAGTGCCTGCGGGGCCCTTTTCGCTTGATCGCATTAATAACGTGGTGAGTGGACAACCACTGCAAGTCGCGGTCATTCAAGACGATGGGCGGAACCAACAATTTACCGTCACCACCGCCACACGACAAAATGCCAATACTGCATCCAGTGCTTATCAATTTGCCGTAGGACAATACCGTAAACGCAACAGCCGTGAAGATATCGATACTCCACTTGTTGTCAGTCTAGAAGGCCATTTTCGCAAAGAACAAACAGAATATACCGCAGGCACTTTAATATCTGAATATTATCAAGGGATCGGTGGACGCCTTAATCGCCAATGGCTTGAAAATAAAACACTTGCCAGTGATATTGGCAGCCTAATTGCACGTTCGACAGACAAGCGCGGCGCTCAATTGGATGGTAGCCTTAATCAGATGCTAGGCCAAATTTCTATTGGAATATCAGCCTTATATCAAACTAAAGATTACCCTACACTAGACAATACAGTACAAAAAGACACGCAAAAGATCGCAGTTAATGTCAATGATCTTAATAATCAGCCTAACTGGGTGAGCAACCAGCTGCAATCGTCTAGTTCAGCACATATTGGTTGGTCTGATATCGCATGGGGGCGCATTGGTTATACTTTAGGCTACAACCATTATTATGGCGATAAGGCTGACAGTGTGATGCACACTATCAGCTATGGCACTAAAATTCGCGATTTATCGATGAACTTGAGCTTTCAATCAGGTAATGATCGTGATAATCGCGTTTTTTTGAATTTGTCCATGCCATTAGGCCGTAAAGCCTCAGTCAGTGCCCAAATACAGCGTTATCATAATGACACCAATTTAAATACCACCTTCAACCATCGACCTTCTGATTTATGGGGCTATTCAATTGGTGCTTCACGTAATAGCAACCAAACTCGCTTTAATGGTAGCCTTAATGCTACTACCCCATACAGCCAAATCAATGCCAGCGGTTCATGGAGTGACGAAAATACTCAATCAATGATGTTATCCGCCGCGGGGGCGGTGGTGTATGCCGATGGAATGGTAGCCACTTCACCAATCGCCGTTGGGAACACATTTGGTGTGATCCGCGTTCCTAATCAATCAGGAGTGCGTATCAGTAGTATGGGGGGAGGAACTACCGTAACCAACTATTTTGGTACGGCAGTCATCCCTACACTCCCCGTAAACCACAAAACTACTGTCCAACTTGATACGAAAAAGCTGCCTTTAAACGTTCGACTAGCAGCCACTTCGTTTGATGTTGCGGTTGAATCAGGCACAGTCATTTCCCGTGAAATTGGCGCAACGGTAATGAAACAATTATTACTGGGTATCACCTTACCCGACGGTACGCCAGCACCTTCGGGTGCCAGTGTGTTTGATGCCAGAGGGCAGATGATAGGTGTGGTGATGGGCAATGGCAATGTGATGCTGAATAACGAACAAATCGGTCAAACCATCCGGTTACGCATGGCAAATCAGGGGGATTGTATTGTTAGTTACCCAGTCCCTAAACATTTTGACCCTAGTTCACTGTATGAAGAAGTTGCAGCACGCTGTGAATAACGCAGCAGCCTCAATTAATAAAAAAGGAAACAATAATGATGAAAAATGCATTGCGTAATTTAATGATGGGCAGTTTAGTACTGGTGAGCCAATGGGCACACGCCAGTTTTCAATTAGAAACCATGACGGTGATTTTAGATGCCGCAGAGCCACGTAAAGTGTTCAGCGTGAAAAACACCTCCAATTCCCCCATCCTGTTATCCACTAAATTAGCCGATATCGAAGGTGGACAAGCCTTGGCAAAAGATGTGTTAATTTCACCGCCCATCATTCGTATCGAGCCTCAAGAGAGCCAACAAATTAACTTTGTGCTCAAAAATGGTCTCAAAATAACGGATGAAGCGATTTTGAAAGTCTCTTTTCAAGGGATTGGAGCGGTGAAAGAAAATGCAACTAAGATGCCAATTCGACAAGATGTCGCCATGTTGATTGTTCCATCAGACATGACCGTCAGCCAAACACCGTGGGATGCACTGAAAATCGTGCAGTCAGGCTCAAACCTCACACTGACGAATACGGGAAGACAAGTGATCCGCTTAGGGCCAAACATGACAGTATTACCAAGTAATGCTTCTCTCGGCCTAGGCCAATTTTATTTAAGACCGAATGAAAGCAAGACATTGCCAGTCACTGGTAAGGTAGATAATGTCAAAATTAATCCATTAAGCCGTTATGGCTTTAAAATGCAAGTTGAACCGTTAATTAAAGTCGAACACTAATTAGTGTTGTATGATAAAAAAGCACCATTCAAACTACGAATGGTGCTTTTGATTATTGGCAAAATAAAAGATAGCTAACTATCAGAGAACTACATCAAGGATCAGAACGCCCACCAGACCGATTGCCCAAGCTATCGTCGTCGGGATAGACCAGACCATCATCTGCTGTTTAACGTCCTTAATACCCATCATTCTATTCACAACCCAGTAAAGGCTGTCATTAAAATAACCAAAGAATAGTGATCCCATTGTGGCAGCTTGTGCAGCAACCAGTAGGTTAATGTCTGGAATTTGGCTAATAATTGGCGCAGAAATAGAAGCCGCGGTGATCATCGCTACCGTGCCTGAACCTTGAATTAAACGCACTAAGGTCGCAATAATAAACGGGATCAACACTGGAGTGATTGGCAAACTCGCTACATGCTCTGCTAAAATATTTCCTGTCCCGCTGTCGCGTAGTACCGCACCTAATGCACCACCAGCACCAGTTACCAGCAAGATGATCCCCGCTGATTGCAAGCCTTCTTCCATACGGTCGATGACTTCTTCTTTCGTTGCTGTTGGCATCAATGTATACACTGCAATTAACACACTAATTGAAAGTGCAATAATCGGAGCACCAAGGAATTCAAACGTTTGGAAATACCAGTTACTTTCCATTCCTTGGAAGGTTGCTGTTTTCAGTAATAAACCATTCACTGCATTAATAAAAATCAGCAGGATTGGTGTAACAATAGGTAGTACGGATAAGAATAAGCTTGGCAATGGTTTGTTCGCTTTCTCTTCCATATAGCGATCATGAATTTCTTTCAGATCAGCATTGCCACTTTCATCTGGCATGAATTCAGGGTATTTAACCGCTAACCACTTCGCATACAATACGATACCAATCACACAAGGGAGTGCGAGTGTCATACCCGTTAAGATCATTGCACCAATATCAACGCCGAAGATCCCTGCAACGCCCAGAGGCCCCGGTGTTGGCGGAACAGTATGGTGAGTAACGACCAGACCACCCGCGAGTGCAACCCCTAAGGTTAATAGGTTACGTTTACCGTTTTTTGCCAGTGCTTTCGCCAATGGATAGAGAATAACGAAAGCCGAATCAACGAAAATGGGAATACTCACGATATAACCGGTGATCGCCAGCGCCCATTCTTCACGTTTTTTACCTAACCAACGGATAAAGCTATATGCTATCTGTTCAGCGGCACCCGAGACTTCCAGTACCCTTCCCATCATGACCCCTAGGCCGATAACAATACCGATACCGCCAAGTGTAGTACCAAACCCTTTTGTAATAACAGTGACGGTTTCTGCTGCGGTCAATCCACCTGAAATACCGGCAATTGCTGCTGCAATCAACATGGCAAGTAACGCATGAATACGCGTTCGTAATACCAAGAAAATCAGGACAAATATGGCCACCGCGAGGCCAATAATAGGAATATAGGACATCGCTTATCCCCTATTGCTGTGAGCCATGGTGAGTGATGAATGAACGAATGGCATCCGCAAACGAACCATCAGCACGGAAACCCAGACCTAATGCACGGCTAATATCAAATTTACCCGGCCAGCTGGCAACAATACGATTGATCGCTTCGTCTGGTTCAAAGCGGATCAGATCAACCGCTTTCTGGCCTGCAACATCGCGTAGTGCGTCGATCATGCCTTGAACAGTAACAGTGATCCCCGGTAAATTAACGGTGCGAGATAAACCAAATTTTTCCGCCGGAATGCTTGCTGCATGAATAAAGTTATTCACTACTGTTTCTGGGCTAGATAACCACAGTGCTAAATCAGGGGAGACAGGGCACACACTTTCGATGCCATTGAGTGGCTCACGAATAATTCCACTAGCAAATGAAGAAGCCGCCTTATTAGGCACGCCTGGACGGATACTGATGGTTGGTAAACGCATCACTCGACCATCCACAAAACCTTTACGTGAGTAGTCGTTTACCATCAATTCACACATTGCTTTCTGTGCACCATAAGAAGATTGTGGATTAACTACACACAGATCTGTGATCACATCAGGCAATTCACCACCAAATACCGCTAATGAACTGGTGAAAATAAATTTGATAGCCGGATTTTTCTCACGTGCCACTTCAAGTAGTTGACGTGTTGCTTCAAAGTTCACTTTCATGCCTAAGTCAAAGTCACTTTCAGCATGGCTACTCACGATTGCAGCAAGGTGATAAATAATATCGGTTTGTGCGTCAATCAGTTTATCTGCCGCGCCTGCTTGAGTGAGATCCGCCGCCACACAGGTCACTCGCGCATCTTCAACCGGTGATGTAGGACATTGAATATCAGCTAAAACAAGTTGATCAAATTGCAAACCCTGGCTGTTTTTAAGTAAAGCAGCGGCTAGCTGCTGGCCTAAGAAGCCAGCGCCACCAGTGATGATAACTTTCATTGTTATTCTCCTTGAAATAGCTTTTTGTAGCTATTTATCATTAGGTAAGATGATTTATGTTTTTATTAAATGAAGTTTTATGTTCTGTTCTGTTATCTGCTGCACGGCATCAGCTGGTAGATGATCATCACAAATGATGTCGTGCAATTGATTAAGCGGGCAAACACGGAACATGCCATATTTACCAAATTTGCTGCTATCCGAAACCAATACGCAGCGCCGAGCGACATCCAACAATGTTTGCTTTATTTGCACTTTCTCTTCATGTGGAGTTGAAACTCCATGCAATAAATCCCAAGAGCTAGTACTCATAAATGCCACATCAACATTTAAGGTTTGCAGCATCATTGATGCGGTGTTCCCCACACAAGAATGGTTACGTTTATCCACTTGCCCTCCTGTGTGGTACAAATTGAGCTGAGATTTATCCATTAAATACTGCATAATGGAGAAATCATTGGTCACAATTGTTAAGTTAAAACGCTCACCTAACACACGTGCTATCTCAAATGTTGTGGTACCTGCATCGAGGTAAACAACTTGTCCATCCTCAACCAATGATGAGGCAAATTGGCCTATTTCACGTTTGCTGCGATGGTGTAAACGCGCTTTTTCACTCCAAGGTAGCTCTTGGCGTAATGCATCGTTTAATCGTACTCCCCCACTTATCGCAACCACTTTCCCTTCTTCTTCTAACGTGCGAATGTCACGTCTTACCGTCATATGCGATACATTCATCAGTTCCACTAAGTCACTGATAGATACTGTTTGGTATTCATGAACGTAACGATAAATAAAATCACGGCGCTCTGAAGGGATCATAGACTCTCCTGTTTACGGTTGTGCTTTCTTTAACCAGCCCAAACCATCTTCTGTACGACCCGCAGGGTGGTATTCACAACCGAGCCAACCTTGATATCCCATCTGATCTAATTGATTAAAAATCCATGGGTAATTGACTTCACCGCTATCAGGTTCGTGGCGATATGGTACTGAAGCTATCTGAATATGACTAAATTTACCCCATAAACGCTCAATTGTTTTCAATAAATCACCTTCCATGATTTGGCAGTGATAGAGATCTAATTGAATAAACACATTTTCACGGTTAATTTCAGGTAATAAAGCTTCAGCTTGTTTCTGCGTGGTCAGAAAGTAGCCGGGCATATCTCGCGTATTGATCGGTTCAATCAATACACGAATTCCGTGCTCAGCCATCACATCTGCCGCCTGTTGAATATTTTTAATAAAACAGGCGCGCTGCTCTTCTAGTGTAAATTTTGCATCTAGCTTACCGGCCATCGCATGTACTTGTTTACAGCCGAGAGCTTTGGCATATTTCAGTGCCGTTTGCACGCCTTCTGCAAATTCATTTTCACGCCCTGGGATAGATGCCATGCCGCGTTCACCGGCAGCCCAATCACCCGCAGGCATATTAAATAACACTTGAGTTAAGCCGTTCTTTTTTAGCTGTTCTGCAATAGCTTCAGGTTGTTCTTCATAAGGGAAAAGATACTCAACCCCTGAAAATCCAGCCTGTGCCGCTCTCTCGAAACGCTGAATAAAAGGAACTTCGTTAAACATCATGCTGAGGTTTGCTGCAAATTTCGCCATTTTTAATGCCTCATTTTTTTGGATAACGGTTTTCTAGTTCACTAACCTGCTCAGCAGTCAATGTGGTAAAACCTTGCTGGCGCAACGTAATATATAAACGAGCTGTATCTTCTAACTCTTCCGCATTGAAGAAAGCTTGCCTTAAGGTTTTCCCGCCAACCACTGGACCATGATTGGAAAGCAGTACCGCATTATGGTTAGGTGCTAATTTCTCAATTTCTTCACCAATACGGTCATCTCCCGGTGGTAAATATTCAATCAGTGGTAGTTTGCCAACTCGCATCACGTAATAAGGCGTGATTGGTGGTAAGCAATTACGGTTATCTAATCCTGATAGGCAAGATAGCGCCGTTAACCAAGGTGAGTGCAAATGCACTACCGCTTGGCAATCAGGACGTTGCCGATACATCGCCATGTGCATTGACACTTCTTTCGTTGGCTTATCACCATCGATCCAATTGCCTTCTGGATCTAACTTACTCAATCTTTCAGGATCTAAATCACCAAAGCTTGAATTAGTAGGTGTCACAATAATATTGCCATCGGGAAGTTTGGCACTGATGTTTCCAGCCCCACCACTGCTATAGCCACGGTTAAACATCGATTTAGCCCAATCAGCTAACTCTTGGCGCAGCGCCTTCTCTTCACTCATCAAACATCTCCTGTGCGTACTGGAAGAAATTCTCTTGCCCAAAATTACCTGACTTGAGTGCCAACCAATAACCGCTAGTTAAATCTTCTACCCATGGAACCCCTGGTGCGATAGGCGCTCCAATACTTAATTGTTCAGTACCTAGGCTTTGCACGACTTTGCCTGATGTCTCACCACCAGCAATAATGAAAGTGTTATAGCCCTGTGCTTGTAATAACTTAACCACTTCACCAAAGATATTTTCTACCGCTGTACTTGCTGCTTCAGCGCCATAATTTTCTTGGATTTTTTTCAATATCTCAGGGGGTTGTGTGGCATATAACAATGGTGCTAAACCTGTTGTTTTCTGCGCTTGCACCCAAGTGACAAGCTGTTGTGCATAGTGTGGATTCTCAATACATTCGCCCACATCAAGCACTTTTGCAGGTGCAATTTGTTGGTAACACTGAACTTGCTTATTCGTCATCACAGAACAACTGCCTGACAAAATAATTGTTTTACGACCTTGTTTAGAGGGTTTCGCGCCACGCTGACTTCCTGCGCCCCATTCACAACCTGTATCAACATTTGCCAGTGCTGCGCCAAGGCCCGATCCGCCTGTTAGTAATGGCATTTCTTTTACTGCTTCGGCGATAGGTAATAAGTCATTCATGGTTAATGAATCAACCACAACATAGCTTGCCCCTTGTTCAGCCAAGGTGAGTAAACGCTGTTTAATCACAGCACTACCTTGCTGGATGTCTTGCAATGCAATCAGCCCTGCTTTACCTTCAGACTGTTTTTCCATCACTCGCATCAAGTTAGCATCCGTCATGGGTGTCACTGGATGATGCTGCATACCACTTTCATTTAGCAATTGGCCATTCACAAACAGATGTCCATGAACAACTGTTCGGCCATTAATTGGCAGTGCAGGGCATATCAAAGCCTGTTGCGCGTTTAATTGTTTCATCAACGCATCAGTCACTGGGCCAATATTCCCCTTTTCAGTCGAATCAAAAGTGGAGCAATATTTAAAGAAAATTTGCTGACACTGAGCTTGCTCTTTTAACCAACGACAAGCGTTTAATGAGGCATTGATCGCTTCATCAAAAGGACAAGAACGACTTTTCAGGCTGATAACAATCGCATCAACATCCTGTGGTACTACGGTATTTGCATCAGGTTCATTGAGTAACTGAACCACTTTCCAACCGTTTTGTACCATAAAACCAGCGATATCGGTCGCTCCGGTAAAGTCATCGGCGATCACACCTAGTTTTACTGTCATACCATTTTCTCCGGTAAAGAAATGCCTTTGAAAGTTTTGATCACTGCACTGTCATCTTGAAGGCCATAACCTTCATTACTGGCAGAAATAAACATTTGATGAGCTGTTGCTGCAATAGGCAGTGGGAAATTGAGCGCTTTGCCTGTTTCCATCACCAACCCTAAATCTTTTACAAAAATATCAACGGATGATTTCGGGGTATAATCACCATCAAGCACGTGTTGCATACGATTTTCAAACATCCATGAATTGCCAGCTGCATGAGTGACAATGTCATACATCATATCAAGGTCGATACCCGCTTTGGCTGCGAGTGCCATGCTCTCTGCTGCAACGGCAATATGCACACCCGCTAGCAGTTGGTGAATAGTTTTTACCGTTGAGCCAAGACCGACCTCATCACCCACTCGATATAAACGCTCTGAAGTGGCTGAAAAAACCGCTTGTAACTGTTCAAATAGATGAGATGGACCCGAAGCCATAATGGTCAATTGGCCTTGTTCAGCTTTTAAAGCTCCACCTGAAATTGGTGCGTCCATTAATGGTAGTTGGTATTGTTGCAAGCGCTGAGCGATCTGTTTTGTTTGCACAGCAGATAATGTGCTATGCAAGACAATAATCGTCCCTGCATTCAGTTGTTCGACTAAAGGAGCATCACCGCCAAACAGTATCGACTCAACTTGTTTACCATTGACCACTACAAGCAATAGCGCTTGGAGTTGCGGTGCATATTCAGCCGCATTTTGCCCTACCGCAACGGCACCTGCTTGTTTTAAGATTTGGCAGGCATCTTGGCTAAGATCGAAGCCATAAGTTGGGATCTGATTTCTTATTAATGATTTTGCGATCCCCATTCCCATTGAGCCAAGTCCAATGACTCCAACATTGCTAATGACATTTTCCATAACAACCCCTGATGTTGTTAATCTTTGTTATTGGTGTGAATTTTCACACAATAAAATTCACAAACACATGATGACCATCACATTATGAATAATATAAAAAATAAACAATTAAAACCCAACCACCTGATAAATAATCAATTATAATTTTTCACAATTCACAAAACCTTTCACACTACAGTGTGATAAAAAATGTGATATGACCCAAATTGATACTTTTGTGATAATTTGTGAAGGAAACTTATCAATGATTACATTCAGTTGTTAGTAATCGCACCATTTTTGATTGACGCACCGTATAAATTCGCCAAAATAGCCGATTAATTAATTTTTTAGTGGTTTTAGCGCGATAGCAAGGAGTAAAAATGGGTCTGTTCGATCAACTGGTCACTATGGTTGCAGGGGATAAAATGAGTCAGTTTCAATCTGTTGTTGAATGGATTGATAAGCAAGGCGGGTTAGCCGGAGTGGCTGATAAATTTAATCAACAAGGCTTAGGTGACATCATTCAGTCATGGATCGGTAATAGCGAAAACTTGCCTGTTAGCGTTAATCAGCTTATTCAAGTGTTTGGTAATTTAGATATTCAGCAGCTCGCACAAAAAGTTGGGTTTGATCCACAAGAAACGGCTGAGCTGATTGCTAAATATTTACCAAAACTGGTCAGTAATGCGACCCCAGAAGGCGTGATCCCAGAAAATGTCGATTTAACGGCAGTTGGCATGAACATGCTAAAAGAAAAACTGTTTGGTTAATCATCATTAAAAAACAGCAGGTTAGCGTTTGCTTAACCTGCTGTTTTCTTCTTTACTAATAAACTGTTAACTAGCTTTGATATTCATTTCTCAGCTTTTTCGCTGCTTCAACCATGTTGGCTAATGATTGACGAGTCTCTGTCCAACCACGTGTTTTCAAACCACAGTCTGGGTTCACCCATAAACGTTCTACCGGCACACGATTTGCTGCTTTTCTCAATAGCGCAACAATCCATTCGACATTCGGTACGTTTGGTGAGTGAATATCGTAAACACCCGGCCCAATCTCATTAGGATAGTCAAAGTCTTCGAATGCATCTAGCAGATCCATATCTGAACGCGAAGTTTCAATGGTGATCACGTCTGCGTCGAGTGCTGCAATCGAATCCATGATGTCATTGAATTCGCAATAACACATATGCGTGTGGATCTGTGTATCATCTTCTGCAATCGCTGCGCTGAGTTTAAAGGCATCAACCGCCCAATTTAAGTATTCAGCCCACTCATCTTTACGCAGTGGCAGCCCTTCACGCAGTGCTGGCTCATCAATTTGAATAATCCCAATACCTGCTTTTTGTAAGTCGTCCACTTCATCACGTAACGCTAACGCAATTTGCTTCGCAATCGTTTCACGGCTAACGTCTTCACGTGGGAACGACCAGCAGAGGATCGTGACAGGCCCTGTTAACATGCCTTTGACCGGCTTTTCTGTCAAAGATTGAGCGTACTTAGCCCACTCAACCGTAATGGCTTCAGGACGACTAATATCACCAATGATGACAGGCGGTTTTACGCAACGTGATCCATAGCTTTGTACCCAGCCGTTTTGAGTAAATACATAACCGTCAAAATGTTCACCGAAGTATTCCACCATGTCGTTACGTTCTGCTTCACCATGCACCAAAACGTCGATATCAAGCAGCTCTTGCTCTTTAATTGCTTGCTTAATGTGCTCGCTGATATTGGTACGATAATGCGTTTTGTCAACATTGCCTTTTTTGAAGTCAAGGCGCAGTGTTCTAATATCACTGGTTTGTGGGAACGAACCAATCGTTGTTGTTGGCCACAGCGGTAAATTGAAACGTTCACGTTGGCGCTGTGCTCTTACTGGGTATGCGCTATTACGCTCTGCATCGCCTTCACGGATCGCTTGTAAACGCTTAGCTACCTCAGCATTGTTAACTCGCGTCGATGTTTTACGTGCACGAATTGGCGCACTGTATTGTTCTAACTCAGCTATATGCTGTTCTGTTGGCTGATTAAGTGCTTTGCTCAATAGGGCTAATTCAGCACATTTTTGCAGTGCAAATGCAAACCAACTTTTAACCTCTGCATCCAAACGAGTTTCATCATTGAGATCAATTGGGCTATGCAGCAACGAGCAAGATGAACCGATCCATAATGTACGCTGACCTAATAGCGGTTTTACACGCGCAAATTTTTCACCTAAGTCGGCTTTCCAAACGTTACGGCCGTTGATAATGCCTAATGATAATACCCACTCTTGAGGTAACGCATTGTGTAGGTTGGCAATATCATCACGCCCTGCAACCACGTCTACATGCAAACCCTGTACTGGCAATTGCTTGATCACGTCTAAATGGTGGCTGATACCATCAAAATAGGTGGTTAAGAGTAGCTTAGTTTTTCCTGTAAGGGCTTGATAAGCCGTTTTGTACGCCTGTTGCCATTCGGTAGGCAAATCTAGAACTAGTGCAGGTTCATCGATTTGCACCCATTCAACGCCTTTTTGCGCTAAACGTGAAAGAATTTCTTGATATACAGGTAATAACTCATTCAGCAAAGATAAACGATCGAATGATTCACCTTTAACTTTACCTAGCCACAGATAAGTAATTGGGCCAATTACGACAGGTTTGATGTTATGACCCAAAGCAAGCGCTTCATCGACCTCATCAAATAACTGTGTCCATGACAAACTGAATTTTTGCCCTTTTTGAAATTCAGGCACGATGTAGTGATAATTAGTATTAAACCACTTGGTCATTTCCCCCGCTGCCGCTGGCTTACCGGTTGGTGCACGACCGCGAGCCACACGAAACAGTGTATCTAAATCAATTGAGCCATCTTCATTTTGATGACGTGGAGGTACGTTCCCCAGCAGCAAGCTTGTGGTGAGTACTTGGTCATACCAAGCAAAATCGCCAACAGGTAACAGGTCTACGCCCTGCTCTTTTTGTTGCTGCCAATGGCGAGCACGTAATTCACGCCCAGTCTCTAGAAGTGCGGCTTGGTCAATCTTGCCTGCCCAATAATCTTCTTGTGCGCGTTTTAGTTCTCTTTTCAGACCGACACGAGGAAAACCAAGTGTATGATTTATAACAGACATATTGACCCCTTAAAATATTTAGCCGTCTAGATGTTTACACATCTATAATCAACAGGTACTGTATAAAGCACAAGCGCAAATTATTCATTGTCATCTTGAAGGTTTCTCATGATCGAATTAAAACATTTAAAAACGCTGCAAGCGCTCAACCAACACGGCTCATTAGCCGCCGCTGCAACGTACTTACATCAGACTCAGTCTGCTTTGTCACATCAATTTAGTGACTTAGAACACCGCCTTGGCTTTAAGTTATTTGTTCGTAAAAGCCAACCGCTACGTTTTACGCCACAAGGGGAAGTATTATTACAACTCGCACAGCAAGTGCTACCGCTGGTGAAAGATGCGATCCGTATTTGTAATGAACCCGGAGTTTCAACGTTGCGTATTGCAATTGAATGCCATAGTTGTATTCAGTGGCTGACACCTGCATTGCAGCAATTTAGGCAAACTTGGCCACAAGTTTCTGTTGATTTTAAATCAGGGGTAACCTTCGACCCACAACCTGAATTACTGTCAAGAGAGCTGGATATTGTGCTGACATCCGATATTTTGGCTGACAAAGAAATTCACTACACACCGCTATTTGATTATGAAGTGAAGCTGATTGTGGCGAATGATCATCCATTAGCAAGAAAGCCAATTATTGAGCCGCACGATCTCGCTGATGACACTTTGCTAATTTACCCAGTACAGCGTAATCGTTTTGATGTATGGCGACATTTTCTCCAACCCGCTGGCGTTTCACCAAATATTAAAACCGTCGATAACACGCTGATCTTAATTCAAATGGTCGCGGCAAAAATGGGCATTGCTGCATTGCCTCATTGGGCGGTAGATTCATTCGAGAGGCAAGGCTTGATCACAACAAAAACGCTAGGAAGTGGTTTATGGAGCCGGTTGTACGCTGCCTGCCGTGAAGGTGAGCAACGCCAACCAGCTATTGACGCTTTTACTAAAACAGCGGCTAGTCACGCTGTGGAGAACTTGTCTTATGTGAAGGCGGTGAAAGTATCCAACGCTTATGCACCCACAGAGAAGCAACAATTAGGCTCGCTCCAATGGTAAAACTCAGCCAATCTGGATGTTGTTGCCAAATAGCGAAATTGACCAGTAACCCTGCTGGAACCATCATGTTATTCATAATAGCAAGGGTTCCGGCATCCACTTTGGTTGCACCGTAATTCCACATAAAATAACCAATACCTGAAGCAACAACCCCCAGCCATAATAAAACCCACCATTGTGCATGAGTTGTGGGTATCATCGTTTTATTACCAAAGAGCAGCCACCCAGTGAGCGCCACTAGCGTTGCGCCAATATAAAACCATGAGAAAGCTTGATGCTGTGGGATCGGATGAACTTCCATCAAACGCTTATAACCTACCTGACCAACCGCAAAGAAAATATTTGCCAACTGCACAAACACAAGCCCTAGCCAGAAAGATTCGCTCAAGTGATCATAACGAATGATTGCTGCACCAATAACTGCCAACAAAGAACTAAACAAATAGCCCTTTCGTAGCCGTTGACGTTCCAATAAATCATAAATCAATGTTACATAAAGGGGGGTTAACACCGTAAATAAGAGGAATTCTGCAACACTAAGGTATTTATAAGCTTGGAAAACAAAGAAATACATAATACCTAGTTGGCATGCACCTACTAACATATACAGTGCTATGATTTTGGCACTAAAACCGCGCCAACGTAAAAATGGCAGAAAAACGAATGCGGCAAATGCAACCCGTATTAAAACAGATAACCAGCTGTCTACTCGCCCAGCAAGAAATTCCCCAATCAGACTAAAAGACGCTGCCCAAAGCAGCGTCGTAATTACCAATAACCACATGATGATATCGTTCTCAAATAGAGCTTGTTTATCTTTAAAGGTGAATTTTTATTCAAATTAAAAACATTTTAAATAAGGCGAGAGGTTCGCCATCTAGTGACTAGAGAAGAGCCTCTCAACATCGCATCAAATAAGTGAAACGTTCTTTAATCGAACTCGTAGGGCAACACTCAAACCATAAAGAGTTAGCCAATTAATCAGTCTGTTTTTTAATCTCTTATATGATCAGTAAAGATAAACAGGCGCTAATGTTCCTTATCTATCAAAACCGCTTCTAATAAGTCGAGATCAACCAGTAACGATTGCAATGTTTCATTACTGATCTTGCGTGTTGCACGTAAATGATATAATTCACCGCGTTCAGCACGTAATGCGGTTAATCGAAAACGTCGTTCAAGATCTTCAATCAATAAGTTATGGTCGATTTCATCTTGCCCCGCCGTACGCCGACGTAAGTAACCCGTAACCCTAGAAGCCACCTCACTGATATCTTCAGGATCCAACTTTTCATCAACATCAGCAGATAAACGCTCTTCCATCTTATTTAAACTAACAATCGCAACTTCAGCCATTGCAGCTTTTGCCATACGAATTTCATTGATGTCAGCTTCTTTATCACCGACTTTAAAATTATGCAGTAGCAGCGGTAACGCTATCACACCAGCAAAGATTGAAAATAAGATCACCCCTGCGGCAATAAATACCAGTTGATAACGCGCAGGGAATGGCGAGCCATCACTTAAAAACAACGGAACAGAGAGCACACCAGCTAAGGTGATCGCACCACGTACCCCGGCAAAAGAGGCTAGCCATAATTCACGCACAGTATAGTTGGCAAACTGTAATGGTTTTTTCTTTAAGAATAGGCGGCTAAACCTTTTCATTAACCATAACCAGCAAAAACGTAAAATCAGTAAAGCAAAATAAATAACCGCAACCGCAGCAAATAGCATCCATGTTTCAACACTAGGATCCAGTTCTGCTTGGATCACTGAAGTCTGCCAAATTCCTGGCAGTTGCAAGCCTAGCATGATAAATACCAGACCATTAAATACGAACTCTAGCATTGACCAAACGCTGTCCGCACGTAACCGCATCGCCAGTGGTGCATTACGGATCACACCTGATTTGGTAATTGTCATCCCTGCTGCTACCGCAGCTAAAATGCCTGAAAAACCAATATGCTCTGCAATCATGTAGGATGCGAACGGTAGCAATAACATAAAGACGATCTGTGTTGCGGGATCATCACCGCTCCAGCGGCTCATTAGACGTAAAGACTTACTGTATACCCATGTCACCACGACACCCGCTAATAAGCCCCCCACAGCCACTTTGAAGAATTCGATAGTCACCCCTGAAACGGAGAACACCATGGTTCCCATCGCAATAGCGACCGCGAATTTTAAAGCCACAAGACCGGAAGCATCGTTCATCAATGCTTCCCCTTCTAGCACACTCATCATGCGCTTAGGTATACGCCCCTTACCGACAATAGAAGAGAGTGCTACCGCATCGGTTGGTGAGAGTACCGCCGCAAGTGCAAAAGCAGCAATTAAAGGGATCCCCGGCATCAGCCAATATATTAGGTAACCGATCCCCACAACGGTGACCAATACCAGTACTAACACAAGGATGAATATCTCTCGACCATTCTGGAAAAATTCACGTGTTGGTGTTTTCCAACCATCAACAAATAGTAGAGGTGGGATCAGTAATACCATAAATAATTCAGGGTCAAATGTGACATGCAAGCCGAACTGAGGCCATGCAAGCAAGGCACCTATCGCGATTTGAATTAAGGGTAATGGAACACGAACTGGGAGGACTTTTGTCACTACACCAGAAACAGAAACTGCCAAGATCAAGATAAGAATAGTAAAGAAAATTTCCATGTTGCCCTTACTGATTAGCTAAACGAACCAAAACCCAAATATGGCCCATCGCAACAGAATATTTGGTAACTCGTTAGGCCATAAAATTTTTCAGTAGCCAGCAACTCGTGAAAACCCGCAGGTTTTACTTGATTCACCGCCTTATACCTACACTCGTGATACTTCAAGTTGCAGCGTTTTTCGTTAAGGCATCGTGACTGTATTCATTCGCGCCAGTTACATACTACTGTATGCTCCTCGCGACTCATTCATTAGTCGCCTAGCTGCACCTCGAATTATTTAGAGTATATTCTATCGTTAACTGATGCTTAGTCGGGAAAATTATTCAAACTTTAAGATTAATCGCGATAATACATTAGAGGGCGGTCATCATGACCGCCATAACAGATTAAACGATGCTATATTGCCAGATCAGCAGCATAAAACGCCACCAAAAGCACTGCGATAACCACAGTTCCAATGTTTAGCTTACGCCATTCCCCTGCAAAAATACGCCCAATCACAAGTGCTGCAAAGCCCAACATAATACCTGTAACAATATTACAAGTCAGAACGATAAACACAGCACATAATAAACCAGACATTGAATCAACAAAGTCATCAAAATCTAACTTAGACACGTTACTTAGCATCAATAACCCCACATACATCAAAGCCGGTGCTGTTGCATATGCGGGAACCAAATACGATAGCGGAGATAAAAAGAGGATGAAAAGGAACAGAACGCCAACCACGACAGCAGTTAAACCTGTACGCCCCCCAGCGGCAGTACCTGCTGCTGATTCAATGTACACTGCGGCTGGAGATGCACCGATAGCCCCTGCGAAAATGCTACTGACGGAGTCGGCAGTTAAAGCCTTACCACCATCAATGATCTGACCGTCTTTATCCAGCAAATTGGCTTGACCAGCAACCGCACGAATGGTACCTGTCGCATCAAATACCGCAGTCATCACAAGTGCCAATAGACTTGGCAATACCACTGGTTGTAAAGCCCCCATGATATCCATATTAAAAATCAGCGATAAGCCATCTTCTCCCAGAGACGGTAGCTTAAAGAAGCCTTGGTATTTGACCGCAGGATCAAAAATCAAGCCAATGATTGAAATCGCAATAATGACTAACAACACACCACCCGGTACACGGCGTTTTTCTAAACCAAAAATCACAGCTAGACCAGCGAGAGCCATCAATACAGGGAAAGACGTAAAATCACCAAGTGCAACAGGTAAGCCTGCATTCGGGTTTTTAACCACTAAACCAACACCATTTGCTGCAATGAGTAGTAAAAACAAGCCAATACCAATACCTGTACCATGCGCAATTCCCATTGGCATATTACGTAGGATCCAACTACGGATCCCCGTGACAGAAATAATGGTAAATAAGCATCCCATTAAGAACACTGCGCCTAAAGCGACTGGAATACTAATTTGTTGTCCTAATACCAAGCTAAAAGCGGTAAATGCAGTCAATGAAATCGCACAGCCAATCGCCATAGGTAAATTAGCCCATAACCCCATCAGCAATGAGCCAAAACCAGCAACTAAACAAGTCGCAATAAACACGGCGGTAGGAGGAAAACCTGCTTGTCCTAACATTCCGGGAACAACAATGACGGAATAGACCATTGCCAAGAAGGTGGTTAAACCCGCAATGATTTCACGGCGAACGGAGGAGCCGCGCGCTGAAATTTTAAAATATTTATCCAATTTACAATTGGTTGAAGCCTGTTGGCCAGACATGGAGATACCCCTGCTAAACATGACTAAACGCGACCACACCCACTGACGAAAACGATTACCTTTTTAAAAAACAGAACGATCCATTAAGACATGACCTCAGTGAATGGTTCGTGACGCAATCGTTTGGCTTTATTGATACGGGATGGCGGATAATGAAGCGTGCAATTATCAATCGAAATAGGCGTGATGATCAAGTGTTTTCGAGTTAAGTCGAGTGATAGTCCAAATTACCTATAACTTAAGTTAAATTATCACTCTTATTCCTAAAAACCCGCTTGGAATATCACCATCTACTTAAAACTCCCCTAAGCACGGCTAACCGCTAAATGAATGGAACACGAGAAGCATATAGCAGTAGATGAGGAGTAACGAATGAATATAATCACGATGCCTTAACGAACGGTGCGATAACTTGAAGCATAGCAGCATATGCCGAATTGCAGCTAAGCGACACGCGAAGATAGTCGGGAGGAGCATAGATAACCGCGAGCCTCGCGTAGTTCCTTATGTCTTAACAAAAAGCCCTGCAACTTGCAGGATGACGAGTATATTCAAAAAAGTCATACATGACAGAGAATTAAGTGCTTAAATATAGCCATATTTAAGTTCTAAAATAGATTTCATACCCCGTTTAAGTGTAGTTAATAAATATTTTGTTATAATTAAAGACGCTTTTCGTAAAGAATGATAAACATTCGATTTTAATTATTAAAAACTCAATTTTATGAATGACATTTATTAGAAAGCATTTTTCTTTGTTAGCCTATACTCTAGCCATGATAAATTAAATTAAAATTAACTTTAAATTCATAACATTAAAATTTTCCATTGTTGAGCTTTAATTTAATTTCACTAAGATAGAATCCAATTTCAGCAAAAACTATCAATCGCGAATATATATTCACTGTAGAAATAATGCAAAAATTATCATTACCTAAGAACTTGTCATTCATTTTATTTGTTGGTTTTCTAATTATCTACCTTTTGCCTGGTATTTATGGGCATACCCCGTGGAAACAAGATGAAAACTACAGCTTTGGTATTATTCAAACCATGTTTGAAACCGGTAACTGGCTAGTCCCCACCAATGCGGGTGAACCCTTTATGGAGAAACCTCCTCTTTATTACTGGGTTGCTACCATAACCTCTCATCTATTGTCTGGATTTATGCCACTTTATGATGCAGCGCGTAGTGCAAGTTTGCTGTTTATGGTCGTTAATTTTTCCTTCTTTATCTTACTTGCTCGTCGCGCCTTTAATACCTGTGATGTCAATGACAAACGTATTTGGATTGCTTTTGCTTTGTATGTCTGTGCCCCCGGTATCTTACGGCACAGCCACGATATGTTCACCGATGTGGCGTTAATTACAGGAGCAACTATTGGTTTATATGGTATTCAAGGGCTGATACGCCAAGAAAAAATCATTATGTCTGCACTATGGCTAATGATTGGCACCGTAATCACAATGTTATCAAAAGGCTTGTTTGTACCTGGTGTGCTATGGCTCAGTCTACTACTTGCACCCATCTTCCTGCCTCAATGTCGTCAAAAAATGTTCTGGTTACCGGCAATTATTGCTGGGTTAGTTGCTCTTTTATTGATTTTGCCTTGGCCTATTTTATTATACCGCCAGCACCCCGACCTCTTTATCACATGGATTTGGGAAAACAATATTGGTCGCTTCTTAGGTTTTTCCGTTGAAAAACTAGGAGCTAAAGCAAATTTAACCCGTATCCCTTCCGCTGTTGCTTTTTTTGCTCTGCCATCAGGGATACTGGCCGTTCTTTACTTTTTTAGAAATCCATTAAAACGCTTACACAATCCCAATATTTACTTGGTCACCATGTTTCCTTTGTTAGGGATCTTACTTTTACAAATTTCTGCTAGTGGACGTGCACTTTACCTACTCCCTTTTATTGCATCGCTGGCGATACTGGGTACGCATACCCTGTTACGCCTACCTGAAAAAATCTTGCGCATCTTTTCCCATTTTTCAGCCATGTTATGGTCCCTATTGATTATCTTTTTGTGGGCCTGCTACTTCGTCGCTTTAGCAGATAAAGCATCAACATGGCTAGCCCCATTTGGCAGATGGCTCCCCATGAGCTACCAAATGTCATTTTCAATATGGGGATTTATCGGCGCACTTCTCTTAACTACCGTGTGGTTTTCAAGAAGTCTCTTTGTGAGCCCACAGATTGCATTACGCGCTATACAAAACTGGGCGCTCGGTATGTGTATTATGTGGGGAGTGATCTTAAGCTTATTTGTAGGCTGGATTGATTATAGTAAAGGTTTTGAAACTGTATTTGTTGACTTAAACCAGCAACTAAAAGGCAACTATAAAGCTGATGATTGCATGGCTTCCGATAACATTGGTGAATCAGAAGCGCCAATGCTGTATTACTACACAAAAATCTTACATCAACGACAAGATCGTTTCGAAAAGCCTGAACAATGCCGTTGGTTAATCGTCTTATCAAAACAGATTAACCCACCACCATCAGGTATGACGCTATTTTGGACCAATCATCGTCCTGATGAATTTACAGAGAATTTGGTCGTCTATAAGGCAATCGAATAAGTGGAGATTGGGTGTAATTATTGACACCCAATTAATGACGATTAAGCTTCTTGAGCGACCTGTGCACTATATTTACGGCGGGTGAACCATAAAAAAAGTGCGGCAATTACGATAAGCAATAAAGGTAAACCCGATGGGGAAATCGATGTCGCCACTCCTGCTAATAATGGCCCCGATAAGTTACCAACCCCCCATAACATGGCTGCTGCCGCATTAGCTATAATGAGGTCATTACCACTAAAGTATTGCCCTATTTGAACCAAAGCAATGGTATAAATTGCTCCTGCGGTTGCCCCTAATACAAACAGCAATACCCAAATTAAATAAGTATGGGTGATCAGCAGTGGTAGCATACAACTGGCAAATAATGTGGCGACGCCACAAATACGATACAGCTTTTCACGGTTCATATGATCAGCTAACCAGCCGAATGGCATTTGCATAATTGCATCACCCGCTAAAATAGCGCTGATCATCATTGCTGCGATAGCTTCCGTATGCCCCATTCCCATCCCATAAATCGGGAACATAGATAAAATCGTGCCATCAAAAAAAGCAAAAAATAAGATACCGGCGCATATACCTGGGGCAACTTTAACAAACTGAATAATTGAAAAATTCGATTCCCTAGCAGTTGCAGAAATACGATCGCCTATTTTTTGATCCATGATTAAAAACAGAGCAACAGAGATCACATGCAGCAAAGTGCAAATTAATAATGGAGACTTATCTTCAACACCATAATAAGCAATAAAAGAAGGGCCTAATAACTGACTAACCGTAAAAACGGTTGTATAGATAGCAAGAATGCGACCGCGCCGGCTTTCAGGGGATAGCTCATTTATCCATGTTTCACCTAAGCAAATTAATACTCCACTTGCTAACCCTGTGATCAAACGCAAAGGAAACAATAACCATAATGGCAATGAGCTCAACAAAGGTAACAGGCTAATTGCAGAAACGACGGTTGCAATCAGCATGGCTTGTCGTTTTCCACACCAATACACGATGCGTTGGACAACAGGTGCAATTAAAAACATTCCTAACGCAGGGGCGGCAGAAATAATGCCAATACATAGCTCACTAATGCCATAATTATTTAAGCGTAAAGCCACCATTGGAATGCTTAATCCAATCACGATACCAATGACGGCAATACTGGTTGTAATGGTCAAAATAGCAAAAGAAGGGCTATAGCGAAAATGCGGTAAACACTGATTATCAGAGCTCATTGTGATGTCAATTGTTTTCTAGCGAAAACATCCATTTTTAGTCTATTTAATAGGTAAAAAACCTATGATTGTTTTTGATAACCATAGGTCATAGATATTGAAACGGTGATTATAGCATATTTTATATTTTTATAGGATAAAGAAATAGCGATATAACAAGGTAATCCCTGAAATTAAAATAATAATATTAATAATTTTTAAAAAAGCTTCTCGCGATATTTTTAGTGTTATATGCCGCCCTGTCCAAATACCAAGTAGCATTGCAGGAGAAAAAGCTAAGGCCATTAATAAAATATCAGTATTAACATACACTCCCATAACCAAAAATATAATGACTCGCGTTAAAGTACTAAAACCAATTAATGTCATTTGTGTAATGCGAAAGCGTTGCTTATCGGCAATACGACTGGATAGATACATGGCATAAATAAAGCCACCGCTACCAAATAATGCACTAAACACCCCACCCACTAAACTAAAAGGGATCACCAGCACTTTCGAAAAATGTGATTGACCTTTTTTTGAGAAAAATGAATGCAGTACATAAAAGATAACAAAAATACCTAACAGTAAAACCAAGATATCAGGACGTGTTTTTAGCAAGATAGCGGCACCAATCAAGCTACCAACCACCATAAGTGGAATAATCCATTTTATTTCCTGATAATCTGCATTTTTACCATCTTTTATTAGATTAAGCAGCGCTGCTGTTAAATCGATCAGCGCCAATATCGGGACAATCATATTTAATGGCAAATACATCGCTAATACTGGTGTTGCAATCAATGCAGAACCAAAGCCAGCCATCCCAAAAACTAAATAAGCACATAATAACGTGATAAAACAAATCATCATTTCTAAAGAAAAGAAATCAAATGGCATAGTGAAACCCTATAAGAGAGATTTTTACCCACTATAAATTCTTCTAGAAAAATAAAATAGCCTCATCATTATTTTTCATGAACTATTTAAGTTAACGATTAAATAAGGTATTTAAGGTAATTTATTTTCATTTCCAAAAGATTATTTTATCAACAATACCTTTCTGGCATAAAATGGTTATTATGTTAGAATTTACAGCATAGTTTCACTTTCAGGGACAGCAAATCGTGGACAAAAAAATTAATATTAAAATTGGACAAAAAGTACGTTTATTGAGACAAGCAAGAAGTCTGTCATTAAATGAACTCTCCCGCTTATCAGGGATCTCAAAAGCGGCACTGTCAAAACTAGAATCAGGAGATTCTAACCCGCGAATTGATACCTTAGAAGCCATTGCGATCGCACTACGTTTTCCTCTTAGTGACCTCTTCACTCTACAGCACGAAGCTTACCCCTATTTAGTGAAATCAACACCAATGCAAGGCGACTATACGCAACAATTCAAGTTTCGTATTAATATGGGCAATATTTCAGAAATCTGGCAACTCAATATGAAACGCGGTGCTGTCATTAACAGCCCTGCTCATATGAGCGGTACCCATGAACACATTATGTTGCATACCGGCTCATTAATGTTGCGTTTAAAAAACGAACAAACTGTCTTGTTAGAAGAAGGCGATTTTTATGCCTTTAGCTGCGATTTCCCCCATTCCTACTTATGTATGGAGGGGGAACTGAATGCAACCGTCGTGATGACCTATTCACACCTTAGTGATGGTATCTAATCATTAATGTGCTTTGCATCATAGCTAATACGTAGAGTACCTTTTTTGAATTTCATTGATTTAATTGCAAATTGGCAGATTTTCCCCAATGAATCAACATGCGTTCCTCCACATGGTACTTCGTCGCCTTCGCTCACACTACATAAGCGCAGATCTCCTCGTTGTTCTATGGATACACGGTGATCACCCAATAAGCTTTCATTCACTAACTGCTCGATTTGCTGATCATTTAATTGTTCAAGTGGGATCGCATCATCGCTAATGGCACTAAATTCAACGCGTGATTCATCTGGAAAGTGATGGCCTTTTTGTCCTTTCCAACCAAAACGTGCCATTTCCCAACTTAATAAGTGCCCCATTGTATGCAACGCCGCATAATGTTGACGCTTTTCTTGATCAATTTTAGCAGTTACAGATACACCTGCCTTCAGCTCTTCAGCAACATAAGCCACAACCAAACCATTCAAATGTTTCTTAATCCGAACGGGTTGTTCATTAATCCAAGCCGTATCTGCGGGCTGCCCTCCACCTTGAGGATGAAAAATATTATCAGTAAGCGCAACCCATTGACCTTCGTCATCTTGTCCCTGTTCTAGTATGGTTGTTTGGATTTCACAAAGATAAGTTTCAGTAAGATAAAGATTGTTTTGCATGAATAATCTACCTCGCAATGGTGACTTAATAGTACGGTGATGTTTAGCTTGTTATATCACCATTGTTCGCTTTAAGAAACACCAATCATTTAAAAACGAACAAATGTACTTTGATTGTGTCATTTACCCACAAAAAAATTCAACCTACAGGGTGAGTGTAGGTTGAATATTTATACTCTAAATAATTCGAGGTGCAGCTAGGCGACAAGTGAACCAATCGCTAGGAGCATAGAAAACGATGTGACTGGCGTGAATGAACGTAGTCAACAACGCTGCAACTTGAAGTATAACGAGTATAAATACTTTGAATAATTCAAGACGCTGCTAGATGGCAGATGAACAAACCGATGGCAGCATAATCATCACGTATTTAACAAAAAGCACTTCAAATTGAAATCTAACCTACCTATTGTAGGTAGTTTTGCATTGTCTCAAATAACCGCAGATCGTCGCTAAAACGAACCTCTCTAACGTCTTCTAATTTCTCAACTTGATTAATCATTTGCGACAAACGCTCATCTTTTTGTACCAACAACCATATGCGGCTTTCATCTTTATCTTTAATTGGCATACAGAGGATACCGTCAACGTTAAATGCTCGACGAGCAAATAAGCCACAAATATGTGACATAACGCCTGGATGGTTACGGACAATAAGTTCCAAAGCAATAGGGTGATGTTCAAAAACCATAATTACGCTCCGATCATATCAATGTTAGCTGCACCTGGGGGAACCATTGGGTAAACTTTTTGGTTCACATCGATCAGGGCATGAATTAAGCAAGGACCTTTCGTGTTCATAATGGCTTCAAGCGCCATTTCAGGATCGGCTTCGGTATTAAGATCGCAGGTTTGCAAACCAAACCCCGCCGCTATCTTAATAAAGTCAGTTTGATATGGATAAGCGGCTGCATAAATGCGGTTGTCAAAAAACAGCTCCTGCTGCTGATAAACCATGCCTAGTGCTTGGTTATTCATCAAAACAATTTTAATATTCAATTGATGTTCAACTGCGGTAGCAAGCTCTTGAATATTCATCATTAAACTGCCATCACCTGAAAAACAAACGATCGTC
The DNA here is from genome assembly GCF_033550225.1 of Providencia sp. 2023EL-00965. Classification (NCBI taxonomy): domain Bacteria; kingdom Pseudomonadati; phylum Pseudomonadota; class Gammaproteobacteria; order Enterobacterales; family Morganellaceae; genus Providencia; species Providencia sp. 2023EL-00965. Next base: position 172,872 of record NZ_JAWUEH010000010.1, on the reverse strand, counting down.
TTATCTGGATTAGCTAAAGCCGCTCCAATTGCTGCGGGTAAGCCAAAGCCCATCGTGCCTAAACCACCAGAAGTCAGCCATTGGCGTGGGCGTGACAATGGATAAACCTGTGCAGCCCACATTTGGTGCTGCCCAACATCCGTAGTCACTATCGCTTCTTCACCCGCCGCTCTTGCCGCCGCTAAGACTAAGCCATAGTGAGTTAATGGATTATCTGCCTCACTTAAATTTAATGGATAGTTCTGCTTCAATTCATTAACACGAGTTATCCACTCTTCACGTTGATTTCGTTCAACCAATGGCAATAATAATTCAAGAATTTGTCCTGCGTCCGCATTTATCGCAATATCAGGGCGTTTGATTTTACTGATTTCCGCCTTATCAATATCAACGTGAATGATCTTCGCATTAGGGCAAAATTTTTCTGCTCGACCAATTGCGCGATCATCAAAACGTGCACCAATAACAATGAGTAAATCAGATTCTTCCATCACCATATTAGTACTACGAGCGGCGTGCATACCTAACATGCCTAAATAAAGCGGATGGCGCATAGGAAGCGTCCCCAACGCCATAAGTGTCATGGTGGTTGGCAATGAGGCTTTTTCAGCAAAAGCAACCGCTGTTTCAGTCGATTCAGAACTAATCACCCCACCGCCAAAATAGAGAACAGGTCGCTTGGACTGATTAATCATTTCGGCTGCTTGCAGGACTTTTTCCATATCAAAACTAGGCGCTTTATCTTTTGCCTGAATTTCAGGTAATGCTTCAAGCTCAATGGTTGCTGTTTGTACATCTTTAGGGATATCAATCCAAACCGGCCCCGGACGTCCTGATTCTGCAATACGAAATGCATCGCAAATGACTTGTGGCAACTCATTGATATCACGAACTAAATAGTTATGTTTAGTGACTGGAATCGAAATACCATAGGTATCGACTTCCTGAAATGCATCCGTCCCAATCATTGAAGAGGGTACTTGCCCTGTTATACAAACCAATGGGATAGAATCGAGCTTAGCATCAGCAATAGCGGTCACAAGGTTAGTTGCTCCCGGACCACTGGAAGAGATACATACCGCAGCTTTACCCGTGGTACGCGCAATGCCTTGGGCAATAAAACCAGCACCTTGCTCGTGGCGAGCAAGAATATGGCGGATTTGTTTACTTTTCCCTAAAGCATCGTAAAAAGGCAGTGCAGCTCCACCGGGGATCCCCGATACAATGGTGATACCCTGTCTTTCCAACAGGTGAACTATCAGTTCAGCGCCTGTAAAACAGGTTTTGTTTGATGATGTTGCGCCCGACTTGCTCATAATTTTTATCCTTCACACTAGGCGGCGGATCCGAGCGGTTGGTCATAAAAAAACCCCGCTCGGTTCGCGCCGGCGGGGTTCTAAATCTGCGTTGATTTGTACCCGTTACGGCGCTAAGCCCACGACCACCACCACACGCACGACCACCGCAGCACGTGGCGCGGTAAGTAGTAGGTTTGAATGATGAAGAGTCATGTTCACGGGTTAATCCTATTAATCAATTCTGAGTTTAAATTATTAATCATTATTCTGTGTAAGTGCTTTTAAGAAAACACATCTAATTCATAATAACAATCATTTTTTCCAATTTTATATACCGCGAATGTAAAACGCGATCAATATCACATTAAACAAATACAAACGATTTATCTAATAATCTTCAATTATGAAATATTATTATCTAGTTAAAAATAGTATTTCTTCCCCCTTGACTTCAAGTCAACTTGAAGTTGTAAGATGCCAAACATCCAACGCCATCCACAATTGAAATGTAGCGGCAATATCAATTTATTTTCTTTATTTTAGAGGGTGTTATGCCAAAAAATGTTTGGTGGTTAACAATTGCATTAGCGCTATTTACCACGGGAAATGCCATTGTGCTTTCTACTGCCGTTGTCATTGGTGAATCGCTTTCGTCAGATCCGAGTTATTCGACAATACCGTTATTGAGTCAATATATTGGTCTGATTATGGCGACGATCCCCATTGCCTATTTCATGCAGAAATATTCTAGAAAATTTGGCTTTATCTTTGGCAATATTGCTGGAATGATTGGTGCGATTTTATCCATCTTAGGAATTATTTATCACAACTTAATTCTTTTCTCGATTGGCTTATTTTTTACTGGGGTCGCCATTGGTACGGCAAAACAATTTCGTTTTGCTGCACTTGAAGAAGCGCCTCAATATTTGCATGCTAAAGCAGTTGGTTTAGTTATGAGTGGCGGTATTGCCGCCGCTTTAATTGGGCCAACACTTGCCGTAACAGCGCAGCGCTTTTTTTCCGCGTATCCATTTGCGGGTCCGTTTAGCGCATTAGTGGTTATCTACCTAATCGCCTTTGTGCTATTGCTCAATATCCCATTAAAGAAAACATCTCTGTACCAACAGGATAACACTGACCAAAAGCGTAACTATCAACAACTTTACTCACAGCCAATACTCAAATTAATTGCTGTTGTCAGTGCTGCTGGTTATGCATTAGTCGTATTTACTTTTGCTTCTATTCCACTTTCCATGAAACAACATGGTTTTTCATTTGCGTTGATCGCAATTGTATTTCAGTGCCATGTGCTGAGTATGTTTGCTCCTTCATTTTTTACAGGGCATCTAGTGCAAAAAATCGGTGCGAAAAAGATCCTCTCTTTGGGCATTTTATTACTGATGTTATCTGCCACAATGAATCTTCTTGGCACTGATTTTTATAATTATCTACTGTCAGGTATTTGTGTTGGCCTTGCATGGAATTTAATTTTAATTAGCACTACCAGCCTATTACCTCATAGCTATCAAGCTCATGAACGAGGCAAAGTGCAAGGTATGACAGATTTCCTGATTTACTCTTTTGGCGCAATAGGCAGCCTTGGCGCAGGAGTATTATTCTTCTCACTTGGCTGGCAACTTATGAATATCGTAACGGTTATCGCAGCTCTGATGATCTTTGTAACCTATCTATCATTAAAAAAATATCTTCCACATTAGAGGTAGGCATATCACCTACCACAATGTTCTTAAATACTGGTTCTTAAATCATTGCTCTTTAACAATCGAGTTTTACGTTGATAGTGTTTTCTTAATCATAAAAATAAAAGCATCAAGACTTTTTTGCCAGTTAAATTCGGGATCCATTAATTCACGACCGATTGTTCCATCGGCTGTTGTCATTAGCCAAGATGCGGTATTCTCCGGGTGTAGCTGGAGGTCTATTTCCCCCTTGTTTCGCCCCTCAATAATTAATGCTGTCAGCTTATCCCGCAGTTTTTTATCGTTTTCAACAAAAATACGGTTAATCTCAGGATTGCGACTAGCTTCAGCGAAAATTTCGATACTAATTCGCGCATAGTCAGGATCGTTATATAGCTCGATCAATCTTGTCATCATTAAGATCACGGATTCAATAGATGAACTAGCTTCTTCAACTGAATTTAAGATCTGCTCAAAATAAAGCTGATCTTCTATGGCAATAGCTTCGATAATGGCATATTTGGTTGGGTAATAATGAAATAAATTCCCAGGGCTCATTCCAGCGGCTTTACATATTTCAGCAGTTGATGTTGCATGAAAGCCTTTTTCAATAAAGCAGCTAATCGCAGCATCAATAATTTGTTTTTTCTTTGCTTTTTGCCTTTCGGTCTGAGCCGACATAGATTTCTCCCAAAAACACTGGACATAAAAAACTAGACTGATTACTCTATCTATAATTAGTTAACCGTGACAAGGCCAACCTATGCTAATTGAAAAGCAAAATTTTAGCTTAGACTTACTCAATATCGAGCCTTTATCTAGTGAGTCAATCTTAGCATCATCGGCGCTCTTTTTTCAGTCCTTTAAAAGCAAATTTGTGATGTTAAAAAAATCAGAAAATACCACTTTGCAAGCGCTGATCGATGATATCTGGAAAATCCAATTTACTGATAAATCAGAAAGGCAATTCATAGTGAAATATCAAAACAACGTCGTCGCAGCTTTTGGTATCTCTCTTTCTGGACAATCAGAAAAGTTGCCACGAATGCCCATCAATGACGTCATTAGATTGGTGAAAAAATATGGTTTATTGACATTTTTAAAAGCACAATGGGTGTATTCATTACTTAAATACACACCTGAAAATGATGAGGCTCATATTGCCTATATTGGGGTTGATACACGGTTTCAAGGGAAAGGCATCGGGAAATTTATCCTAGCTTGGATAAATCACTATGCCAAGCTCAATACACCAGCAAAAAGAGTTTCATTGTATGTGGCTGAATCTAATCTTGGGGCTAAAAGACTCTACGAGCAGGTAGGATTTCAAGAAGATGAGTATGAAAAATCAGCCATCACAAAATTTGCTATGGGTATTAACGGCTGGTTTTATATGAACTGTAATCTTTAAAGATTTTACTATCTACAGCTAACCCTATGAATCAAAAAACTATGGGCACATTTAGCTTGAATTTAATAATGTTATCCGCTGCGTTACAAAAATAGCGTGAGTTATATTAATTACTCTCCCTACAAAAGAGAATTATTATTTATCAATTTAGCAATAAAGTTACAGATAATGCTGGAATTAGAATATTAAAAGAAAAATTTTTCGATAAATAGCTAAATACAGTAAATGCCGATGTAATCACTATTTTTCATAGTAGAAATCACTTTATTGCTCAACAACAATCGGCATTGTAGTTTGTTTAATCTTTATTTATTTAAAACCGACTAAATGGAGGCTATGCTTATAATCTAACAAGCAGGAAAATCATTATGTATAACAAATTATCCATCTCATCTAACAACAGATATACTCAATTCCAGTCTACTGTCGTTTCCGATATTATTGTTTGGATAGAAGAAAATCTTACCAACCGATTATTATTAGATGATATTGCACAGCATGCTGGGTATACAAAATGGCACTTACAGCGGGTATTCCGTAAAGTTGTAGGTATACCCTTAGGGGAATATATTCGTCGTAGAAGGATCAGTGAAGCAGCAAAAGACCTACGAACAACAGACATGCAAGTAATTGATATAGCATTAAAATACCAATTCGATTCACAGCAATCATTCGCAAAAAGATTTAGAGCGTATTTAGGAACGTCACCTTCTTTATACCGTCTTGCTGATATTTGTGATAATGACCTTCCGCTGTTAGAACCACAGGTAGCTTAATCAGCTAATATGAAAAAATATCGAAATTTAAAATATAACCGTATAACCCTCTAATAAGCTCCACATCTTAAGCGATTGGAGCTTTATTTTTTGGTAAAAAACAAAAATACCCGCTTTATATTTCGTTACACTATTAATTAAATCAATCTTAATAAAGTCTTAAGGTTTTTATTCATAAATAAAGTTATTATTGAAGTAATGCCTAAAGTTATTTTTATATTTAACACCAGCTCAAAATTAAATATTAAATTAATCGATAAAAAATATCATAAATTGATTAATCAATTTAAATACCATTTATACTTTCACTTCTAAAATTGTTTTTCTAAAGTTAAATCTTTGCTTATATAAAACAAAAAACCCCGATAAACGGGGCTTTTTCAGAATAGCTCTTAATAGCCACTCTTAGAACGGAATATCGTCATCGAAATCCATTGGTGGTTCACTACTTTGTGGAGCTGGAGCTTGTGAACGTGCTGGAGCCCCGCCGCCACTGAATTGCTGAGCTGCTGCTGGTTGCTGAGGTTGACCCCAACCACCTTGACCACCTTGGCTTTGACCTGATGAATCACCGCCACGGCCTCCTAACATTTGCATTGAACCGCCAATATTAACAACCACTTCTGTGGTGTAACGATCTTGACCACTTTGATCTTGCCACTTACGTGTTTGCAAAGAACCTTCAATGTAAACTTGTGAGCCTTTTTTCAGATATTCGCCCGCAACTTCAGCTAATTTTCCGAAAATCACTACACGGTGCCATTCGGTTTTTTCACGCATTTCACCGGTTTGCTTATCGCGCCAGCTTTCAGAAGTTGCCAGAGTTAGGTTTGCCACAGCACCGCCGTTAGGCATGTAACGGATTTCAGGATCTTGCCCCAAGTTACCGATAAGAATTACTTTATTTACGCCTCTGCTGGCCATTTAATTACTCCTGATGCATTAAATTTAATCTCTGTATTAATCGTGAAGTTTAGCACGACCTATCCTCTATTGCATACGCATTACTGATGAAAATAACAGTGGGTTAATCAAAATGCGAGCCGCTTTGTAATTATATTCGCCATCTTTCGAGTTGACTGCGTTCATTCACTACTCATCACATTTATCTATGTTCCTAGCGCCCTATTCCATACCACCTAGTTACACCTCGAATTATTTAAGTTGTATCATTTTAATAATATACTGTATATCCATTCAGTTTAAGTTGTGCGATAATGATCCACTTATGATTGTTCACTATCAAATCATCCGGGAAGTGGTAAATGGATAATATCGAAGTACGCGGTGCCCGCACTCATAATCTGAAAAACATCAATCTCATCATCCCCCGAGACAAGCTGATAGTTATTACTGGGTTGTCTGGTTCTGGGAAATCTTCATTAGCCTTTGATACGCTATATGCAGAAGGCCAACGGCGTTATGTTGAGTCTCTATCAGCCTATGCAAGGCAATTTCTTTCTTTGATGGAAAAACCTGATGTTGACCATATCGAAGGTCTATCACCAGCGATTTCGATTGAGCAAAAATCAACCTCCCACAACCCGAGATCAACAGTAGGAACAATCACTGAGATCCACGATTATCTACGTTTGTTATTTGCCCGAGTGGGTGAGCCTCGCTGCCCAGATCATGACATCCCATTAGCGGCACAAACCGTCAGCCAAATGGTCGACAACGTGTTAGCTCAACCGGCAGAGCGCCGAATGATGTTACTTGCACCTGTGGTGAAAGATCGTAAAGGTGAACACGTAAAATTATTAGATAATCTCGCCACACAGGGCTATATCCGTGCACGTATCGATGGTGAGGTGTGCGACCTCTCCGATCCGCCAACGCTCGAACTACAAAAGAAACATACTATTGAAGTCGTTATTGATCGCTTTAAGATCCGTGATGATATTGCTCAGCGTTTGGCTGAGTCATTTGAAACCGCGTTAGAGTTATCCGGCGGTACCGCAATTGTTGCAGATATGGATGATCCTAAAGCTGAAGAATTAATTTTCTCGGCTAACTTCGCTTGCCCAGTCTGTGGTTATAGCATGGTTGAATTAGAGCCGCGCCTGTTCTCATTTAATAACCCAGCAGGTGCCTGCCCAAGCTGTGATGGTCTTGGTGTACAACAATTCTTTGATCCCGAAAGAGTGATCCAAAATACCGAGATTTCATTAGCCGGTGGCGCGATCCGTGGTTGGGATCGTCGTAATTTTTATTACTTCCAGATGCTACAGTCTCTTGCTGAACATTATAAATTTGATGTTGAAGCACCTTATGATTCACTCAGCCCAGCGATTCAAAAAATTATTCTCTATGGATCTGGGAAAGAAAGCATTGAGTTTAAATATCGTAACGATCGCGGCGATATCACAGTGCGTCACCATCCTTTTGAAGGCGTACTCAATAATATGGAGCGTCGTTATAAAGAAACGGAATCAACCGCAGTTCGCGAAGAATTAGCAAAATATATTAGCAATCGTCCTTGCGTGACATGTCACGGTACACGTTTACGTAAAGAGGCACGCTTTGTTTTCGTTGAAAATACGACACTACCAGAAATCGCCGACTACAGCATTGGTCACGCAATGGCGTTTTTCCAAAATCTTAAGCTAAGTGGGCAACGTGCGCAAATCGCAGAAAAAGTCCTAAAAGAGATTGGTGATCGACTGAAATTCTTAGTTAACGTGGGTCTCAACTACTTAACCCTATCACGTTCAGCAGATACTTTATCTGGAGGTGAGGCTCAACGTATCCGTCTTGCTAGCCAAATCGGTGCTGGTTTAGTTGGAGTCATGTATGTGCTGGATGAACCATCAATCGGTCTACATCAACGGGATAACGACCGTTTATTAGAAACCTTAATCCATCTACGCAACTTAGGTAATACCGTCATCGTGGTTGAACACGATGAAGATGCAATCCGTGCCGCAGATCATATTATTGATATTGGTCCCGGTGCGGGGGTACATGGCGGACAAATCGTCGCTCAAGGCACATTAGAAGATATTGTCTCTAACCCTGAATCATTGACTGGTAAATTCCTGAGTGGTGAACGCCGCATTGAGATCCCCGAAAAACGCATTCCAGTCAATAAAGACAAGATGCTGACCGTATTTGGGGCCAAAGGTAATAACCTGAAAAATGTGACCTTAAAACTACCAGTTGGTTTATTTACCTGTATCACAGGTGTTTCAGGTTCGGGGAAATCAACATTAATCAACGATACCTTGTTCCCAATTGCACAACGTCAATTGAATGGTGCTACCACAATCACACCAGCGCCTTACTTGGATGTTGAAGGTTTAGAGCATTTCGATAAAGTGATTGATATTGACCAAAGTCCAATTGGTCGTACGCCACGTTCCAACCCTGCAACTTATACAGGTGTATTTACACCAATTCGTGAGCTATTTGCTGGCGTACCTGAATCACGAACCCGTGGTTATAATCCAGGACGTTTTAGTTTTAACGTCAAAGGCGGGCGCTGTGAAGCATGCCAAGGTGATGGGGTGATCAAAGTTGAAATGCACTTCTTACCTGATGTCTATGTGCCTTGTGATCAATGTAAAGGTAAGCGTTATAATCGCGAAACTTTAGAAATCAAATATAAGGGCAAAAGCATTCATGAAGTCCTTGATATGACTATCGAAGAGGCACGTGATTTCTTTGATGCCGTACCTGCACTCGCCCGTAAACTGCAAACCTTAATGGATGTTGGACTGTCTTATATTCGCTTAGGGCAATCAGCGACTACACTCTCAGGTGGTGAAGCGCAACGCGTTAAATTAGCACGTGAGCTATCAAAACGTGGAACTGGGCAAACTATTTATATTCTTGATGAACCAACCACAGGGCTACATTTCGCTGATATTCAACAGTTACTTACCGTCTTGCACCAACTGCGTGATCAGGGTAACACCATTGTAGTTATTGAACACAACTTAGATGTGATCAAGACAGCCGACTGGATTGTTGATTTAGGCCCTGAAGGAGGAAGCGGTGGCGGAGAAATTCTGATTTCAGGTACTCCAGAAGAAGTCGCTGAATGCGAAAAATCACATACAGCACGTTTCTTAAAGCCTATCTTAACGCGTGGTTATTAATGATAATAACCAGTCTTTCGGATTGAGATAATAAAAAACGCAGGCTAAGCCTGCGTTTTTCTATCAATCAATTATCTACTGATTATTTATTCGCTTACCGCTGCAAAAGCTTCAACAATACGCTGAACATTATGGCGATTAACACCAGCCATGCATACACGACCCGTTCCAACTAAATAAACAGCAAATTCATCTTTTAGACGAGCAACTTGTTCTCTTGAAAAACCGGTGTAGCTGAACATACCGCGTTGTTTCAATAAGTGGTCAAAATTCTTTTCAGGTAGCGCCTTTTTCAGCTCGTTCACTAATACAGTACGCATTTCCAAAATACGTACACGCATTTCTTCTACTTCTTGTAACCATTGTGCTTTTTGCTCAGCATCCGTCAGCACTTGAGCCACAATTTTAGCCCCATTAGATGGAGGGCTAGAATATAAACGGCGTACACCCGCTTTCAATTGCCCTAATACACGGTCGCGTTCATCTTCATTTTCACAGATCACTGACAGGCCACCTGCTCGCTCACCATAAATACCAAAGATTTTAGAGAATGAGTTGCTAACAAATACAGGTAATCCTGCTTTGACCATTGTTCTGATCGCGTAAGCATCTTCATCGATCCCTTCTGCAAAACCTTGATATGCGATATCTAAGAATGGGATCAATTTTTGGGCTTTAGCGACTTTAGTCACCTCATCCCATTGTTCTGGAGTCAAATCAGACCCCGTTGGATTATGGCAGCAAGGGTGCATCAAAATAATGCTTTGTTCTGGCAACTGCTTAAATGTTGCTAGCATTTCCTCAAATTTTACCCCTTTGGTTTTTTCATCAAAGTAAGGGTAGTAGTGCACTTTTGTTCCTGCACCAGAGAAAATTGATGCGTGATTTTCCCATGTTGGGTCGCTGCACCATACTTCTGATTTGGGGAAATAGTGATGAAGGAAATCAGCGCCGAGTTTTAATGCGCCAGAGCCACCGATAGTCTGTACAGTTGCGATACGCTCTTGTGCAATTAAAGGACAATCCGCACCAAATAGCAGTTTTTGGATCTCTAAACGATAATCCTTCAAACCTTCCATTGGTAAATAGAGTGACGCGCTAGCAGGACGTTTATTGATTTCTGATTTTGCATGCCCAACCGTTTTTAGCTCTGGGGTTTTGCCTTCACCATCATAATATAGGCCAATGCTTAGATTGATTTTGTTATCACGGCTATCTTTATTAAACTCATCCATCAGCGATAAAATCGGATCGCCAGGGTAAGAATCAACATGTTTGTACACAGGTATCTCCCTAACTTCTTCTATTATATTGATTTGTTATACTTCAAGTTATTACACCTTTAGTTAAGGTATAATGACCGCGTTCAATCGCTATTTATCAAACTCTTTGTATGCCCTAGCAACTCATTCTCTTGTCACTTAGCTGCATCTTGAATTATTTATATTATTTTGTATTTTGAACATAACCCTTTGTTAGCTATTCGTCTAGATATTCCATAACGACACGTGAGGTTAATTTTGTAAGTAGCTCATAATTGATTATGCCTGTATATGCGGCAATTTCTTCAACAGGCAGAGCTTTACCCCATAAAATGACCTCATCCCCAACTTTATCGTTGGCATTTGGCCCTAAATCGACGGTGATCATATCCATGGAAACTCGTCCAACAATTGGCACTTTTCGACCATTGATCAGTACTGGTGTTCCTGATGGAGCGCTCCTTGGATAACCATCGCCATAGCCAATTGCGACCACACCAAGCTGAGTATCACGTTCACTGCACCATGTTGCGCCGTAGCCAACACATTGCCCTGCGGCATGTTTTCTGACCGCAATTAAGGTTGATTTAAGTGTCATCACGCTTTGCAAACCAAACTGTTCTGCGGATTTTCCCTCTTGAGGGGAGGCACCATACATGATGATCCCCGGCCTTACCCAGTCGTAGTGAGCTTCTGGCCATAATAAGATCCCTGCGGATGCCGCAATTGATTTTTCACCTGCTTTATTGGCAATAAATTGTTTAAAACAGTGTATTTGCTGGGTTGTTGTTGGCAGATCAGGCTCATCCGCCTGACAAAAGTGGCTAACAATATTAATGGGGAGTTTAACATTTTTGCAGCACTGTAAGCGTTGATAAAAGGCTTCTGCATCTTGGGGGAGTACACCTAAACGATGCATACCTGTATCAAGTTTCATCCATACCTTGATAGGCTTAGAAAGCGAGCTACTTTCTAGCATTTCAAGCTGCTCAACACAATGTATGACGGTATCGATTTGTTGCTCAACTAAATAAGTCAAATCAGCGCGTTCAAAAAAACCTTCCAATAATACGATCGGTGACTTAATTCCTTGTTCTCTTAATGCGATAGCTTCCTTAAGGCGGGCAACACCAAAGCCATCGACTAAATCTTCAACCGTACTACCTACTTCGGTTAATCCATGACCATAAGCGTTTGCTTTAACAATTGCAATGAGACGGCTGTGTGGCGCAAGTTCTCTTACTCGATGCAAATTGTGTCGCAGAGCGCGGCGGTTAATTAATGCGGTTGCCGCTTTCATATTTCCTCTTTTATTTATGTTCTATACGCTAATCAATATCAAAATTGACTCAGTAAGTTAGCGCTAAATGGTTCAAGTCACAGTGAGGTGAGTCTCAAGGAGACTATCGTATGCATGTACTGATAAAGACTCTAAATAATTCGAGTTGTAGCAAGGCGGCAAATAAAGCCAACCCCTAGGAGCATACAAAAGTATGTGGCTAAGGTTAGCGCATGAAAGCAACGCCGCTACAGCTTGAAGTATGACGAGTATTTATTCATCGTCGTATGCAGGCCCCGCATAATTATCAAACCGCGACCATTGACCATTAAATGTCAGTCGAACCGTACCAATTGGACCATTACGTTGCTTACCTAAAATAATTTCAGCAACCCCTTTCAATTCACTATTATCGTGATAAACCTCATCACGATAAATAAACATAATAAGGTCAGCATCCTGCTCGATAGAGCCTGATTCGCGTAAGTCAGAGTTCACAGGGCGTTTATCTGCACGCTGCTCTAAGCTTCGGTTAAGCTGTGACAAAGCAACGACCGGAACATTCAACTCTTTTGCCAATGCTTTCAATGAGCGTGAAATTTCTGCAATTTCTAAAGTACGGTTATCAGATAAAGCCGGTACTCTCATCAACTGCAAGTAGTCAATCATAATAAGACTTAGGCCGCCATGCTCACGATAAATACGTCGGGCACGGGAACGCACTTCTGTAGGGGTCAACCCCGAAGAATCATCAATATACATGTTACGTTTTTCAGAAAGGATCCCCATGGTGCTCGAAATACGCGCCCAATCCTCATCATCTAACTGACCAGTACGAATACGAGTTTGGTCTACACGTGATAAAGACGCTAACATACGCATCATGATTTGGTTACCGGGCATCTCCAAACTGAAAATAAGCACGGGTTTTTCTTCTGTCATGGCCGCGTTTTCACACAAGTTCATCGCAAAAGTGGTTTTCCCCATTGATGGACGAGCCGCAACAATAATTAAATCCGAACCTTGCAGGCCAGCGGTTTTCTTATCGAGATCTTGATAGCCAGTCGATACCCCTGTCACCCCATCATGAGGTTGTTGGTAGAGCTTTTCGATTTTTTCGATAGTTTCGGCCAAAATGGCTTCAATATCTTTTGGCCCTTCGTCTTTATTTGCGCGCGATTCGGCAATTTGGAAGACTTTTGTTTCCGCAAAATCGAGCAGATCCTCACTACTACGCCCCTGCGGATCATATCCTGCATCGGCAATTTCATTGGCGACAGAGATCATATCACGCACAACCGCACGTTCACGGACGATATCTGCATAAGCGTTGATGTTTGCCGCACTTGGCGTATTTTTAGATAATTCAGCGAGATAAGCAAACCCGCCAACACCATCTAATTCACCTTGCTGCTCAAGAGATTCAGATAATGTGATCAAATCGATAGGTTTGCCTTGCTCAAGTAAAGTCTGCATTTGAGCAAAAATAGTGCGGTGTGGACGGCTATAAAAATCGGCATGGGTCACACGCTCAGAAACGGTATCCCAGCGTTCGTTATCCAACATCAACCCCCCCAATACAGACTGTTCCGCTTCGATAGAATGAGGTGGAAGCTTTAAGCCTTCCATCTGCGGATCGCGCGGTGCACTGTTCTTGTTTTCTGAAGGGTATTTTTTAGCCATACTTTATGATCCACATCTATTATTAACTAGCGCATTAGTATACGCCAAACTTGTTATTGAAGGGGGTCTTTCTTTGACTTTAGTTAGCTGAATTTTTAGATCCTATTTATTTGCTGTACAACCCTACATTCATATCACCAAAACATAGCGTTATTGTCGAGTCATTGATATGGTGGATATACTCATTATGCTTCAAGTTGTGGTGCTTTTCGTTAAGGTATAACTAGTCACCTACTTATGTAGGCTCTCAACGATTCATTCACTTGTCATCTAACCGCACCTTGAAATATTTAGAGTATAAAACAGACTGTTCCTATCGGAGATGATCATGGTAAAACGTATTGAATTTGTACAACACGGTGGCCCTGAAGTTTTAAATTACACCGATTTTGACCTAAAAGAACCCGCCGATAACGAAATTCAGATAGAAAACCATGCCATAGGGATTAACTATATTGATACCTATGTGCGTAGTGGTTTATACCCTGTAGCCAGTTTACCTTCAGGCTTAGGAACTGAAGCCGCAGGTGTTGTTGTAAGAACTGGCTTTCAGGTGACAGGCTTTCGGCCTGGAGATCGCGTTATGTACGCTCAAGGGCCGTTGGGAGCATATAGTGAAGTGCATAATGTGCCGCAACATGCTGTCGCTCACCTTCCTGATGGAATTTCATTCCAGCAAGCCGCAGCTTGTGGCCTAAAAGGGATGACCGTTTACTATCTCCTAAACCAAACTTATCAAATTAAACGCGATGAAATTTTCCTATTTCACGCAGCAGCAGGCGGTGTGGGCTTAATTGCTTGTCAATGGGCGAAAGCTCTCGGCGCAAAAATGATAGGTACTGTTGGTAGCGACGAAAAAGCTCAGCGCGCAAAAGCCGCTGGTGCATGGGAAGTCATTAATTATCAGACTGAAGATATTGCTGAGCGCGTTAAGGAACTAACCCAAGGCGAGAAAGTTAACGTCGTTTATGACTCTGTTGGTCAATCTACTTGGATTGCTTCACTGGACTCATTAAAACGTCGCGGTTTGATGGTGAGTTTTGGTAATGCCTCTGGCCCTGTAACTGGGGTTAATTTAGGTATTCTAAATCAAAAAGGCGGCCTGTACGTCACTCGCCCATCATTGGGTGTATATGTTTCCGATCGCGCGGAGCTGGATCAAGCAAGCAAGGCACTATTTGATATGATTTTAAGCGGCAAACTTAATGTCAATGTGCCAGAGCAACAAATATTCGCACTTAAAGATGTGCAAACCGCTCACCGCACACTGGAATCACGAAAAACACAAGGCTCTAGCCTACTAATACCATAATCAGCAATGTGGGTGTCAACAACCTTATTGGCACCCAATCAACACTATTCCCCGCGAGTCACTAGCGCAAGAGCGTGCTCAACCACGGCTAAATCTGCCCCTTTCTTATGTGCATTTTCACTCAAATAACGCCGCCATTGACGAGCGCCGGGGATCCCTTGAAATATGCCTAACATATGACGAGTGATATGTCCAAGATAGGCTCCTTGCGATAATTCTTTCTCTATATAAGGAAACATTTGTCGCACTGCTTCAACAGCATCAACGACAGGTAATTGATTATCAAATAATTGATTATCTACAGCAGTTAAAATCGATGGATTTTGATAAGCTTCACGCCCCACCATCACGCCGTCAAGGTACTGCAAATGTTCTTGTGCTTCCTCAAGCGTTTTAATGCCACCATTAATAGCCATGGTTAAATGTGGGAAATCGCGTTTCAGTTGATAAACGCGTGGATAATCTAGCGGTGGAATTTCACGATTTTCTTTCGGGCTAAGGCCGGATAGCCATGCTTTGCGTGCATGGATAATAAACATTTCACATCCGCCTTTAATTGAAACCGTATCAATAAAATCACACAGAAATTGATAGCTATCTTGCTCATCAATACCAATACGTGTTTTCACCGTAACGGGGATCGAAACCACATCTTGCATCGCTTTGATACAATCTGCGACTAATTGAGCATCAGCCATTAAACAAGCACCAAAGCGACCATTTTGTACACGATCAGACGGGCAGCCTACATTCAGATTGATTTCATTGTAGCCACGTTGTTCAGCTAATTTCGCGCATTGTGCTAATGCAATGGGATCACTTCCCCCCAATTGCAATGCAACTGGTTGTTCTTGCTCACTAAAGGCAAGATAGTCCCCTTTACCATAAATAATCGCGCCAGTCGTTACCATCTCTGTATACAGCAAAGTATTTTTGCTGAGTAAGCGATGAAAATATCGACAATGACGGTCGGTCCAGTCCAACATAGGCGCAACCGAGAAGCGATTAAGATTACGGTAACCTTGCGCTGTAGTATGTTCAATACTGATTGAGTTTGGTGTTTGTTGTTGCATACTAATCTTTTGAGTTTTATTGATTTTTAGCTCTTTAGAAATAAAAAACGTAATCCAAGAACCAATTCAGTTGAGTATTGTAGCATAGACTTTGTGTCATCGTGACCATTCGTACTTTAATGACTATTTTGTATCATGTTAACCGGAGATTAAAGCAATCAAATGATTAGATTAAGCATTTATCGATTAATACATATACCTTAAATCAGGTAAATTAACGAGTAAGTGAACAATTACTTCATCCAAAATAATAAACAAGAGAGAAAATTCTTATCATATGAGTAATTTGAAGAAAATAACAACTATATAATATAGATACAATTCATATTTAATGTACATATTTAAGCATATATCTACGCTATAGAAATAAATTAAATTCTTATCTGAAGAGAACTTTGAAACAAAACCTTTCATAGCATTTTAATATATTTCTATTTTAGTGAATTCTGACCATAAATTATTACCCGTATACCAAGTATTCTTTTTCTAACTCAATAAATACACGTTAAAAATGTATTTCTATTTTCATTTAAAATCAACAATATAATAGAATAAAATTTCGTGATGAACTATAAAAATGGTTATTAATACATTTTTCATGATAGGTTTTCGCTTTTGTTTCGGACATTATCAATAGGTTACAATGGATTATCATTCGATGATATTATAATTCACATCAGGACAAGTTAATTATCCAATTACTACATAACGTATATGAGCAAAATTATGAGTACTAATAGATATAATGAAAATAACATTAATTATCTGATTGGTTGCTTTATTAGAAAAGCAAGGCGAGCAAGAGGAATGAGTGGTAAAGAGTTCTCACAAAAATTGAATATCAGCCATCAACAACTCTCTCGTTATGAAAGAGGCCTGACTAGCTTCACCCTTTGTAAACTTATCTTATTTCTAAGAGCTTTAGAAAAAAATATTAATGATTTACTCACCGAAATTCATTGGAATGAAAATAAAGACATATTACTTAATGTAGATTATCAGTAATCTCAAAAACCTTTTTATATTAAATTATATCTTTCTTAGTTTCTATATTTTTTATAGGTGCTTATTTCATCTATAAAAAATGTATATCTAAAATAAACAATAGGAGAAGTTGATGTTTAAGTTTTATCAAAACGCGCAAGTCGAAAAGAAATCACTAGTTCAAAAGTTAAAAGCACTCCATACGGCTAAAAACCAACGAGGCATGACATTACTTGAAATCATTATCGTCTTGGGGATCGTTGGTACTATTGCTGCTGGCGTTGTTGTACTGGCACAACGTGCATTTGATAGCCGTGCAATTTCAGAAGTTGTAAATAACACCAATACATTACGTGTTGCAATGAAAGATGCATACCAGCGTGCTCCTAGCTATCCAGTCTCAACAGGGGCTGCTGCGAGTTATGATATTGATACAATTAAAGATACGAGTGCATCGACTGAAGCTGTCGCGCGTCTTGTTCAATTAGGTAAAGCGAGTATCGATGAAGCGCTCAATGGTATATCGAATAACTTTATCAACATTGGAGCGGGAAAAACAGCAGATAACCAAGGTACTGAAGCAGGAAAATCTGGATTTAAAGGATTCGTTATAGAGATTAACGGCCTAACTCAAGATCAATGTCGTAGTATTCTTTCTCAAACTGGAAACCAGTGGGATTATGCTGCTGTAGGTGCAGATGCTCCAGCAGGCGCATATAGCGTAGAAGACGTTGTGGATATGACAACTGATGTTGATGCAACAAAAGGTATTCTTCGTTCTTTAGGTAAAGCAGGCAATGTAGCCCTAACGCCAGATTCAATCGCAGGGGTTTGTGTGGATGCACCAACTAACTCGGTAATTTTAGGTACTCGTTAATCATTAATCTTTAGTATCTAAGATTAATTTAAGATGAATATCTTATATTTTGGGTATTCATCTTATCATAGGATTATTTTATGAAGTTAAATCGTGGATTCACACTTCTAGAAATGATAATCGTTATTTCTATTATCGGTCTTGTCATGCTCGCTTCTGCTCATTATTTAAAAAAAATGGCAGACGAAAAAAAACGCCAAATAACAACTGATGGCATTGTATCTGAGATGTTCAATTTTAATCATTTTGTACAGAGCCATTATATTGAAATAGAAAATAATGAAACAGGAGAGTTAAATCAGATACTCAACCCGCTATACGATAAAAATAACAATTCGATTTATAGCAAAAGAAATACTAACAATGTAAATGGAAATATAAGTAAAGAGAATTATTTAAATTGGGCTTCTGAAAATAACCAAGAACAAGATAGAAGTTATTTTATTGATAAAAAATGTATAAAAAATACAACAGAAATATCCTCGGATATGAGTATGACTCAGGATTTTTTAAAATGTACATTGGATAGTAGTATAAAAACGAGTGAGTTTTCTCTAGAGCGTGTTGATTTGATTGGTAATGCAAACAATAGAGACATAACCCGAGTAGATTATTTTTTAACCTATACTCCGTTTGATGGGCAAAAAGAAGCGGCGGAATTCGAAACATACACAAGTAATTTTATTAATTCTTTCAATCAGAAAGTACTTGCATACGATCAAGCCAGTATCATCGAAAGAAACACAAAATCACCCGCAGACTGGGAATTAATGAAAATAGCGGGAACAGATGTAAGCTTACAGTTAGGCGAATCAATCACCCAGCTTAATCGGTTTAAAAAGAATAAAACATATGGTATCCGATTTAGCTTTTATATGAATGAAGGCGTTTATCTAAAATCTGATGGTTCCGTTAGTGCCGAAAAATTGTGTTGGAGTGAAAAAACTAAAGCACTCGGCCCTTGTTTAAAGCCATACAATACAGCTGATGATCAAAAAAATAAATTAGTACTCGTCAGCGGCGCCCTCGATAAAAATGAACAAGCGCCAGGACTATGCTGGAGTAAAAACGAAAACAAAATTGTTAGCTGCCTTGGTATGAAGAAAGAGAGTTCACTGGATGATCCTAGTTTATATTTAACTGAATTTTCCGAAGATGGAACTGAGAAAGCAGGAACATTAATAGCAAAAGTGATCACCGAAAATCAGTATTTAAATAAATCAAAACAAACAGGAAAATATGAGTATGTGGATGAATATCGTACTCCTGTAGAAATTGTTTATTTAGATTTTACGGGGCAACGCCCCCCCGTTGAAACAAGTTATGAGGCTGACCCATTTGGAGATGAGGACAATATTGTTTTTAAACAACAAGAATGCCCTATTCATCCGAAAGACAAAAGTAAAAAGTTATATCCAAGACTAGCGGCATCGATCTCTTCCATTGTCGCAATTCAAGACAGTAGTGGAAAATTTGAAGGAGTAGATTTAAGTACACCATCGCAATCAAGAAAAAATACGAGATTAGAGAATCAAGGTGTAATGGGTAATATCATTATCCAAGTTAATAAAAATAATGAAAATTGGGTTATCTCCGCATCAACATCAGCGAGTAATGGTAAAGACATTAATAATTACATCAGCCCAAAATCATTATCCATTATTGCAATGATGTGGTGTAGCTCTATGCCTCAAGATGATTAATATATATTTTTATATGAGAACAATATGAACAAGAAGATAATAGGCTGCTTTATTATTTTATCGTGGATCCCACTAGGAAATACTGAAGAATTGCTAACAATAGAAAACCCTAAATCAAGCCTGTTTTCTAAAAATGACACTATAAATTTAAATGAACCTAAAGATAATAAATTACTATTTAGTGATGAAAATACAAAACCAGTAAAAGTGACACCTGATCTTTTTCTTAAAGAAAATAACCTCCTCAGCCAACAAATAGAGATATGGGCTGAACCTAAAGGGTATAAGCTATTATGGAAGGCTCAGCGTGACTATCTTATTTTTAAAGATATATATATACATGGCAAAGATAATATAGAAGTACTTAGCCACCTAGGTGATCTTCTCGCCTCTCAAAATTATAATTTAAACATAAAATTTTATAAAAGAAATAACGTACTCGTTGTTGATGAGAATTAAAAAATGAATAAATCACTAATTTTATTTTGCATCGTATTGCTACAGGGATGTAGCTCATTTTATACTGAGAAATATAGCAAAAATAATTTATTTCAGTTTGATGATAAAATTAAAGGCATCAATCAGGCAAAGCAAAAACCATTTTCTCAATATGATGAACCCTATTTAGGTGAGGAAGTTAACTATACACCGGAACAAAAGCGTGTACTAGAGCAACCAGTCAATATCGATAGTTTTTCACCGGTAGACATTAGTGTCGTCCTTAATATGCTAGCAGAACAAACAGGGCTAACCTATAAGCTATTAACAGAAATTAATAGTGATGGTAATACAGAACAAAATGTGAGTTATAATGATGATATGTACTCTAACAATACTCAAGATACACATCGAATAAAATTCGATGGAAAATTATCAGATTTTATCTCTTACATTTCAAATCTTTACGATATCAATATAGAGTTAAATAATGAAAATATATTGCAAGCTAGCAAATATAAAAATTACGCTATAAAATTAGATTTTTATGGTCAAGATAGCCAATATGAAACGAGCTTAAATGTCAGTTCCAATGAAGGAACTTCTGGTTCAGGGTTTTCTGGTAGCTCTACGACTAAGTTCACCTCCTCATTTTGGAGTGATATTGAAAAACTTGATTCAAACAATATATCAAGTGGAATTTATACTATATTTAAGGATGCTTCGATATTAACATTCACAGGAAAAAATTCAGAATATCGAACACTAAAATCAATTGTTGATGAATATCAAAAATCAAATGCAAAACAGTTTGTTGTAAGCTATAAGATATATGTTTTAGATAAAACAAAAGTTGACAAAATAGGTTCAGAACTAGGATTTCAATTTAGTAAAAGTGGTACAACAATTGGTCTTAATAACGGAATGCTCGATCGACTAGCTGGAGATATTAACATCTCATCTAATTTTAGTGGCGGAGAAAACCCCAAATTTAAATTAGGCGCTCAGCTTGATGCACTATATTCTTTAACAGGAAAAGAAATATTACAAAGTGGAACTTTTATAACTAAAAATAATATTCCGATCCCATTAAATATGACGACTTCACGTCATTATGTATCGGGCAGGTCTAAGGCGATCAGCACAAATTCAGATCTATTAGAAACACAAATTACGACTGATAAAGTCACTGTAGGAACGAGTTTTATTATCACTCCAAGGATCATGTCTGACGGAAATATCGAAGTTGTCAGTGGATTCACAAAAAGTACGCTAGATAGTATGAGTACCTTCGATGAAGGTGGTGATGAAGTGATGCTTCCCTCAGTGTCTTCTGTTGAGATGTTTAACACCTCTCTGATGCGTCCAGGTAGCATT
Source organism: Providencia sp. 2023EL-00965 (assembly GCF_033550225.1). NCBI lineage: Bacteria > Pseudomonadati > Pseudomonadota > Gammaproteobacteria > Enterobacterales > Morganellaceae > Providencia > Providencia sp. 2023EL-00965. The sequence continues at coordinate 151,599 of NZ_JAWUEH010000010.1, read as the reverse complement.
GGTATAGTCAGTGAATTTGATGTTAATGAAATGGGTGATGATTCAAAGTTTGGTGTTTTTTCATTCCTTGTAAATAGTAATAACAAAAATAACACCACTGTCATGGTCATTGGTATTGATTACTATAACAGTAAACCTGGCTATTATGAATAATATAACTCTAAATACTCTTTTATCTAGTAACCTATTTATCAACAATACTTGGATTGATAAAAACAAAATAAATAATTTATGTCCTTCACAGAAAAATAAATTTAAGGTGAAGTGTAAAAGTTCTGATAATTACTGTTTAGTAACGTCAGGTATTAAACGCTATCAAATACTAGCTATCTATATTCAAGAAATTTATGGCGATGGAATTTATTATTGTCAAATAGATGATAAAAATTCTGAACTATTTTATTTTTTAATAATAAAAAATGGTAATGTAGCATGTGAAACAGACTGTATTATCAATAGAGAGATGCTGGATTTTTTACTTTCTGGTATTGATAGTTCTGCGTATAAAAATCTAATGGTAGTTGAACTTACAAAAACTCACTTTTCAAAAATAATCGATGAGTATGAGTTAATAAAGAGGATCTTTTCCAAAAAAAGGAAGCAATTATCAATTTTGATATCAGGGCTTTTTTTGATTTTTTCTCTTATATCTCTTTTTATCGCTGATTATCTTTTAAATGGATGATGATATGAACGAAATCATTAATAATTGGAAAGACTCAGTAAAAATAAAAAGGATATTAATTATTGCCATGGTCATTATTATCATTGCAATATCCCTTTGTTCTTACTTTTACTATAGTCATCATCAAGAGCAAGAGAAAATAAAAATAGCCAAAGAGCTTAAAATAAAGCAGGAGCAAGCTGGAAAAAAAGCCATTGAAAATTTTTATGAAAAGGCATTTGAAGGCGGAAGCATTGATAAATTAGTTGTATTATTAAACGAAATCAATCGTAGTCGAGTGAACATTGAACGTTCTGGTTTTACTGAATATGCATATCAATGTAACCAATCAGCTTGTAATTTTAATTATAAGCTACGGCAAGGAGCATTATTTTCTGTACAGGAAAAGATTTTTTACAAAGATCGCTACAAACCTTCTTTTTCAGCGGATGAATTATCCTATAACGAAGTGCTATCAAAATTAGATGGTAATAAAATAAAAAACAAATTTAATAATGAAGAGAAAATAACACCTCCTTCATGCAGTAATGTATTAAATTTTATTTATTCATATAATAGTTTACAAGATGATCCAAATGAAAAGATAATTATTACCTCATTGCCAACGTCATCAGTTAGCTCTCAAGAGGATACATACCCCAATTATCAATATAGTTATGGCTTTATGGTCGGAAATATCAGCCTAACACACAGTGATAATGCATTTAAAATGAAAACATTTTGGGAAAGAAAACCCTATAAAGATTATTTTTTGTTTGATAGCTTTCAGAAAACTTCAGAAATTAACAATATAATTCAATTAAATGGTAAATTCATATGCAAAAAATAACTAAAACATTATTTCTAACATTGATGATTTTCAATTCTACGCTCACAGCCTCTGAAGAGCTGAGTAACGCGGAACTAGAAGAAATCTATACCGCTAATGAAGATAATTCTGAAGGTAATCAAGTCTCCTTGGATCAAGAACAACTTTTAACTTATTTAGAAGATTCAATGGAATTTGAGACACAAAAGCTCAAATTAAAGAATCAGTTGGAAATAGAAAAATTAAAAAGTGAAATAGCTAAACTGAAAGATGAAAATAAAAGTTCAGATTCCCGATTTGAATCTGAAAATATTGATTATTATGATAACAATTCATATGAAAGTGAAAAAAACATACCTCAAAAAGAGACAAAACCAACACTTCTCCTCTCTTCAGATGTCGGAGGCATAACCACATTTGGTGTATCAGTGAATGGTAAATTAACATTCGTAAGACTCAATAAGGAATTCAAAGATAACTCAGGGAAAAAATATTATGTAAGAAGTCAAAATGGAAAATATGTTATACTAGGTAAATAAAGTGAAATCGATAAATCTAATTGATCACAGAGATGAGGATATGCCATTTTTTGACATGTCAGGATTTTACTTCTCTATTTTTGAGAATAACCTGATTTTAGCCAAAAAAGAAGACTCAACATATTTACTCTCTTACGATTTTGATATAAATAACTTTTATGACATACGTGAGAAGATTAATTATATAAGCTATAAAAATAAGATTGAAATTTGTGGGGTTTTACTTTTAGATGAGCCTATTTATTTCCAGATTATTGAGCGCGATTCACTACAAATAAAAGCTAAAAAAATCGCAAAATCAAGTAAAGTTCAACTTGAATTGGAGCAGCTTCTCACTCAAGCTACTGCTGCCGGAGCGAGTGATTTACATATCACACGAGGTGATATTCTATCGCAAATAGAGTTTAGAATTAATGGTGAGCTGCGTCTGCACTCTCAAATGCGCTCCAAACAATGTGATGAACTTGTTTTTGTACTTTATAATGTTGAAGCTACAACAAAAGAGACCACATGGAATAGGCAAGTTCCACAAAGTGCTAATATTTTATATACATTAAATAAGAAAAAATACCGTTTTCGCTATGCCCACTTCCCTATATTTGGTGAGTCAGCAGATTGCTATCATTGTGTATTACGTATTATTTCAGCCGATATTGATAAAGTTGTTAATCCAAGTTTAGATAAAACAGGCTTTTCGCCTGAAGAAATTTCTGATGTCAAAAAAATACTCAGCAATCCATATGGTGTTTATTTTATCGCAGGTACAACCGGTTCAGGAAAATCAACAACGCTGAAGACGGTCATGGAGTGGTTACAAATTAATCGATATGATGATAAAGGTTGTTTTCTAACTGTTGAAGATCCTGTCGAATATTATATATATGGCGCAAAACAAAGCTCAGTGCTTGACGTTAATGGCGGGGGATTTCATGCCGCGATTAAATCTGCATTACGTAGAGATCCAGATGTATTAATGATTGGTGAAATTCGTGATACCGTTTCATCAAATGCACTAGCTGGTGCCGTTGAGAGTGGACATTATTGTTTTACGACAGTGCATGCAGGTAGCATAGTCACTCTACTTCAGCGCCTTAGTGCTCTAGGTATTACAGGCGATAAGCTTTCTACCCCCGGTTTTATTGCCGGCTTGCAATGTCAAAAGCTAATGCCACTAGTGTGCCCTAAGTGTTGTAATACAAAAATAGTTCCTATTCTAAATAGAGACGTTTCTATTCATATTAAAAATAATGATGGTTGTGAATACTGCAATTACACTGGCATCAAAGGTAGGAAATTAATTGCCGAATATATGCTACCAAAACAAGATGAATTAATTGCCATTTCAAAAAGTAATTGGCTTGAAGCTTATATTTTGTGGAGAAAGAAACGCCTTACTCATCCAGGAATGAGCGAAGGGTTTTCTATTAAAGAAAAAACGATGGCATTTGTGATAAAAGGCTATATATGTTACGAGTGGTTTACTCATGAATTTGGTGAGCTAAGCACTGAAGATATGGAGGTAATTTTTGAGAAAGTTCAGTAAAAAACAGCGTTTATATATGTATAAATTCTGTGCCGATATGATACAAGCTAATCTACCTCTTTATGATTCAATACTTAAGCTTAAAGAAGAAGGTCTTGCTATTTTAGGTAAGAGTTTTGTAAAAAAAATTGATGCGTTATTAAATCGCATGACATCTGGCGAATCAATTAGCTATGCTTTTGAGCCATACATACCTAAAGAAGAATTAAGTTTAATTTATTCCTCTGAAAAATCGGGTGCCTTAGCGGAAGGTTTTGAAGGCCTAATAGATATAATAACCTACAAAGATATGCTCAGCGCTAAAATAAAAAAAGCATTAGCATTTCCTATCATTATGATATGCCTATCATTAGTGGTTATTGCAGGTTATTCAGTTAAAGTTTTCCCTGCATTTGAAAAAGTACTCCCATCAAATCGATGGCCGGGTGTGACAAGCTCTCTTTATAACTTCGGATTATCCTTAGTCGATGGGTTATGGATTAATATTTTAATTTCCGCTGTTGTTATTTATTTTTTAATTAATTTCCTTTTAGCTAATGTTAAAGGAAAAATAAGAGATGATATACTGGATAGGGTTATTCCGTTCTCTATATATAAAAAAGTTAATGCCGCTGTATTAATGACAAGCATCGCATCTATGCTACAAAACAGAATCCCCATCCAAGAAGCATTGAATATTATTTCATTAAATGCAAATAAGTGGCTCTTATATCATGTCACAATTATGAGCAAGAATATGTCTACAGGCTTAAATTATGGTGACGCCTTAAATACAGGGATATTTGATAAACAAGTATTATTAAATATAAGTTTATATTCATCGTTACCCTCATTCTATGATGTTCTTAACTCCGTATCAGAAATAACAAAAAAGAATATTCTAATGAAAATAGAAGGTTTAGCCAATGGATTAAAAAGTTTTTCTACACTGGTACTAGGTGGATGCGTTATTTGGGTCTTTATTGCGTTATTTTCATTATCTGATCAACTTTCTAAAATGTCTGCTATGTAGATATATAATGGTAAATTTATGGATTCTTTCTTAGCTTGGTATTACCCAATTTTATTTTTAATTATAGGTGCTTGTATTGGTAGTTTTATCAATGTTGTGATCTATAGATATCCTATAATAATGTTACAGGATAAAAATAAACCGGAAAAAATTTCGTTATTTTATCCCGCTTCTCACTGTACTAGTTGCAATAAAAAAATATTAAAAACTGATAATATTCCTATTATTAGCTGGTTATTAAGAAAAGGTGAATGCCGCCACTGTGGCTCTAGATATTCAATCAAATATTTAATCACTGAGGCTGTTTTCAGTGTTGTTTACCTATCTGTTTTTATACTTTTCTATCCTCAGTATGGTATAAATTCAACTATATGTATTTTAGTCATTTTTAGTTATTTATATTGCATTTTTTTCATTGACCTAAAGCATTTTTTAATTCCGGATATAATGACAATACCTCTAATTATTTTGGGGTTTATTTCTGCATGGTATAATTTCATACCTATCACAATCATGGAATCAGTGATTGGCTCAATTGTTATATTTACTATTATTTTTATAACAGGTTTTTTATTTAAATATTTCCGTGGTATTGATGCTATAGGATTTGGAGACTATAAACTATTTGCTGTTGGCGGTGCATGGTGTGGTATTTTCCATATTCAATATCTCATTATTTTTTCTTCTATTTTTGGTATTATTTTCTATATCATTAATAAAAAAGCCAATATATGCTCTACTAAAAACATTAGTTACCTAGACGATATCATCGAAATAAAAGATAAAGTTATTCCATTTGGCCCATCAATTTGCTTGTCAATCATACTGAATGTTCTAATTATTTTTTATCTTCCTTATAAGGTTTAATATGAAAATACCTACATTTTTTTTAAAGTTTATATTGTTATGTCTTATGGCTACAAGTCATTATACCTATGCTGAAGCAAGCCAATACGTTAGTGTTTTAATAAAAAATGAACTAGATGACAATATTACCCTTGAAAAGAGATTGATGTGGGATAGAGTGGGAAGCTTACCTGCCGGGGTTATTTATGCAGATAATGAAAACCGCTTTCATTCTAAAGGTCTAGCATTACGCGGAACAGGTGGTATTTATGTCCATAAGATAGAAGATGATTTATATTTAGACATGGTCTTCGATCAATACCACTATGGATATTTTGAATATCAAGTTTGTTTATCAAACAAAGCTAGGACTAACTTTCATAGTGATAAAACCTCAATAGCAAATTATAATAAAAATAATCCTACAGGCAAGTTAGACTGTAAATCCGACTCGAGTAATAGTAGCAGCTATCAAGACAAAAAAGTTGAATATGGTGACATTGTCGTCAAAATTCATGTTGTTCCTAAAAAAGTAGGTGTATTTAAAGCTTATAATGCAAAAGAGGTCACTGTTACTGTTGATTATGGTAAATGTAAAGGACGTCAAGCTTTCCAATCAGCCACCTTTTCACAAACTCAAAGAGTCAACTCGAAAGATGCAGTATATGCTCTCTATGATGATTGTTTGTACTATAGTTACTGCCCACAAAACTCTAAATTATGTCAATTTAAAAATGAAAATAATGATTTTGAAGGTACTTTTTATCCAATTAAATCAGATAGCGATATTACCAATTTATTCTCTAGGAAAAATTCTATCATTCATCAAAACAGACTCTTATCTTATGATAAAAAGGCAATGGATCGTGGTTTTTCTCAGAAAAAGGTAAATAGTAATCTATTCAAAATAGGAAAAAAGATCTCTGCAACTCAGTTAAAACAATTAATGGATGATACTGACCGAGATTATTGCAACTATATTGCAGCTAAAGATAAAAATAAAGTTTGCCATAATCCAACCTATGCAATGCAACCTAGAATAGCAAATCAATTAAAATACTTAGATAAAAAGTATTTGGATAAATATGTTTGCTATATACATACAACAACCTATCCAAATATAGGCTCAAATATCTGTGAGCTAGCGCCAAACTTTACGATTGTTAATGGTAAGATTGAAAGTCGTCAATAGAGAAATATATTACCTATAAAATTTAGACAATAAGGCGGCTGTTCGCGCTACGGACGCCTTATTTAAATCGTGGCCAAATCACTTCACAATACAACATTGTGGAGTGTTAATCAGCACTCATTCGCCGTACCGAAACCTCACCAAAAGTCATAAAAATTAATACATTACCTGAAACCCCACGATACACACCTTGTTGCTGATTTAATTCACAAGCCAAAGCAGCATATTGCCATGCTTCAATTTCATCAATTTCACAAATTGCTTCAGTTAAAGGCTCATAACCATGGCGCTCACCAAATTCCTGCACTGCCAGAGCATCTCGAATAAGCGGCTCTTCAATTGAGCTATTTGCCCACCCCCACATCCAGCTACCTTGGTTTTGATCATAAGTACCAGTTATTTGTACAGGCGCTGTAACCACTATATTGTCTGGGGCTTGAAATATGATTGTCCCCTGCTCTTGATCAACAGACCAATTCGCTTCATCAAGTTTCCAGTTATCGCAATGAAATTGATTTTTATATTGCAAAGAATTCATGCTGCGCTCGATTAATGCAGCATAAGGCATATTTTCTAGTTGTTGATCCATGATCATTACCTTAATTATCGAATATTCTTTAATGCATCGACCACCAGCTGCCAAAATTTAGCATGATCGAGTTTAACTGCAACTTGAGTATGGCAATCATCGGGGGCAGGATGACGAAAATCAGCGACTGTCATGCCTAATGTTAATGTCCCTGTTAGTTCAATATCTACCGGTACACGCTGCGTCGTCATTACTGTTGGGTCAATAACATAAGCAACAGCGCAGGGATCATGTACTGGAGGAGCATCGAAACCTTGAGCCTGTTTATACATCCTTCCAAAAAACGCTAATAATTCGATTACAAATTGAGAGCAATCCGTTCCCACCTCGGTGATATTCGCGACAATATCGGGGGTTGCTAATGCTTGGTGAGTTAGGTCGAGTCCAACCATCGTTAATGGCCATTTTTCATTGAAAACAATATGTGCCGCTTCAGGGTCAATCTTAATATTAAATTCAGCGACAGCGCTCCAATTACCGACATGATACCCGCCCCCCATCAAAACCACTTCTTTGACCCGTTCGACAATACGGGGCTCAAGCCTTGCCGCAAGTGCAATATTAGTCAATGCACCTGTTGGTACTAAGGTAATGGTTTTAGGTGGATGTGACATGATAAGTTTAATAATTAACTCGACAGCATGGCAACTTTCCAACATCAATGTCGGCTCAGGCAGTTTTGGGCCATCTAAACCAGAATCGCCGTGAATATCTGGAGCCACCTCTATTTCACGCACTAATGGCCGAGAAGCTCCCGCAGCAAAAGGGATGCCTTGGATTTTCGCCATTTCAGCCACAGCTAGCGCATTATGGGTTACTTTTTCCAGAGTCTGATTACCCGCTACTGTGGTAACCGCTAGTAAGTCAATTTCAGGATTACCGTAGGCCAAGAGAAGTGCGATTGCATCATCATGCCCCGGATCGCAATCAAGAATAATTTTTTTTGCCATACACCCTACCTTTAAGCATAAATAACAGGTTCATTATTTTTAGTGTATAGATAAATTATTGAGAACGCATTGTTAACCATCTCAAAGTTATACTTTTCAATGGCGCTAATAAAGGCGTAAGTGATGTCTTTTATCAAGAAGTATTGCCCACAACCTATTTTATGCTGTAGGCAATTTCTAACGATTATTTTAAAACATGCGCATAAACACACTTTTGTCCATCTTCTGTTTTTGGAAGATAGACCCCTTGTAACTCAGGCGCAAAACCGGGGAGTAAATTGATCCCTGCTTCTAAAGCTTGGAAATAACGCAATACTGGCCCTTCCCACACTTCACCGGGAACTACGCACAATACACCCGGAGGATAGGGTAACGCACCTTCGGCAGCAATACGGCCTTCTAACTCGGATAATGGTAACAACTCCACATTGCCACGAATAAACTCAAGGTGAGCTTGCTGCGGATTCATTTTCACCGTAGGAAAATGCTGCCTGCGAAACATCTCTTTTTGTAGCTGTTTAATATTATATTCAACGCTTAATTGATGCATTTCCTGACATAAGCGACGCAGAGTATAACCTTGATAATGCTGTTGATAGCGTTGATAAACTGACGGCAATACATCCTCTAATAATGCATCTTCATCTAGAAACTGTTCAAAACGAATCAAATGCATCACCAATAAATCAAGCTTTTCTTGGCTTTCTGCGGGGGTCAGTAAAAATAGAATTGAATTCAAATCGCATTTTTCAGGGATCACGCCATGTTCGCGCAAAAAATGCGCCAATATAGTGGCAGGAACACCAAAAGCTTCATACTCACCAGTTTGAGCATCAATACCTGGCGTGGTGAGCATTAATTTACATGGATCCACAAAATATTGATTTTCTGCATAACCATCAAATGCATGCCAACGCTGTTTAGGTATGAAATTAAAAAAGCGCTGATCAGAGGCTATTTGCTCTGTTGGATAGGTTTGCCATGGCTTATCATCCACTAGTTCAGGTATAAATGGCCTGAAATAGTTACAGTGGTTAATAATCGCTTTTCTCACCTCAATCCCTTGCTTAACGCACTCCATCCACATCATTTCACCCGCATCCCCTTGATGTATACGAGCATTGACATCAAGAGAAGCAAACAACGGATAAAATGGGCTGGTTGATGCATGCATCATAAATGCATTATTGAGCTTTTTATGGGACACAAAACGCGGTTGCCCCTTTATATGATTATCTTTCTTATGAATTTGTGATGCTTGAGAGAACCCTGCTAACTGTTTATGTACCGACTGAGTCACCATAATGCCAGGATCATTTTCATTCAGTTCCAATAATAATGGTGAACATTGACGCATCATTGGAATGAATTGCTCATAACCGACCCATGCTGAATCAAATAAAATGTAGTCACAAAGGTGACCGATTTTATCGACTACTTGCTTTGCATTATATACAGTGCCATCGTAAGTCCCCAATTGGATCACCGCCAAGCGGAATGGGCGCGCAGTAGCACTCTTTTCTGGCATTACATCATCAATGAGTCCACGCAAATAGCTTTCTTCAAAGCAGTGTGCATCAATTCCCCCGATAAAACCAAACGGGTTACGAGCGGTCTCTAAATATACAGGTGTTGCCCCCGCCTGAATTAAGGCGCCATGGTGGTTAGATTTATGATTATTACGATCAAACAGTACCAAATCACCCGGTGTTAATAAGGCATTAAGTACCACCTTATTGGATGAGGAAGTCCCATTTAGTACAAAATAGGTTTTGTCTGCATTGAATACTTTTGCAGCAAATTTCTGTGCTTCTTTTGCTGCACCTTCGTGAATTAATAAATCACCCATCGCCACATCAGCATTACATAAATCAGTGCGAAACAAATTTTCCCCATAAAACTGATAAAACTGTTCGCCCGTTGGGTGGCGACGGAAAAATTGCCCGCCTTGATGGCCAGGACAGGCAAAAGTAACGTTATGACCTGCGGCATAATCCATCATTCGTGCAAAAAATGGAGGTAATAATTGTTCAAGATAGCGCGTTGCGGCATCAAATAATTGGCGACTATTTTCTGTACGCTCAGCAGGTGCCGGCGGTAAAATTCCCGTTAAATAGGGAGGAATTTTAATATCATTAGGGAGCTGTTTATCACTAATGATAAACAGTGGAATACTGAGTTTGCTATCAGCAACCCTTTTCCACAGCCCTTGATTGGCATCCTGTTCGGATAGCACAACGGCAGCAATATTGTTTAACTGTGCATCGCGAATATCTACCCATTGGAAATCCCCCGAAAAGTAGATTGCGACCCCCTGACTACATGCCACATTAATTTTTTGCATAACAGTCTGGCTCTTGGTTAGCTGAGGAAAAGAGGCCGACAATATACTGGATAGAAACTAAGATTGGAATGCTCAGTACGCCTAGAAATAATTAGATGCGCTATAAAGCAGATGATCTTTTATAACCCGCTGGTTAATCGTATAAAAATATTGAGGCGTACACTGAAAGAAAACAGAATTAAACATGAAAAATGTTATATCAAGTAAAATCACCGACCAACATTGAGATTTTAATCAGAATATTAGTCGGCAATTTTATCAAGAATGGGACGTTAGTTGTTTTTTTCCATGTACAGTGTTTGCGAAGGAAACGCAAAGTCAGCGCCATGCTGTTTAACAATATCAATTATCTTTAAATAAACACCTTGTTGTGCTGCTAACCATTCCGCCCAAACGGTTGTTTTAGTGAAACAATACACCATGATATTTAAGGATGAATCAGCAAATTCATCAAAGTAAACCAATAAGGTTTGCCCTGTATCAATGCTAGGGTCTTGCTGCAACATAGTGCGAATATCGCTAACAATGACGCCTATCTTATCAGCATCCTCATAACGCAGGCCTATCGCGGTTTTGATCCGACGGTTGGTCATACGGCCAGGGTTTTCCACACTTATCGATGAAAATACAGAGTTTGGAATATACAGAGGTCGATGATCAAAGGTAATAATTTTCGTGATCCGCCAACCAATCTCTACCACTGTCCCTTCAATATTTCTATCTGGAGAACTTACCCAATCACCAATATTAAAAGGTCTATCAAAATACAGCATGATCCCTGAGAAGAAGTTACTCAGTATATCTTTACCCGCCATACCGATAGCAATACCACCTATACCACCAAAAGCCATTAATCCTGACAGGCTCATTCCAAAATGTTCACCAAATAGTAAGATGATCACGACGAATGTTGCCGTTTTAAATACCCTTGCAATGATACGTGCTGATGTTGGATCGCTGCCTTTCTTTATTTGCGCTTTTTCAAGCCGGTTAGCCAGTTGAAATAATTTGCGCATCAGAATAACGGCAATTAATGCAACTGTTATAAAATTAACCAATGGTGTTGAAATAAAGGTCAAATCAAAGTCGGTCGCTGCCATATCAACATACTGCGCCGCAACCACAACTATCCCGCATAATACGGCGGTTTGAATAACATGAATCAAAATGCTTTTACGTTTATGTTTGTGTTTATGCCTTTTACTGAGCATCTCGAAAACAATAAAAATGGCTAAAAATACTGTAATGATCGTAATCCCGATCGCATATTTTTCGAGTAATGTGTCAATCATACTTTACTGCCCTCAACAGCCATACTTTACATTTTTCGATGGTATTTGTTACATTGCGAACTATTTAAAACGTTACTAAGATAACAACTTTAGAGTTTATTTTCTTGATAATTATCAGTCACTTTTTTAGAGCGTCTAATACAGAGCAGATAACATGTTTAGCCCAAATCAAAAACAGATTAAAAATGTACTAGAGCTAAGCTTACAACAAAAATACCTTTATTTTGTTGGTAAAGTTGCCGATTGGCAGGAAGTTTGGACTTTGTGTGATGTCAATGAGCTAGTAACGTTCAAAGATGATCATCATCGATTGTTGTTTCCAGTTTGGCCAGCAAAAGCCTATGTTGAGCGTAATTTAGAGGGGAAATGGTCACATTTTGCAGCAAAACAGCTGGATTTAACCTATTTAATGACGGAAATGTTACCTGATATGCATGAAGCGAATATAACAATTGCAATTATGATGGATCCACAGTGCCAAACCTATGTTATCACTGAAGCAAACCCTCTTTTGCAAGACTTAATTGAGGAATGCAAACAATACCAGTAAAAGCACAGGTCCAGACAGTACCTGTGCTGGTGACAATATTATTTTTCAACCCCTGTTGTCACGGTAAACTGCCGCTTTTCTCCTGCCTCAAGCCAAATGAGAGTTTGATTATTTTTTGCAGCTAAAAAACCTTCCGGTCGACACGTTGCAGGTAAAACAAATGCACCTACTTTTTGATCACCATTATACAGGATCCAGCGAGTCGCATAATTAAGCTCTGAAGCACTGAAACGCGTTACAAACGAAGTTCCTTCAGGCGATGTCATACGAAATTCAGGGTGTTGGGTGTATTGAGCTAAATTATCGATAAAAAACACAATTTCGGGATCGCAAAGGCTCGGCTGATTGAGCTGATCCAATGTGATTTTACCTGATTGAATAGCCTGATTAAACTCTAGCCACTGTGGTGTTGGATGAACATGCCCAGGAATAGATTCACGTAACATAATGGCGGTGTCAGGCACATTTTGACTCAGTTGTGCATCATCAACATAGGCGTAATTCATATGACACATGTATTGCAGCGGCATAGGGACGGATGCAAGGTTAGTTACTGACATTTGAATATCAAATAGCGCGCTATCCGTGGTTAATTTTACACTTGGTTCTGCAAGATAATGGTGACCAAATCCCATGACATATTCATATTTACCACAAACTTGTAAGCTGTTTGCTGATAACGATAACCATGCACTATCCATCGCTGCACAAGGCATTTCACCATGTAATGGATGATTATCCTCTGGCGATGGACAGCCATTACTAATTAAACCTGAATGGAAAGCAAAACACCCATAGGTTTCTACTACCGTTTTTACTGGTTTAGGCTCTGAAAACATATTATCCATTTTCAGATTTTGCCCACAGAACTCCGCATCCCAAATCATTTGCCCTAGAAATGGTAAAACGGTCAGATAGCCCTGTGAATTTTCAATTCTTAAACCTTCAACACCCGAAGCATATCGAAAGGCATGTGCCGTAAAATGGTTATTTTTAATGATCAGTGTTGGTCTATCCGTAAATAAGCTTTTGTGAAGTGGAATTAGCGTATTCATTTTCATACTCACGGTTAATTAATCGATAAGGCAGGTTAGCCTGCCTGAAGTTGTGGACTAAGCGGAATAAAAGCATGTTTTCCCGCTCCGTGTTATAAAAGAGTTATTCAGCATTCTTTGTTTTGAAGCGGCGCTCACCAACAAAGTAAATACCAACATAGATAAAACAGAACATAGAAACGAGGAAAGAAAGTTGCAGTGAATGGAGTGCGTCGGCAACATAACCTTGCACGGCAGGAACAAACGCCGCTCCCACAATTGCCATAACGATCACCGCCCCCGCCATTTCAGTGTGTTCATTATCAACTGTATCTAAAGTACCCGCATAGATTGTTGCCCAACACGGTCCAAATAAAATACTCACTAATACAGCTGCATAAACCGCGGTAAAACTAGGAATGAAGGCGACATAAGCTAAGAAAAGAGCACCGATTACAGAATAGATAATCAACACTTTTTCGGCATTAAAGCGAGTCATTAATATATTGGCGATAAACTTACCAATAAAGAAACAAGCGAAGCTATATACCATAAAGTTAGAGGCGTCACGTTCGTTAATATCGCCCATTTCAAGTGCTAAACGGATAGTGAATGACCATACCGCGACTTGCATTCCCACATATAAGAACTGAGCAATAATTCCTTTTCTGAAGCGGCTATTTTTTGCTAGATATTTCAGAGTATCTAATGCTGATGGGCGCTTATGATCTTTAGTTTCTGCTACTTTACATTTAGGAAATTTAGTCAGTAAAAATAGGATCATCACCACAACCAACACCATGATCATATAACGATACGGCTCTAGTGTATTTTCAAGCATCGCTAAACGGAATTGATGCACTTGGTCGGGATTCATGTTTGCCATCTGAGCTTGCAAACTTTCGCCTTCCGAAAATACAAGATATTTGCCAAGTAAGATGCCGCCAGCAGCACCAATAGGATAAAAGGTTTGGCTAATATTTAAGCGCAATGTTGCATATTGTTTTGGCCCAATCATCGAGCTATAAGTATTTGCCGCAGTTTCAAGAAAACTTAAACCGATCGCAATCGCAAAAATTGCAGCTAAAAACATGGTATAAGTTGCCATATGTGATGCAGGGAAAAACATTGAGCAGCCCGCAATATATAAAATTAAACCAATCATAATTGTATATTTATAACTGGTTTTTTTGATCACGAGAGAAGCCGGAATGGCAATTAAGAAATAACCGCCATAGAAGGCACTTTGCACTAATGCAGAAGCAAAGTTACTTAATTCAAAAACGCTTTTAAACTGTGTGATTAAAATGTCATTAAGTGCCGCAGCACATCCCCAGAGTGGAAATAAGCACGACAGTAGGATAAATTGGAATATAGGAGTCCGACTCAGATAACCATCAGGTAACTGAGTAATATTTTTGATGTTCATTACGTAACCCTTCTTTTTATTATTAATATACTCATCATATTTCAAGCTACAGTGTTACTAACTTCACTCACGACGCTAATCACATACTTATATATGCCCTAGCCTCATTCATTTGTTACCTAGCTATACCTCAAATTATTCAGAGTAGATCCGTTTTATTGCGGCTCTACGGCCGCATTAATAACGAGGGATATTGGTTTTTTATTAACTATTCAGCTGCACAAACTCGGTAAATTGCTCAATACTTGGGTAAGAAGATTGAGTGCCTTTGCCCGTTACACTAAATGCAGAAAATAGTACGGCTTTTTTCAATGCATCAGCAATATTGCCTGTATGGACATAGTAATGAGAGAAACAACCAATAAACGCATCCCCTGCACCACTCGTATCTATCGCATTCACTTTAATAGCAGGGATCAGTAATTCGCTATCACGAGTCATCCACAACGCCCCTTTTTCACCTAATGTGACGATAAGATTCTTCAATCCTTTATCCAATAATGATTGAGCTGCACGACGGATATTATCCATGGTATCGACTGGCATATTGGTTAAAATTTCTAACTCGGTTTCATTGGGAACAAAGAAATCACAGCGGCAAGCAAAATCGAGATCTAATGTCCGTTGTGCTGGTGCTGGGTTAAGCAATACAGGGATATTATGCTTATTACCAAAAGCAATTGCGTGATAAACCGTTTCTAATTGCACTTCCAACTGCAATACGATCAATTTGCATTTTTTTAGATCTTCCGCAGCGCGTTCAATATCTTCAGGTGATAAGAATTTATTAGCGCCTTTCACGATCAAAATACTATTTGCAGAATTAGGATTTACAAAGATCGGTGCAACACCGCTGGATGTGCAAGGTACTTTCTCAACATAACGGGTATTGATGCCATACGATTCGAGATTACGGATCGTATTATCTGCAAAAATATCATCTCCTACTTTTGTTAGCATTATCACTTTTGAATTTAGCTTTGCAGCGGCAACAGCTTGATTGGCCCCTTTACCGCCACAACCAATCTTAAATGATGGGGCTTCCAAGGTCTCCCCTTCTTTTGGCATTTGATCGGTGTAAGTGATCAAATCGACCATATTTGAACCTATAACTGCTATATCCATAATGTCCCTCGTGTTAAATAAATCACATAATGATATAATTATAACATTATCATGTTGCATAAATATCATTTGTGATTAAGATCTCGAATAACGAATGACCAAGTGTTATATCCGCCACATTTTTTCATTCATTGTTATGAAACCCATATTTGATCTTTATAGGAAACATTTAAATGAAAAACTTAGCACAATTTATCGATCACACTTTATTAGCAGCCAATGCTACCGTAAATGACATCAAACAGCTTTGCGCCGAAGCCGCTGAATATCACTTTGCTTCCGTATGTGTTAACACAGGCTATGTTCCTTTAGCTAGCGAGTGTCTCAAAAATAGCGATGTTATGGTCTGTTGTGTGGTAGGCTTTCCTCTCGGTGCCTGCTTAACAGAAGCAAAAGCGTTTGAAGCCGCTGAAGCCGTGCGTCGTGGCGCAAATGAAGTTGATATGGTGATCAATGTGGGGATGCTAAAAAGTGGTGACCTAGAGTTTGTTCGCCAAGACATCGCGACCGTTTTAGCCGCGTGTGGCAATGCAACACTAAAAGTCATTTTAGAAACTTGTTTGCTAACTGATGAAGAAATTATTCAAGTTTGTGAAATTTGCCGCACATTGAACGTTGGTTTTGTGAAAACCTCAACAGGTTTCAGTACAATGGGGGCAACTGAACACCATGTTGCATTAATGCGTAAAGTGGTTGGTGAGGAAATTGGAGTTAAAGCCTCTGGTGGTGTTCGCGACCGTGAAACAGCAGAGAGAATGATCAAAGCCGGAGCCAACCGCGTTGGTGCTAGCGCGAGTGTCGCGATTGTCTCGGGCGAAAATGTAACCTCAAGTGGGTACTAAACGATGGGGCGCGGCCAGCCCGCGCCAATTAAAAAAGGATTGCTCGGTGATAGAAACTAAACAAAAAGAACGCCTTCGTCGATTGAGCGAATGTATTAAACGCTCAGGAAGAATTCATCTTAAAGAAGCAGCGAGAATACTTGAAGTCTCTGAAATGACGATTCGCCGTGACTTAAATGCAGATACTGAAGGCCCTATCCCTATGTCCCTTCTTGGTGGCTATATTGTTTCTGTTACCCAACCATCCTCACCGCAGCAAAACGATCCACAAGCCAACATTTTTACCCCCGATCAAACTGAAGAGTTGTATATCCCTAATTTAGCAGCAAGTATGGTATCCGAAGACGATGTGATCTTTTTTGATAATGGCATCGAGATGGCAACACTGATTTCACTGATCCCTGAAGAAATCAATTTCACGGGTATTTGTTACTCCCATAACGTTTTTCTTGCTCTCAGTCAGAAAAAAAATGCTACGGCATTATTATGCGGTGGGGAATATCACCCTAAGAGCGACTCTTTTTATAATCCAACCCAACCTTCAATTCTCGATTCAATAAACCCTAAAAAAGCCTTTATTTCCGCAGCGGGTATTCATAGTAGCTATGGTGTTACCTGCTACAACTTAGATGATCTACCAATGAAAAAGAAAGCGATGGAAAAGTCGATTCGTAAAATTTTACTCGCAAAATACAATCAATTTGACGAGGTAGCGACTGCAAATATGGGGGCTCTCTCCCAATTTGATATCATCATCACTAATCGGCAACTCTCAGATGAATACGAGACCTATTGCCGCAATGGGTTTGTGAAAGTTATATACTAGCTTCAATATGTCGATTTTTTATAAAACTTTCGACATATTATGACGACGTGTCGATTGAGTCGACATAACCTCAGAATATGTACATTTTTTTATAATTTTTCGACACATCATGATGACGTGTCGATTGAGTCGACATAACCTCAAAACATGTACATTTTTTCACGATTTTTCGACATATTTAAAGTGAGATCACCAATTTTAGTTTATACTCTATGACAAACGACAATAATAGAGATATGACAATGAATTGGGATCCTGTACTACCCCATAACAATTTACCTCAACTTCCTCCACAACAAGATGTTGAAACAAAAGTTGTTTTGAAAGCCTGTGTTGAAGCAAGAACAGCACTAGAAGGGCTAAAACAAGCGGGTGAATTATTACTTAATCAAAATTTATTAATTAATCTTATTCCGATACTTGAAGCGAAAGATAGCTCTGAAATAGAAAATATCGTAACAACGACAGATAAGCTTTTTCAGTATATCAATGAAGATAGTCATGCAGATCCAATGACTAAGGAAGCTTTGCGCTATCGAACTGCACTCTATGAAGGCTATAAAGAATTAGAAAATCGACCATTATGTGCAAATACGGCATTGAAAGTCTGTAATACCATTAAAAATACTCAGATGGAAGTTAGAAAGCTGCCTGGAACCGCACTAAAAAATCAAAAGACGGGGGAAATTATTTACACACCGCCACTAGGGGAGCAGAAAATTACAGAGCTTCTCAGTAATTGGGAAAAATTTATCCACCAAGAAGATGATTTAGATCCTTTAGTTAAACTAGCCCTCACTCATTATCAATTTGAAGCTATTCACCCGTATACAGATGGCAATGGGCGTACAGGAAGGATCTTAAATATATTATTTTTAATCGAAAAAGGCTTGATTACTATCCCTGTCCTCTATTTAAGCCGCTATATTATTAAAAATAGAAATGAGTATTACTCTTTGCTGTTAAACGTTACCAAAGAAAATGACTGGCAGTCATGGATCCTCTATATGCTCTCTGCCGTTGAACATACATCAAAATGGACAATGGAAAAAATCAATGCCATTCGTGATTTAATGGAACTGACATCTTCATATATTAAAACACATCATAATGATGTTTATAGCTATGAATTATTACAGTGCATTTTCGAACAACCTTACTGCCGGATCAAAAATTTAGTTGATAAAAAAATCGCACAACGACAAACTGCATCAGAGTATCTAAAAAAGCTTTGTGATATTAATGTATTACATGAAATGCAGGTTGGAAGGGAAAAATTATTCGTTAACTATAGATTGATGAGTTTAATGAGTGACGATCAACATCAATTTGAGCCCTATCCCAACCAAAGCGAATAAGTAAAAAACCACCTAGCCTGAGCTTTAGGTGGTTTAATTTTAAATTTTAATCGTCAAATAGTCGGCGGCTATTTCGGTATTTGGGAAAATAGCCTGGCACTCAGCCAGTAACATAGGTACGTCCTCTGCACTATAACGGCCACTAATATGCGTTGCGATAAACCGTTTCACTCCAGCATCACGTGCTAACTGCGCAGCTTGCCCAGTCGTACTATGTCCACGCTCATTGGCTTTTTCATAAAACGCATTTTCTAACGTTGTTTCATGCACCATCACATCAGCATTTTGCGCCAGTAATCGCGCCTGCTCCGTTGGCTCAGTATCACCAAAAATAGCAATCACTTTTCCTGCTCTCGGCTCACCTAAATAATCAGTCCCATTAACCGTCCGTCCATCATCTAGGGTGATAGTTTCACCTTCTTTCAGTGCCTGCATCCATGGTCCGCGAGGAATATTATCCTTCGCTAATTTTTCAGTATCTAACGAGCCAAGTTTGGGATGTTCTTCGATACGATAGCCATAGCACTCAACACGATGATCCAATGGATATGCCGTCACAATTAGCTGACCATCATCAAACAACTGTCCCGCTTCTATTTCAATAATTTCCAATGGATAAGTTAAGTAAGAGGCACTCAACGTTAATACCGTTTCCACGTACTGTTTGAGCCCTTTTGGTCCATATAATGTTAATAAATCAGTCGATCCCCCCATTGATCGACTACATAACAACCCCGGTAAACCAAAAATATGATCACCATGTAAATGAGTAATAAAAATTTTCTCGATTCTCGGCGCCTTAAATACGCTATTAAGGATCCGATGTTGAGTACCTTCACCACAGTCAAATAGCCAGTAGGTTTTGCGGATCCCTGTAAGATTTAACAGCATACTAGTCACATTACGCTCTTTTGTTGGTACGCCAGCACTCGTTCCTAGGAAAGTTAACTCCATATTTCAACCCTTATATAATTAATTGTTTTTATTATATTTAATGATTTCAATCTATTCCAAATAATTCAAATTTACCAGCATCACTTTTTGCAAGATTTTTTCAAAAAATCATAACTACATATCAAACCGTATAAGCCACTATTATTTTTCCAATAACTCATTGTTTTTGAGCCTTTCCCACTCTAACCCAAAGCGCGCCAAATATTTACGTAATCGATCAGCATCATTAGGCTGTTTTTTCTGCTGACGAGAAACCGCAAACAGAGTTCGCCCAGCCTCTGAAAGGCTCGCTGAATGTCGGCAAACCTCAAGAACGGTTGCCAACTGTTGCTGCTCAAATAGATCAATTTCACCAATTTCTGCTGGTAGAGACTGAGTCATTGTCCTTTTACTGAGCCATTGTGATTGCAAACGTATGATCTCCTCATCAACGATCGCTTTTGTGATCCGCCCATGTTCAGCAAACGTTGCCATACGACTAATTGATGTCCCTAATTCACGGAAGTTTCCACGCCACAATGCATTTTTCGAACAGGCAAATCGAACATATACCTGACGAGCCTCACTATCGAAACGAATTTGACTCTGCATCTCTTGACTAAATTTTGCTAATTCATAATCAATATTCGGCTCAATATCTTCACGTCTTTCAGCCAAACTCGGCAAAGTAAAGGTCCACATATTAATCCGTGCATACAGATCTTCTCGAAATCTACCTTCTTCAACCCATTGTGCAAGGTTACGATGAGTCCCTGTGATCAATTGAAAATCACTTTTTACTTCTTCATCCGAGCCGTAAGGGAAAAAGCTTTTTTCTTCAATCGCTTTAAGCAGCATCGCTTGTTCGTCCAAACCAAGCTCTGCAATTTCATCTAAAAACAAAATACCGCCATCGGCCTCTTTCAATAAGCCATGGCGTGAATTAATGGCTCCTGTGAAAGCCCCTTTAATGTGTCCAAACAGAGTCGACATCGCATTATCGCCACGTAAAGTGGCACAGTTAACTTCAACAAACCGACCTTTAACTTGATGACGGCTTTCACGTAATTGATAAATTCGGCGAGCTAAAAAAGACTTACCGGCTCCAGTTGGACCATTTAACAAAATAGGCGCTTTTGAGCGTAATGCGACACGCTCCATCTGCTCAATCATGACATTAAACTTGGCATTACGCGTTGCAATACCTGACTTAAGAAAGGAAATCTGGGCTTGCTGTTCTTTTTGAAAGCGACTGGTGATGTGAGTATAACGACTAAGGTCAAGATCTATCACTGTATAAATACCAGCAGGATCCTTTTCCCTCCCTGTTTGAGAAGGTGATGTTTGCAATAACTTAGCAGGTAAATAATGCGCTTCAGTTAATAAAAACCAGCAAATCTGCACCACATGGGTTCCAGTGGTAATATGCACCAAATATTCTTCATTTTCGGTATCAAAACAATAATTACTCGAAAAATCGAGCAATGAGGTATACACCTCTTCAAAATCCCAAGGGTCAGCAATATTCACTTCTCTCAACACCACCTCAGTATTTGGTGATGCTTGCTCAATATCCTCTTTGACACGATGGGCCATGCTATAATCATTTATCTGATGAATTAACTCAAAACGATGAATATCTAAATCAGGTTGCTGACATAAACCAACAGTGGGACGCCATTTTGTCCAGCGATTGGCCTTTTTACCTCGCCTGTCTAGGACAGTACCTAATACACCAATGACCACTTTACGTTTATTGCCCATAAATACCTTATATAAATTTATAAGTTTATATATAAAAAGATAAAAAATAACATAAGACATTTACTTGAAAAATAACACCCTAAAAACAAAAAAATAAATTATTCATTTAATATCATATGGATGAAATTATTTTCAGCGAATTTTTCATAATTGGCACGCTTATAGCAATACTTATTTCACCCACTATCAGATATGACTAAACCGAGAATGCAGTCAGTAAAGATAGCGTGGCAACTAAAAATTAAAAACTAAGGAATAAATAATGATAAGCAGTAGCTTTAACGAATTCATTTTAGAAAATAGCGCCCCAGTAAAAATGTGGACTAATGGCGTTCCAGTTGATCCAAAAGCAGTATCGCAACTCCAAAATACAGCCAAAATGCCATTTATTTTTAAACACCTTGCGGTGATGCCAGATGTCCATGTTGGAAAAGGCTCAACGATTGGTAGCGTGATCCCAACTAAGGGAGCCATTATTCCTGCGGCCGTTGGTGTCGATATAGGATGTGGAATGATTGCCGTACGAACGTCATTAACTGCATCTGATCTGCCAGACAGCCTACAAAGCATTCGTTTTGCCATTGAAGCTGCGGTGCCGCATGGGCGTACAACTCATCGACATGGACGCGATAAAGGAGCATGGCATCGAGCGCCTGAGATAGTTGATCAACATTGGGCTGCTCTAGATGAACAGTTTAAACGTATCTGTGATAAGTACCCAAAACTACGTGGAACCAATCATTACAACCATTTAGGAACATTGGGGACCGGTAACCATTTCATTGAACTTTGTTTAGATGAACAAGATAGAGTATGGGTGATGCTACATAGCGGATCACGTGGTGTCGGTAATGCGATAGGTAACCTGTTTATTTCATTAGCTCAACAGGATATGCAGCAACATATCGCTAACTTACCTGATCGCGATTTGGCCTACTTTGAGGAAGGTAGCCGACACTTCAATGACTACATGGAAGCCGTTGGTTGGGCACAAGATTTTGCTCGTCATAACCGTGAAGTGATGATGCACCGAGTACTTGAAGCGCTATCTAAACAGATTGCGAAACCTTTTACCACGCAACAAGAAGCGGTTAATTGCCATCATAACTATGTGCAGAAAGAACAACATTTTGGTGAAGAAATTTTGGTGACACGTAAAGGTGCGGTATCGGCGAAAAAAGGACAAATGGGGATCATTCCAGGCTCAATGGGAGCCAAAAGTTTCATCGTTCGTGGTCTAGGAAATGAAGAAAGCTTCTGCTCATGTAGCCATGGTGCAGGCCGTGTGATGAGTCGTACTGAAGCCAAAAAACGTTATTCCGTATCCGATCAGAAAATAGCCACCGCCCATGTTGAGTGCCGAAAAGATAGTGATGTGATTGATGAAATTCCAATGGCCTATAAAGATATTGATGCCGTAATGGCCGCGCAATCATCATTGGTAGAAATTGTACATACACTACGCCAAGTGGTGTGTGTAAAAGGATAGGAGAACAGCATGGAAAGTCAATGCGTGATGGTATCATCACAGATGCAAAAACGGATCCGAGAGGCTTTAGTAAAAATAGAAATAGAACATCAAGTAAAAGTACTTTTTGCTTGTGAATCAGGAAGTCGTGGATGGGGATTTTCCTCACGTGATAGTGATTATGATGTGCGATTTATCTACGTTCATTCATTGGATTGGTATTTAACCCTCGATAGCAAACGTGATGTTATTGAAAAACCCATTGATAACGAATTAGATATAGCAGGTTGGGAGCTATCTAAGGCATTGAGGTTAATGCGTAATTCTAACCCTGCATTAATTGAATGGCTACATTCCCCCATTGTTTACAGAAAAGATGAACTATTCTTTGAACAATTGGAGCAATTAGCATCAAAATTCTATTCATCATTGAAAGCGCGCTATCACTATCTATCTATAGCAAAGCGTAACTTACATACTGACTTTAAAAATGAGCAAGTAAAGCTTAAAAAGTATTTTTATATATTGAGAGCGATATTAGCGTTACGATGGATCGAACAATCAAACGATATGCCACCTATGGCATTTTCGCAACTAGTTGCAGCAACAGTAACCGATCATACAGTGTTAGCAGAAATCGACGAGCTATTAGTAATCAAACAAAATGCTAATGAAAGCCAATATGGTTCCCGCCGACCTGCAATTGATCGGTTAATAAGTGAAACGATTGCAAGCGCTGAAACACTTAATCTACCTGAGCCCTATTGCCGTGATAGCCGCTTATTAGATGAGTTTTTGAAAAGTACAATCTTAATAAATAAAATTGCATAATAAAGTGTGGTACGGTCGAACACCTTACCACACTTTAAATGATGACTTTTACCCCCTATGGCCTGAAATAGATAAAAATGACTCGCACCCAACGTTTGCTGACCTTATTACAAATTTTAAAAGAGAGCCGTTATCCAATAACAGCGGATACGCTTGCATCAAAATTACAGATAAGTGTCAGATCCATTTATCGTGATATTGACTCATTGCGTTGTCAGGGTGCAGAAATTGTGGGGGAAGCTGGAATTGGCTACCAATTAAAATCGGGGTTATTACTGCCTCCATTAATGTTCGATGATAATGAATTAGAAGCCCTGATCCTTGGCTTACGCTGGGTTGAAAACAATGCCGATGAAGAACTTAAATTAGCTGCAATGCGCGCCGTAAATAAAATTAATTCTGTGGTCAAACAGGGCGCTCAAACTGTTATTCACCAAACAACATTATTTGCACCAAGTACCCAAACTACATCTATTGATAATGTGATAGCCAAAGATCTACGTCGTAGTTTACGTAAAGAAACCAAGGCTAAAATTGAATATCAAGATGAACAAGGTAAACACAGCAATAGAATCATTTGGCCTATTGCTATTGGCTATATGAGAGAGACTCAGGTACTTGCAGCATGGTGTGAATTACGCCAAAGCTATCGCCATTTTCGATTAGATCGGATCCAATCCTATTCAGCCCTTGATGACAAATTACCGTACCCAAAACATTATTTATTTGAACAGTGGCGAAAAGACGTTTTATGCATGACTACTGACAAAATCTGACAACAGCTTTCCTTATGATTACACCTCAACTTAATCATAAGGAAAAGATCATGAGCTCACTAACTCTGTACACCAATTCAATGTCGCGCGGTAATACGGTTGATCTACTATTTAAGCTACTCAACGTACCGTACCAGCGTATTGAACTCGATTATGGTGAGGAAATGCACACTAAAGAATATCTTGCAATTAATCCAATGGGAAAAGTGCCTGCATTAGTCGATGGCGATAAAATTATTACCGAAACTGCCGCTATCTGTGTCTATTTAGCCGATAAATTTATTGAGAAAGGTTTAGCTCCCGCATTAGGAGCACCTGAACGCGCTGATTATTACCGTTGGTTCTTTTTCACTGCGGGTCCAATTGAAGCTGCATTTACTGCTCATGCTATGGGCTTAGAATTAGATGCCGAACAACAAAAAATGTCAGGTTTTGGTTCATTAGATCGAGTAATGGATTGTTTAGAGACTGGGATCGCCAACGCTGCTCCTTATATTTGTGGAAAACAGCTCACTGCGGTTGATGCATATATCGGCTCATTTTTACTGTTCTTAGAAAAAATTAATTTCCTTAAACCTACTGCCGTAATGCACAATTACTTACAGGCTCTCAAATCACACAAAGCCTTTATCGAAAGAATGTGATCATGATCAGTTACGGCCATCAAACTCGATGGCCTTACAATATTTAACGCCACTTTGGGTTTTTGATAATAGAGAACCGCCCCGCTCCCATCAATGCCAAAGCAATAGAGCCAACAAAAAAGTAAACGATACTTTCTATTGCCCACGCACCTGTTTTTTCAAGTACAAAAGTTTTATCTAAACCGACCATCAACCATGCAACCACCATAGTGAAAGCAACCAAAAGTGCCGATGGTCGTGTTAAAATACCCAGAATAATCAAAATAGGCGCGACCACTTCACCTAAGATGGTCCCATACGCAATAAATTCAGGTAAACCGTAAGCAGCTAACATGGCTTTAACACCGCTAGCTCCCGTTAATAATTTACTCATGCCATGGAACAACATGAGCCCACCAATAGTAATGCGCAATAATAACTTTCCAGCATCGTCATGCGCCAACAACCGATTAAAGAAACCTAACACCATATACCCCCTAACTAAAATATTTCTTGTTATTTATTATGGATAGCAGCGAAAAAAATGAGGATCATATTTATTCGTAATTGTTATACCAGTATCATTTTTATCTGCAACTGTGACTAATACTTTAGTGGTATAACGCAAAGTTTCTTACAGTGATTTGAATATAAGGCAATAAAGACAAACATAATCAATCTATTTACGACCACCTTAAAAAGACCATCACTTATGGCGATAAAAAATAATGAATTCTAAATCTATTATCCCTTTTGTATATAAATACCATCAGTATTTTATGTATGAGAGTAAACATTAATTAACCATATCTATTAATTAATATAAAAAGGGATGCGATTGATTTAATTTATCTATATAAAGTGATAACCATACAAAATCGTTGCTATTTAGTTAGTAACATGTAAATTTATTATCTAAAAATGATGAATTGGTGTATTTAATTCATAAAAATAGTATCTCCTTAATACGAGACATCAATATGAAAAAAGAAAATAGTATTCATCACTCTAGTCATTCATACATACACCAACTCAAATTATCTGAGATAATAAGTTATTTGCAATCAATAGATGTCCCTTTCTCATATAGATCGAAAGTTTTATATAATAAATTTAAGCTATTAAAGCTAACTGAGGTCGCCCCAATACAGGTATATAACGAATTTTTACGATTAATCGCCTATGAAACCAAAGACTTACAATGGTGCGCTAAAGCTGGACTTTCCTCTTGTAATCATAACTACTCTCCTATTGGAGAGATTTTTATGTCTGCAAAGACATTATATGATGCCTTAATTGAATTGAATAAATATACCGATTTATTTCAAGGTAAAACTAACACAAATATTATCATAGAAAATCATAAAGCTTTTGTTAACTATGAAGTCAGTATACTTAAGCCTGATTTTTATAGATTTGATATTGAGTATAGTCTGTTTCGTTTAGTGAGCCAATTACGTGAGCGATTAGGGGAAAACTGGGTACCTGATTCATTCCATTTTCAATATGCACTCACTAAAAAAGACAAAGAAAATTTAAAGAAAATAATTCCTACTCATTATGAAGACAATGCTAAATTCAATGCGATTTCATTCAGTGAACATTGGCTTCATGATAATTTTAACCAAAAAGAGTATGATGAAACCTTTATTTTTTCTTAAAAAACCATTTGGACAGACTCAAACACTCAACAAGTATGCCTGCATCAATGAGTACACGAGTTCAAGACATTGTTCATCAATATATTTTATCTGAGAAAGATATTTCACTCTCTTGGATAGCCTCTAAATTATATATCTCACCGAGAACGCTTCAGAGAAAACTGGCAAAAGAGAACATCAATTTTTCAGATATTCTCGATAAAATTCGTTGTGATATTTCAATTAACAAACTCGTTGAAGAAAACATCAGAATTGATAGCCTAGCTGAATTGCTAGGCTATACCGACAGTGCCGCATTTTCAAAAGCCTTCAAACGCTGGACTGGCTCACCACCGCTTCAATACATTAAAAAAAATGGTCATCACAAAGCATAAAGGTTATGTTCATCTAACCTTTTGTTAATTTTTTTCATGTACGCTCCAATAGGAATACTAAACCATTGTTGATCCGTGTAACCAATAGCAAACCCTGTATTCCGCATTGATTCCATATCCAGTATCAAGATAATCGCCACATCCACTGCTCGTTCCCTGAAACCTAATAAATAGACATTATCTCTAATTTTTAAATAACTTGCTTGGTCACAATCACAATCACCATGACGCACACCACCATAGATATGGTAAGCATACCACTGACTATTAATATAGATATGTTCTACTGCGGTCGTATCACTATATTCATTTAAAATATGTAATCCTATCAAATCACGAGTTTCTGTTGGTAACAGCGTATTTGAATGGTTACCAATAATCCTACCAATATGGTAGTTTTGTTCAAAACGAGGTGATGTTTTTTTGCTCGGTTGATATTGAGAAACAAATAAAACAACATTGTTATTATTCAAATCTAAGATCAGAACTGTGTGAGCAAAATCCACATTACCTTTTGATAACTCAATCAAAAAAACACCTTGTGCAGCTTCAGTTAAATCACTGATTTGCCTATTTTTGTTATCAAAATAATCACTAAGAAATATACTATTCGTCTTGATCCTATCATTTTCATCAATACAAAAATAAAAACTCTCATTATTTAAAAAAAGATTGAATTCAATATTTATAATCTCATTACTTCTTTTCAACCTATTTTTCTTTAACTCATTAGTAAAAGTATCAAATGATATATCATGAATTAGTTGCTCAGTCATATTATCACCTATTATATGAATTAAAATGAATGAATATTTATTTCTAAAAAAGACTTATTATTCATTAGCTTTCTAACTGGAAGTGTCTCTATGATATAATTATCTATATTAGCATTGTTTAATTTCATCATCAGTTCATCATGTATAATATCAATATAGACCTCGCTGCTATTTTTACTCTTAACATATTTTGTTGTAATTCTAATACTTGGTGATACGTTATTCTTTAATAAGTTATCAAGATGATTTTTGGCATGATTAAAGCTATCATACAAGTCTAAATTAAGTTGAAAACATGCATAACTAATAGGCTCATCTGAAGTGGAGTTTTTGTTCTTAACAAAACCATCTATTTCAATTAAAAAATCATCAGTAGCCATACCATCACAATACGTGACATTAATATTACAGTTAATCGCAAGTGTATTATCTGTATATTTAGCAATTTCTTGCTTTATCAATTCGACTGCGGTTTGGTAAGCAATATCGCTACGTAAATAAACATTCAATAAAAATATATCATCCATCAGATAATCAAGCTCGATAATTGAATGATTGATTTTTTGAAATACAACTTCAATTTGTTCTTCTAAAGTACTGCTCACATAATAAGAATTAATAGCATCATCTACAACTTCCAAGGCTTCCGTACCGGTAATATATAGAAGTTTTTCATATATTAAAGAACGACTTACATCCATTTTCATAGTGTTAAAAGGTAAACATAAAACATCTGTTTTTTTACATGGAAAAATAAATTCGATCGCGACCAATGCATTATCAGACAATAGCTTAGGAAGCTTAATAATAGTACCTACAGGTTTTTTCTCTCCATATCCTTTAGATATTTTTCGACTAACTTCATGAAATTGATTAATTGCATAAATAGGATCAACTTCGCCACTTTTAATTGCAATAGTATGTTTCAACATATCAGCATAGCTGATACCCATTTTATTTAAAATGTCATTAACCTCTATAATAATACTATTTAATTGTGAGTCAAAATTTCCTGTATAACAAGATGAATGCCATCCGACAATAATACAGTCATTTGTTTTTAATATATTCATGGTTAAACACCTTATTAATAGATGGGAGTAATACTAGAACGATTTTTTTAGTATCGAGAATTTAATTGTTTATAAACCTAATTTGATAGCCTGATAATTAATAAGGTTTTCTTGTAAATCTTTTAATGCTTCTGGAATACGTTGCTGTTGAATAAATGAAATAAAAGGATCAATAACATGCGTTTTTATTCCACTTAATCCTTCCAATGCAGCCAACGCACAAAAAGGAACATAGTGCTCTGAATAGCCACCTTCATGAACAACCACGACTTTCCCGTGACAAATATCCTCTGCTATAGCCACAATGCTTTCCATCATTTCTCTAAAACTTTGGCTATGAAGTTGCATATGGCCTAAAGGATCAAAAGTGCTTGCATCATATCCACTACCAACAATAATGATATCAGGTTTATAAGTGGTTAGAGCAGGAAGCACTATTGTTCTTAGTGCATATAAATATTCATCGTGCCCACATCCAGGTAATAAAGGAATATTAATATTAAAACCTAATCCTTCCCGACTACCTTGTTCTTCAACTCCCCCCGAATTAATTGGGAAACAATTATCTTGATGCATTGATATTGTGAGAACTTTATTATCATCATAAAAAATGGCTTGAGTACCATTTCCATGGTGAACATCCCAATCTAATATGGCAACTTTGTTTGCCCCTAAACATTCCAAGGCATATTTAGCCGCAATGCTGCTATTTGCGAGATACGTGGCTCCCATCGCTTTATCAGGTAAAGCATGATGTCCCGCAGGAACACAAACAGCATAAGCTCTATTTAATGAACCTTGCATAACATGATGAACCGCAGCTTTTGCTTGTCCAGCTGATAATAATGCAATTTGATAACTTCCAGGACCGAAAGCAGCTTGTAAGCCTAGTTCTCCTCCCTCATTTTTACTCAACTCAATAAAATTATTTAAATACTCTTCTGTGTGCACTCGAGCTGCGTCATTATAAGTAATTGGTACGCCACTACTGGTAAATAAATGATCTTTCATACCACTAATATCAATTAATGATTTAAATCGACGCACACAACTTGCAGAACTAGCACCAAATTCATTAGTTGCAAAAGGTTGCAGCCAATTCATTTGATTGTGTCCTAAAGGCGAAGATTTATGGCTACGGCCCCATAAACAATATTCATGATAAAAAAAGCCCGTTTTAATTGCTGGATTTTTAATCGTACAAAGCATAATCCCTCCTCTAGAAAAATAGTGAAATTCAAGACTTTTTAACGGTATAAAAGCGGCTTACCGCTCGTAAACCACTTTTCCATTACAAATAGTTGTCACTACTTTTGTTTTTCCTATTTGATCGGGAGGGATGGTAAATATGTCGTGGCTCAGTATTTGTATATCGGCAAATTTGCCAATTTCGATAGAGCCAAGCTCATCTTCTAAATGTTCTTGAATAGCGCCGTTTATCGTATACATACGAATAGCATCTTCAATATTGCAAGCTAATTCAGCTTGATAAACTTTATTGTTTTTTGCTCTGCGCGTAACTGTAAATTCAAGCCCTTCTAACCAATTAAATGGGAAACAACAGGCATCTGATCCCGCCGCCACAGTAACTCCTTCATTAATATATGACTGCCAATCAAATAACTTAGCATTGTATTCATCAGGAATGAGCTGTTTAATACCGTCGATAATGCAATAACCAGCAACAGGTTGACAGGAAAGCAAAATATTATTTTTCGCCATTATTTTTGCATTATTTATAGTTAAATCATCACCATGAATAATAAAATGGCGCAGATCTTTATTAGGCATTATTTTTTCTGCGTAGCAGAAAGCATCGATCGCTGCATCAATCGTTTTCCCTCCAATTGCATGGATCCCAACCTGCCAGCCTAAGCAATGCAATTCAATTATTGTTTTTTTGAGCTCTGCTATTTGTTGTTCAATATTATTACCTGCAAATGTTAATTCACCATGATAGCCATTACAGGCAGTTCTAATACAGGGTGAACTATCGCCAAACAATTTGATGGTATCAATTTTTAACCATGATTTATCAAGGCCAACAGGAAACTCAAATTCTTCAATGCCAGCTATAATATGCTCAAAACTATGGATCCCATCTTTAGCCGCAAAAAGATCGACGCTGACTCGAGCCAATAATTTATTTTCATCATGGAGTTCCTTATATAATTGAATAATTCGACTACTCCATGCGCCATGAAATAAATGCTCACCACCAGGTCCTAAAATATCGGTATAGCTAGTGATCCCATTTTGTAATAAATGGCTTTGAACCAATAAAATATACTTTTTAAGCTCTTCATCGGATAACTGGGGGAGATGTTTACCAACAAGATTCATTGCTCCCCATTCAAAAATAATTCCATTCAAATCACCTTGATCGTCTAAACCTACTCGCCCTACTTCCCTTGGCAAATTGGTCAGATTCATTTCAAGCTTATCAATAACACTCTGATTTACAATTAAATTATGCAAGCTAAAATCACTAAAACTTGCCATTTTTTCTGGTATTCGATCAGTTAAATATGATTTACTAAGACTAAAGCTTTGGTTATTTTCATCACTGAGCTCAAATTGGCATCCAATGCCGTATATCCAATCCCTATTTTTTTCGGTGCATAAATGAGCATCTAGCTGATTATCAAAATCACATTTTGTTTTACTTTCAAATAGATTTAAAAAGTCTCCTGAAATCAACATACCTGTATGCGTAGCATGGATATGCGCATCATGAACTGCGGGTAAAACTAGTTTATTATCTGCATCAATAACACGAGTTTGATGGCCTATTTTTCGTTTAATTGCCTCATTACTACCGACAGCTACAATCCTGCCTTTTAGAATAGCGATAGCTTCTGCAAATGAAAAATCTTTATCCACCGTAGCAACTTTTGCATTAATAATTACTAAATCAACTCCCTGACTCATTATCATCACCTTAGGTTGGAATATAATTCAATGGATAATTCAACGAGTTAAGCGAAATAATATGAGCGCCAGCAGGTATGTTGATCATCTTATTGACGTCAGAAAGATTTCCCCAACCTTTCCCTGTGGTGGTTTTATTATCAAGGTCATAAACAAATACAAAAGATAGGTCGATAAGTAGCTCTCGCCAAGTCACCACATAAGTTGAATCATCAAATTTATAGTAACTAACTTGATCGCAGCCCCCATCCCCCTTTCTTATTCCGTTAATCACGTTATAACAATACCAGTGTGAATTAATATAAATATGCTCATAAACGGTAGGTATTGAAGTCGAGTAACAATATAACGATCGGCTCCCGATTAAATCTTTTGTAATATGAGGATATTGGCTGTGTTCAACTTGATGATTCCCCGTTAATACAATCGCTGGCGTAAAATACTGTTGATAATTCGAGGCTAATTTTAGTGGTATAGGGGCATTTTGGTCAGGCGTACTCGCTGGTTGATAACGTGTCAACACAAACAGTGCCTTATTGGTTTTAAAATCTATCGCTATTGATGCAGTGATCTCTGTATTTTCAGTAAATAAAAGATCGACAAAAAACAAGTTATCACGAACTTCAATCAACTCATAATTAGCGATAGAAGGAATTGAAACCTCAGGGTGATGATACCCTTCTATCGTGCAAGTCTCCTGTTCAAAGAACATTTCGATAATCGAATCTTCAGTTTTAAATTCAATACCTGTCAGCTCCAATTTCTGGCTTTGAGGTAATCGATTATGTGCAAGTTCTCCGTAACTAATTTCATAGGCAAGCTTAGCCGTTTCAGGAAAGACTTCATTGACCATTTCTTCTGACAGTTGCCAAAGTTTTTTCCCAAATTCCGTATCTAAAACCCATGGAATGACCCCTGTTCCTTGGCGAGTATCGCCATTAACTTGAGAGTAATTACAATGCTCTAAGAAAATCCCGCCTTTATTAGCAAATTCAGGATGGCAAAGTGCCATGATTTGGGTTGCTACCCCCGCCTGCAATGATTTCACAGGGACTTTGTCAGTGTCTTGTTTCTCCGCCAATTCATTAAAATCATCATGTTGTAAATGCAAATGAAGATTGGTATCCAGCACAATACCAGGAGCTACAGCAAATGCGCGGACATTATAGTCTTTCCAGCGCCGATCAAATTCAAACGCAAATAACACATTCGCTGATTTAGACTGACCATAAGCTGTCCAGCGGCTATATTCACGATGATTGAAATTAGGATCGACTAAATCAACATTGCTTAGGCGGTGCGCCCCCGATGTCATCATTACAATTCGCGCGCCTTTTAATAAACAAGCAGTCAGCCGATTAATTAGAACAAAATGCCCTAAATGATTAACACCAAATTGTTGTTCAAATCCATCGACTGTATATTTAAAATCCGTCGCCATAATTCCGGCATTACCAAGTACACCATCTAACTTAGTACTTTCTAATTGCAACTCCTTAGTAAAACGACGGATATCTGCCAGTGAAGCTAAATCAAGTAATCGAATTTCAAATAAACTTGAGTCAAATTGTGAAATTAATTCTTCATAAAGTGTTTGTTTCTTTTCTTCTGTTCGTACAGTCAGTATAACGCAGCCATCATGACTTAGTATTGCTTTAGCAGATTCCTTTCCTAAACCAATGTTAGCTCCCGTAATTAAATATTTTTTGTCTTTAAGTGAGATACCATTTAATACTTCTTGCCATGTCGTATGAACATGATAATTATTTAAATTTTCTTTCATTAGTATTAGGCCTTATTTATTTTTACTTGATTTAAATATAATTTTCATAATGATGGCCATAGAGATTATCAGCATTATAAGATTGAATAGAAACATTGAAGAAAAGCTAACTCTTTCGATAAACATACCACTAAGCATTGGTCCTAATGCTATTCCTAAGCCTAATGATAATGAAACAAGGTTCATCGTATTTCCATCAACTTCATACTCTGCTGCAATACTCATTGTAAAAGGTAAAATCAATGTCCAGATATATTTAAATGCATAACAACTAACAATAACCAGTAAAACATTAATATTCATGTACATTGCCAAAACAGAAGCAATTAAGAATATAAAGCAAGTTACAATAACAAAATTCACTTTTTTACTGAACAAAATAGATGTCCCTGCACCTAATATCCCAACCATACTGGATGAACCTAGGACATTATAAACAACGGATAGCTCTACATTTAATGATGTTAAATACCCACCAATAAATGTCCATACACCAGCAACTACAAGGTTAAATAGAAAAATACCTGCGAGGCATAAGTACATATCTTTTCTTATTGCATAAGAACGAGGTTCAATTCCTTGCTGTGATTGTGATTTTTCCTTGAAGATATTTTCTTCTTTCATACGCCAAATTGAATCAATACCTTTTGTTAATGGTAATACACAAACTAGCAGTATCGATACAAAAAGATAAACAGAAAATATGCCATATTCACCAAGAAATAAGGGAAGTATAAACAGCCCCAAGCTACCTAAAATAATCTGGCTAAACAAAGAGATACTAAATGCTCGGTACGAATTTGGTAACAATGCCATACTTGAATTGGTAATAATAAAAATTGTAGAGCCTGATATTGCGGCTAAAATCCTTACTGCTATATATAAATTAAAATGATCTTTAATTAGAAAACCAGAAATTATATTCAATATTGCTGTCAAGAAAATCATCGCAACAAATATATGATACCAATTAATCTTAGTTTTTAACCAGAAGAAAGCCAATATATTCGCTGTCATACCTGTTAATATTTCAATCATATAAATAAAGCCTACCTTTTCAGGCGAAAATCCAAGTTCTTTATCCATCTGTATAGATATTAAAGGCGCCCATAAAAACATCATAGGTATAAATACACCACCAATTATAGGTGCTAAATATATTTTCCATGTTACTAACGGTAATCTGTGTGACTTTATAGATCCGACTGACTCGCTCATATAAAACCCTTGGTTAATTTTTATTTTCATTAATATATATATGAATTTTTTCTTTATTTAATAGCTGAAGATGACATTTTTTTGTCCTTATGCGACACATTGGAAAACATTGACAGTCAATCACATAAAAAAAAGAACATATTATTTTATTATCTTAGCTCTATTAATTGTTTCTCATTGACATTTATAAATAACAAAAAAAATTAAATTCATTTAAAAAACAAAGAATAGAAATAATATTTAAGCATAAAGTCTATACATAATCATCTAAACAGAACAAAAATCCACCTTATCTTATTAAAGCAAGTATAATGACTAACTTTTAATACATTTATCAACTAACCGCATTTATCATACTAAAATAGACATTTTCAGATTGCTTAATTTCTGACAAAAAATATAACTATTATGGGAATAATATTTTATTAAGTTATTGCCCACCTCCTATATATATAAAATAAAAATTAATTAACTCAAGAGATATTGAGGAATAAAGAATGGCTAATTCAATGAGCAAGCATACTAAAAAGCTATTAGCATTAGAGATATTTTCGATATTAACTGCATCCTGCTATATTCCAAAAATCAATGCAGAACCTTTTTTTGAAGATTCAACATTAAAAGGTGGTATTTATTATTTGCAAAGAGATCGCTCAAGAAAAGACACTACAACCAATAAATACTCAGATAACTTAAAGCATTCTTCAGCGAATGTTGCCTTAGATTTTTCATCTGGATATATTCAAGATTTTATTGGTTTCGATTTCACAGGTTTTTACGCGTTTGAGCTTTCTAATGCTGGCCCTGCGGCTCCAAATGAAATTGGTCTTAGCGATGCAAAAACGGTTTGGGATGAAAAATGGAAAGGTGACCGTAGTGGATTTACATTCACCAAAGCAGCAACCAAATTAAAAGCCGGACCATTTTGGGCTAATGTAGGTTATATACAACCCGCAGGGCAAACATTGCTAGCACCTAACTGGAGTTTTTTGCCTGGCACATATCGAGGAGCTGAATTAGGTGCTGAGTTTGATGCTGACTCAAATGGTAAATTTAACATTTCCTACATGTGGACAGATGAGTATAAAGCACCATGGTATACCACAATGTATGATTTCCGTATGGCTGATGGCTCAACCCCAATTGATTACCTGCATTCATTAGGCGTTAAATATGACGCTAAAAATAAATTGGTATTAGAAGCCGCAGTGGGCGAAGCGCCAGATTATATGGAACAGTACTTTGGTAAATTGTCTTATGCCTTCCCTCTCGCTGAACGAGATCTCAGACTGTCCTATCAGTTTTATGGTGCAAATGACAAAGACAATAGCGGCGGGGTCAACGATGTATATGATGGCTTTGCATGGTTACAAGCCTTTACTCTCGGTTATACTTATGACTCATTTGATTTTCGTCTAGAAGGAACCATGATCCATTCACCAGGTCGGATGGGCTACTTTTTACAACGTTTAACTAATCATTATGGCTCTTCTAATGGTCGGTTAGATATTTGGTGGGATGGCCGCTCAGACTTTAACGCCGATGGTGAAAAAGCCTTATTTGCTGGTGTAACGTACGATTTAACCAATTGGGATCTTGCTGGTTGGAAAGTCGGAACATCATATATTCATGGTTGGGATGCAAAACCGAATACAAATATTACCTCTGGTGTAGATCCAAATAAACGTCTCACTGAAAGTGCATGGAATTTTGATATTATGTATACCATCCAATCAGGAAAAGCGAAAGACACAACATTTAAGCTGCACTATACACGCTATGATAACCATTCCAATATTCCAAGTTGGGGTGGTGGTTATAATAATGTCTTCCAAGATGAAAAAGATATTAAATTTTCTGTGATAGCTCCGTTTACTATTTTTTAACTTAAAATTATTTAGTCCATAAATGAAATTAAAACGGGAGCGATGGAATTTCTCCCGTTTACTTATTCATCATAGAACTATCGGCGACATTGATTAACAGTAACTAATGTTAACTCTGTCAGAGCTGTATAAAATGGGCTATCAACAACACGATTAAATTGTGTTGCAAATAACGGTAACCAAGTCCCTAAATGTGCATCAAGTAACTCAATTAATGCCTTTTCTCGTATTTCTGAAGCAAGAACGGCAGCTTGAAATAACATTAATCCTATGTGATCTGAGGGTTCAGGATAATTAGTCTGTAATTTTAATCTTTCTCGTTTTAAAAACTCACTTAGTGCAACTGTTGATGATCCATGCAGCACGCCTTCAGGATCTAAATACACCGACCCCCAAGGAGGAGCCGGTAAACTATCAGGACCAATAAATAACTCTACCCACTGAGTATTTAATTGTTCAAAATTGATTTCTAGTGCACTTTTAATTTGTTGACTCAATGAGTTACCTATTTTACAAGGCCACTGCTCTGCAAAATTTTCCGTCTTAAAAAAATTCAGTGCACTATGACTTGTTTCATCACTTGGTGCAAATAAATAGCAAGTCCCTAGTAGGTTAAAAGCCGCAGCATAATGCGAAAAATGGATCATAAGAAACGTCTAAACCTTTTAAAGCCACTATTAATGTTAAATATGAATATAATAAAAACAGTAACGCAGCATAAACTCCCCTACAATCGCGCCACAGCATCCCAATACTAAAAATTTCTGGCGACTCACAGTAGCTACATTACCTAGATGAGTTTTAGTTCGAAGGAACACGCTATATCCAAGCACAAATACTGCAACTATTGCTATCCCCCAACCGACTAACCGCAATGAAGCGATATATTGATAAGCCTCAATGGAGGAAATCGGAAACGTAATTGATTCATTATTATACGAAGTATCGGCCAGATAACGTTCATAATAAGGTTGATATAACAGTCTAATAAATAAACTGGCACTAATAACGGCACACAGACCCCAACCCCATTGGTAAGGCAAATGTTTAACGACATTCTCTTGCTTATACTTTAGCAACAAATTAACTAATAAATAATATCCAGCCGCCCCCAGTGTGAATGTAGCGCCATAAAACATTAGATAAGTATTATCACTCATCCATACTAGCATTGATGTATAACGATAAATCGATGCCATCGCATAAACATCACATAGCCCAGCGACAGCTGCTAAACTCAATAATGGATAAGATAACTCTTTCTTAAACCATGCCCATAAAAATGCCAATCCTAAAAAGGTAAAGTAAGTCGCAGTCAATACCACTTCCCGACTGAGCCAAGACGAGAAAATATTCAACAACGAGTTTGGTGCATTAAGTGGCACACCTAAATGAGTAATTGAAGAAATCAATCCTATTCCAGCAAAAACACAACCAACAAAAAGGTAACCAAGTAAAAATGAACGACTAATCCCCCGCTCGAATAAACCCGCTAATTTTTTAGCGGAGAGAACTAACATTAAAGTTAGACCAATAGAGGTTTGCATCAAAAACGTAAACAGTAATAATGGCCATTCATTCATTTTTTCTCTCCTTGAGATGTCATAGTATGACGCCCTGCACCTTGATGTGGGTGGATAACCAAATTTGGATGAGTAATCGATGAATCAGGTAACCCTTTTACATCGGCTAGTGAGCCATAGCGTTTTCTTAATTCGTCGATAGGACCAAATTGAATAGCACCTAAAGGGCAGGTTGCCACACAAACAGGAGATTCACCTTTTAGTTGTAAATCAATGCAAAAATCGCATTTAGACATTTGCTGAGTTTCTGGGTTCATCTGTGGTGCACCATAAGGACATGACCACGCACAAGTGCCACAACCAACACATTTGTCTGTATTAACTAGCACAATGCCATCACCTTCGCGTTTATGCATTGCCGTTGTTGGGCAGTTTTTAACACACATTGGGTCTTTACAATGGTTACATGAAATCGATAAGGTGTAAGCGAAGACATTATTTATCAGCCCACCCTTCCCGTTTTCAATAAACTCCCCCCCAGTGACTTCATAGACACGACGAAACTTGCGACCGACCTCAAGATTGTTTTTATCTTTACAAGAAACCTGACAGGCTTTGCAGCCAGAGCAACGTGCCGAGTCAATATAAAATCCTAACTGTCGATCACTAACCGCTGGCCGAATTTCAAACTTACTCATACTTTGCTTACCTCCACCAGTAAGGTTTGATGCGCATTACCATGTGCCATTGCGGTGCTGCGCGCAGAGGTTAATACGTTGGCACATCCACCTTGGTCCACACCTTTCTCATCAGGCATCCACCATGCTCCCGCTTGTAAAGCGACAACTCCAGGCATGATCCTCTGCGTGATCTTAACGGGAACCATCGTCGTGCCACGGTCATTACTCACAGTAACTCGCTCACCATCAGCAATACCGCGTTGCTTAGCATCAATTGGGTTTATCCACAGCTCTTGTCGCTGAACTTCCTGTAGCCATGGATTTGCAAACTGGGTAGAGTTAGCACGATTTCGCCCTTTCCAAGTGATCAATTGCAAAGGGTAGCGAAGCGTTAAGCTATCTTCAGGGCCTTCAATCGCTGGGACGTAATGTGATAAAGCAGGTATATCTCGATTGTTGCGGTCATATAACCGTTTAGAGAAAATTTCAATTTTCCCTGATGGCGTTTCAAATGGATGTGCTTCGATATCTTGAATATTTTTTTCGAAAGCAACATGACCTGTATGTGGCTTATGTTTTAATAAATGACGACGTTTAACTAACAGCTCATCAAATGTTGGGATACCATCTTCAGGGCGTTTTACATGCGCATCGTTCACTAAATATTCTATCCACTGTTTTTCGGTGCGCCCTTCACTAAATTGTTCACCAACCCCTAATTTATCAGCAACATCACACAACCAATCGTAGTCACTACGTCGCTCAAACTCAGGCTCGATCACTTTTTCGGATAAAATAATGTAATCACCCGGTCCCCAAGTTCCACCAATATTCCAACGCTCTAAAAAACTGGTTTCAGGTAATAACAAATCAGCGTACTTAGCACTTGGCGTAAGATAAAGATCGCTACAAACAATAAATTCGACTTTATTTTCATCTTCCAGCACTTGTGCTGCATGCAAAATATCAGGGTTCTGATTAGTCATATAATTTCCCGCAAGCGAGAAAATCATTTTAATTTCAGTATCCAATTTTTCTGCATTTTTTAAACCATTATCAGGTGTAACAAGTGCTGCATTTTCACAAGCTTGCACCCAATTCGTGATATTAATTTTCGCTTTCACTTGATTTTCAAATAAGCTAGGCCCTGCAATCGTTTTTCGTAAATCAGGTGTTACCGCCATTCCATATCCAGCGGCCCAACCACCACGAACACCAACATTACCTGTTATCGTCGCAAGTAAAGTTGCACCTCGCGCAGAACGCTCACCACAAATATGACGCTGAGGCCCCCAACCTTGCATTAAGGCTGCTGGTTTGGTCGATGCATATTCTCTCGCTAACTGTTTGATAGTTTCTGCGGGGACTTTGGTTATCGGCTCTGCCCATTCAGGTGTCTTAGCAATACCATCTTTTTTACCCATTAAGTAAGCAACTAATGATTCGTTTTCAGCAACACCTTCTGGCATCTGATGTTCATCAAATCCAAGGGTATACTTATCAATAAACGCTTGGTCATGTAAATTTTCGCTGATAATCACATACATCATTGCATCCATCAGCGCATTATCTGTCGTAGGTAAAATGGGGATCCATTGATCTGCCAAAGATGAAGCCGTATCTGAATAACGTGGATCAACGACAATAAATTTAGTGCCGTTTTTCTTCATTTTTTGAAAATAATGGTTGGTATGACCAAAAATAGTCTCGTTTGGATTATGTCCCCATAAAATAACTAGCGGGGTATCTTCTAATGTATCGAGGGTACTACCACTGGCTGAGGTGCCATAAGTATAGGGTGTCACCGCCATCGTATTGCCATTGCTGACTGAATGGTAGTTTTCCAGAAATCCCCCCGTTAAATTAAACAAACGGCGTAGCATGTTAGCGCCTGAAAAAATACCTCCGGTTACCCCTGTACTTAGGCTCACAAAACGCGAAGCTGGGCCATATTGATCAGTGATACGTTGCCATTCACTCGCAATTAAACTGGTGGCCTCTTGCCAACTTATTCGTTCAAAGCGGCCTTCACCTCGTTTGCCAACCCGTTTCATTGGATATTTTAAGCGGTTTGGGTGATA
Organism: Providencia sp. 2023EL-00965; assembly: GCF_033550225.1. Classification (NCBI taxonomy): domain Bacteria; kingdom Pseudomonadati; phylum Pseudomonadota; class Gammaproteobacteria; order Enterobacterales; family Morganellaceae; genus Providencia; species Providencia sp. 2023EL-00965. Next base: position 110,254 of record NZ_JAWUEH010000010.1, on the reverse strand, counting down.
GACAAATTTGCGATAGCTTCGCCCACGAACGCAAGCTCGCATAATAGGCATCTCTTCATCAAGATCCGCATCAGGCCGTGTACTAATACGTGTAACAACGCCTTCTTTAACATGCGCTCTGATATCACACTTACCACCACAGTCAAAACTACTGCAAGTCGAAACGACCCGTTCATTATCCTGAGTTGAGATGTTTTTTGTTGGAATAACTGACGGGTCTGTAGGAAGAGAGGCGACTGACTTAGATGCTAAGAAAGGAACAGCCATTAGTGCAGAGCTGCCTTGGATAAACCGGCGACGACTTAACGGGCCAATCAGTTGCTCATCCGACTGATTGTGCTTACTTTCCATAATAACTCTACCTCAAAGATACATTAGGTTGCCATGTCATAGTAAACATTTATTGAGTTGCCAACTTTCGAAAAATAGACAATGATATTTGAATCTCAGCCAATAAGGGTGACTATGCGAAATATCCCACTTAAAAGCGTCGATGACGTAAAGCGCGATGTGTTAGCGATCGGCACTGACTACCTCCCAAATGTCCTGCTCAATTCACACGTTCATCGACGTGCTCAATTTTTATACGGCGCGACAGGTCTCATTGAGGTGAGTACCGCTGATGGTGAGTGGGTTATCCCACCAGATAGTGGTGTTTGGATCCCTGAAAATACTGCACATGAAACACGTATGTTGAATGTAAGTACACGCAGCCTATATATCGAGCCTACCGCTGCCCCACGGCAAAATCAGAAATGCGAGGTATTGCGAGTATCTCCATTATTACGTCAGCTATTACTCGAATCTGTTGATATGCCTATAGAATATGATCTTAATGGGCGAGATGGTGTGTTGATCCAGCTGACGTTACATGAAATCGCCCGTGCTGCCCCCCTACCTTTTTATGCACCGATCCCCCGAGATGCAAACTTAGCTAAACTATGCCGAGAGTTCCTAAAATCACCGAAAATCACATCATTACCCCATGAATGGGCTGAAAAATTACATAAAAGTGAACGCTCTTTTAGTCGTTTTTTTGGGGCTCAAACTGGCTTGTCATTTTCAGATTGGCGCCAACAGGCTTGTTTACTTAGTGCTATCACGCATATTTCAGCTGGGAAATCGATCACTGAAGTCGCTTTTGACTTGGGATATAACAGCGTCGGATCGTTTTCAACCATGTTTAAAAAGTGGTTAGGGCAAACACCATCCAGTTTTATCCAACGTATCGCTCAATAGAAAAATCGGTTGAACCGTAAGCCAAACACCTTGTAAGGAACAGGACAAAAAGCGTCGACCTATCTAGGTATCATTCAAGGTGACGAGTCGATAACGGATGTTTACGGTCAACCAAAGTTGTTACATTTTTTGAAACTGGCTACTCATAAGTAGCGATCAACCATGCAGAGCCATGATAATTTCCAGCGATTGCATTTTCTCCTTTTATATGGCTGGCAATACTGATTATATTTTGTTCATTAAATTCAACCTGTAAAGATTGCCCTGTTTGCCCTGAAGCCTCATCTGTCAAGGTTAACTGGCTGTAAATAACATCACTATCATTCTCATCACTGACTAGAGGTAAGCGTTTCTGCGGATCGCTATCTTTTGCATAATCCAAACGTAAACGAACTTTTGTTCCAGAGGTAAATCGACAAGTGTAAATCACTTTTTCAGTCACTAAGCTGTCATAATTTATACTATTGAGCCCACCATGACTGAGACTCACCGTCTCTGTTTGCCCTGTACTAGCCATAGTTGAACATCTAGAACGAATATGTATTTGCGATGATGCCAAACGTAATGGTGTTGTTGTTTCATTTATTGGCCAATCATCATAAGGAGGAGCCTCACCTTTAGCGGTGAAAGCACGCACATAACCGGCTAAATCCATGGCGCCAATAACCAACTGACTATCAATAATTTTTTCATTTATATAAAATGTGATGCCTAAGGGAAAATAAGTGGTAAATGCTGATGTTGAAAAAATTTCCTGCCCAAAGCCATTGGAACAAAGACCTGCATCACCTTTAACCCAATCCGTAAATTTTGTATCAATTGTCATCAGCAAATTACTGTGGATTTGGTAAGCCGCTTTTCCTTCAATCGTTATCCCTGACTTGGGTGGATAGATAAAAAGCCGATGGAAAGCATTTTGAGCAGGAATAGGTTTACTGGTATTTCCCCACACTCTCCCATGGCATTTTACCACCCCCGACACTTCCACTTCCGGCCCCGTATGACCAACATTGATAATATTGCCGATGCGATAATATTTGTCCCCATTAGATCCGATAACGGGTGTTTCTACTAATTGACTATCTCTCTCTAATCTAATGGTGTAACCAGTAGAAGGATCTTGAATTTGCCCTGCATAATCTGCAATGGCAATTGGAGATATCAACATTGATAGCAATAGCAATACCCTATTCCAACCTTTGTCAGCAACACCATTATCATGATGAAATTTTAAATCAAACATAGTTGAACTCCTTATTATTCATAAGTCATCAAAATCGTCATGGATGATGTGAACTGGCCATCTGATAATTGCTCTGCCGGTATAGTTCCTACTAACTGTGCTTGTAAATCAGCTCGGTATTCAGTTGCCGTAATTTGTACAGGATGAATGGCTTGAACAGAATTAACATCAAACGGACGTACAACTCCTTGAGTAATTTCCTTGAAATGGATCCCTAATCCCTCGATTGTTGTTGCTAGCAATAATTGCCCATTATGCATTAATGTATTACTTCCATTCGTATTCAACGTAATAGCAAGTTTTTTATTGAAATCACATCCCGAAATATAAATAGGAAATTCTCTATCAACGGTATTTCCATCAAGATTATCTGAATTAACAGTGCCAAAATCGATCACAAGTGGGGAACTATTATTTTCACTGCGAATATCACAAACAGGCGTTATCATCGTTGCATTTACCTCAACCAAAATATCAGATACAGCAGATGAGGCGAATAAAAGTAATATTGTGGTGATGATTGAATATCGTTTCATTATTGATACTCCACTGCAAATGTCGCCGTTCCTTTAAAATCGCCCACTTTAATATCACCTGTTGCAGGTTTACGAACAAAGACGCCAAAATTAAGTTGCTGTCGATTTTCGGCCACTGAAACAACACCAACATCTATCGGAGAATTCCAAACAATAAGTTTTTCATTTTTATCAACTTCAATAATGCCTAATAACGCACCACTGGTACCTTGTGTACGTAAATAATCGTTTCCTTCAATATTAATAAGTTGGCTACTCTGCCAAGTCATACGAATGGTTTTATTTAAATCGGCATCACTGCATTTTTCTATCTCAATAAAAAAAGGCATCACATCACTAGCCCCAAACTGATTAATATACTGCCAACGTAAATTATCTAACTTTATTTGTTTATTGACTGAGTCTGCTGAGATTTGGCAATGAGTGCGAATAAGTTCCCCTTTAAATTGCACATCTAATTGATTACTGGCCAATGTATTAGGAGGATTTAAAAATAGTACTGATAAAAAAAGTGCCTTATTCATAGCTAACCTCCAACCTTAATAGATGCTGCTCTTCACCAAGAATAGGAAGTATTATTTTATTATTGCCATTACGTAAGCTGATCGGAAAATGTTGTATGACTTGCTCTTTCTTAACATCATAAAATGCTAATATTGCAGGGGTATTCGCCGTATTACTGAGAAGATCCTTGGTACGAAAAACAGTACCAGCACCACATCCTGTCAGAAATACGGCTTTGTTAGTTATTAAATTACAAGGAGCATTAAAAATAGCAGCATTAACACGTATCCATCCTTGTAGCGACTGCTCATATTTAAATGCTTCACTGGGTGTATTTGGCACAGTGCTCTTCGCGTGCGCTAAATAGCTTGTTATTCCACCGATAACCAATAGCAATAACAAACCTGCTTTTTTCTTGCTCATTACCTGACTCCACCTTGATATGGAAATAGGCTCTAAATAATACGAGAGGTCGCTTGGGTAACGACGAACATCGCTACCATCACAATTCACCTGTCACTGCACAAAGCTCGCCAGTACAACGAAACGCCAGTGTCGGCTTCCCACCATAATCATTGATATAAGTTATGTAAGGCGTAGATAATATTTTTGATTCTATGTTATGAGTTGATTTTGGTGGCACCATCACCGGAGTGAATTTACTTTGTTCTGACTGCGGTTTACTATTACCAATACCAATAATAGTTAAATTAAAAGGGGTCACATTATTCAATAAATACCCTTTAGCTGTTTTGGTTAATGTCACTTTATGTGCCCATTTTGTGTCTGACTCCGCTAATATATTTTGGGGCCGATAAAATAATTTAACACGTGACTGCAAAGCAATTTGCAATGTATTACCTTCCGTAGATTTGGGCGGAACTTCACGTAGGTTAAAATAAAATACAGACTCTCTATCTTTAGGAAGCTGTCCTAACATTGGCGTGACACTTAATCGAACTAAACTGTCACTATTTGGCTCAATCCTCTGTAAAGGTGGCGTGGCTAAAATAGCACCTTGAGTGAGTTTATTTCCTTGTAAATCTTCAATCCAACTTTGCGCTAAATACGCTTCTTCAGGGTTATCATTGCTAATACGAATATTAATAGATCGCTCATTACCAGGAAATACAATTCGAGTACGATCTAAGGTGACCGCACCATAAGCATTCATTACTATAATCACTGAGAATAACGCAACACAAATAAATAATTTACGACCTAAATATAAATTCAACATAACGTTCCCCATAAATATGATTTATTTATCTTTAGAGTGAGAAATAGATGAGATGGCTATTTTTGATGTGCAAGGCAACAGCAACATATTAGATGAAGCAGTAAGATTTTCAGGTAATGTTAACTGACACTGTTGTTTATTATTCCAATATATAAATAGGTTTTCCTGAGCAGAGACGCCCACTAACCAAGTCACGCCATCCTCACCCACAATACCTAATTCACGATTATCAACATTACGCACACTGGCTCCAAAAGGCGGATTTTTGCCATTATCCAAAGACAAAACAGCGAATAATTTTTCCCCTTTCATTACCGATAAACTACGATAACCAATAGCACCTTTTGTCAGCGTAATATCGGTTGTTGAATCTAAGGTTTCTAAATTGTCAGGCAACTTACTGGTATTAATAGACGCGGTGGATTTGCGATAACTATTAATATTAGGAATAACAGCTAGCCCAAAGTGGTTAGTTTTAATCACCCCGCTATCCAACGGTACATCGCTAACCCCTGGAGTTTCAATCATCAAACGTGTATCACCATGCGCTGAACGATGGAACGCAACGCCTTTAGACGTAGCAGTGATCCCACTATTAATGGATGCACCAATACTACGATATTGGTGAGGAACATAACTGGCATTTGCAGAGACATTAGCCTGTGACATATCTTTAGAATAGAAACCGCTAAAACTTGCCTGATTATCTATCTCTTGCCCATGATTATACCCCATGTTTAAACTGTAATTATCAGTGCCGCTATAACCGTTATAGCCCATGTTGTGGTTATAACGGTTATTACCCGATGAACGTGAATAAAGTTCTGAGAAAGTAATACTATGCCCCGTATAAAGTGGCAGCGTGAGATATAAATTTACCGAATCATCTTCAAAACCGTTGTCACGTTCGGTTCGAGTCGCCGATAGAGATAAATTCGCATTGTACTGAGATAATTGAGGAATAAGGATATTAGTGCTTGCATATAACCCGTATTGGGTTTGTGAGTCATTCCGCCAATAGGTGCTATATTGGTAATTTAATGCAATATTAAAATCATCAAAATACTTATTTAAGTAGATTTGATAATTCTCTTTTTGCGAACGTGGAATAATTCCTGTGCGGTCTTGATCCATAAATTGGGTTAATGTTCGATATTCTTTATCAGCAAAACGATAGCCAGCAAAAGTAATATCCGTTTTTAAATCCTCAAAAGACTTTGCATAATTCAGCCTATAAGAGCGCCCTTGTAAACGTTCCTCTGAAAAATCAGCAAATGACTGTGTCATATCCAACGAAATGGCTCCGATGGTTGAGAGATCTCGTCCAATTCCTACCGCAATGGTCTGATAATATCCATTTAACTGAGTTCCCCCATATAATGACCATGCATTCGATACTCCATAAGAAAACTCTCCACCAATAACAGGTTTACCAGTCATGTGGCGACCATCGTAACGAGTTTTCCCCCCCACTAGTTTATAAACAACGCGGCCGGGCCGAGTTAAGTAAGGAAGTGAAGCAGTACTAACACTAAATTTTTTCTCTTCACCATCTTCTTCACGAACAGTAACATCCAATACCCCTCGAATACCGCTATCTAACGTCTGAATACGGAAAGGCCCCGGTGGAACTACTGTTTCAGAGATAACGCGATCTTGGCTGCGAACAATCACTGTCGCATTAGTATTCGCAATACCAATAATTTCAGGTGCATAGCCCACGAGTTTAGGCGGCAACATGCGATCATCACTTTCTAATGAAACCCCACTGTACTGCCATGCTTCGAAAACGTCTGAGTAAAAATAGTTTTCACCCACCGTCAAAATAGACGCAGCATCTTTCAATGAAGTGAATGCATACAATCGACTAAAATCAAATTGATGAGTCTCTTGCGGATGGTAACCACCACGCTGTTTTTGATAGGTTGCGTTATAATCACCACGAAAACGCCATGCACCTATATTTACCCCTGTAGTCCCATTAGTTGATAGATAAACGCGCTTAATTCCTCCTTTTTCCTTTGTTCCTGAGGCATTAGCATTGTAATCAATAAATGCCCCATTCAGCCCATCCTCCCATAACGCGGGAGGTGTCCAATAAGGATCGCGATACTCCATCCACATTTGAGGGATCGTCACATTCAACGATAGCGTTGACAGTTCAATTTTCGTTTGCACCCCCGTTAAAGCTGAAAAATCGAGGCATTGACCATCATGTGAGGTTGTTACTTTTTTTTCAGAGGAACTTTTTAGCCCAAACATATGTAGCATATTGATAGGGATACACACACTTTGCGATTGTGGCTTATGTGTTGGTTTTTTTGCGTATACAGAGATATCTCGTGGAGCCCCCAATCGCTGCCCATTAACAAATACAGTTAATACGTAATCCCCTGGAGGAACATATCCTGCAACGGAAAACTGGCTCATATCAATATTTTGAATATCTTTTGCATCTAATACATCAGTATTGAATTCAGAAGCGCTAGCAGCCCATGTCGTCAAGCCGAGCGTCAATAAAACAGCCTGTCTTACTTTGCTATGTTTGAACATCATGCTCTACTCCATCCCAAATGCGACAAAAGGACTCCCTCAAAACTAAATTTGCAGGATCCTTCATTTCTGTTTATTGATAGTCGATGAAAAACCGAATCAATCCTTGATAGTTACCAGCCTGAATCGGTTTCCCTGTCAGTTCTAATTGCAAAAAATAACGTAAAAAAAGCGTTTTTCCTGATTTACCTTGACGTAATACACTGCTGGATAAGAGATAGTTTTGATTAGGTATTAATATTTGTTGTTGATCATTCAATACCGCAATACCTAATCCACGCGATGGCCCCTGCAAGACAAATGCATTAATATTTTCTGCACTTTGCCCGTCAAAGCGAATGAACCAAGTTTTACTGTCAATCGAAGAATACACACTGCCGCAATCACGTAATTCAATGATAAAAGGTTGGTTATAACGTTCACGATGACTTGGAGTAGCCAACATCGTTAACGTTAAAGGAGAAAAATTAATTGTCTGGTAACGATCTTGCATTACAATTGAACAAGGCGCCGCAATCACATTTCCCATCAATTTTGTCATACCATTAAAAGTAAAACTCTTTGCATTCACAATGCCATGCGAAACAAAATAGGCCATTATTGATAGCATTATTAACCGTGTTATTTGGTGACCAATCTGTTTGTATACACTCACAGCTTTCCTCCACACACATTAATGATCCCGCCAGCTATCGACTGGCGGGCTACTATCAATTACTGATATGTAATACGGAAATTGGACGTTGCATTAAATTGCCCTTCAACAACAGGCTTAGTAACATCAACGGCTTTAGCAAGTGCTTTGAATTTTAAAGTGTTATTACCTTTTTTATTTATCATCTGTGATAAAACATCTTTAGCTGTACCAAAGGTAAAACCATCAATCCCCACCCCAACGTTATTGGTATTACCCGCGGAGGTTGAAAGTAGCGTATTGGCTGCATCTGCATAGCTTTGTCCAGTAAAAACCAATTCCATTGATTTCACTGCCATTGGTTTATCATCGGTGCCTTTATCAAAATCAGTAAAGTCACAGCCAGTGAATTCAATTTTAAAATCCACTTCCGCAGCTCGGCCATTCTCTAATCCTCGACGAGATAATTGTCCAAAATCAATAGTTTGCTTCAAGGAAGATTGCGCGATATTACAAGGTGAGGTAACAACTGTACCAATAAAATCTAGGGTACCTGCGTTTTCTGCTAATACGTTGAAAGAAATAACAGATGTAGCAATTACAACCACTTGCGTGAATTTAACTAGTTTCATGTGTTTTACCTTTCAAATAAATAATTACATTGAAATAGATACACTATTAAATACTTTTAATGGCGTAAGCTTGGTATTTCATTAATAGTTCAAATTATCACTACAAAAAATCATCCCTGATTGAACTGTCTAAAGACTCCTCAATACACAATAAGAATTTACGTATAAAATAAATAATTGCTGATACTTTATTAGCGATATAGTTTTATTTCTGCTATTTCCGTTGAGTAATTAGCCATTACTTTGAAAAAGAAATCTGACCAATCCATATCCAACACTTTTAATAAAATATCTAATGTTTCAATATTAATACTCGTCTCACCCCTCTCATAACGCGATATTTGCTGCTGGCTGACATGTAGCATTTTACCAAGTTGAATACCTGTTAGGGATTTACTTCGTCTCGCCGACCTTAAAAAATCACCAATTTCTTGTCGTAATAAAATTCTATTTTTAATCATATTAAAAAACCAATAGTCAGTTAATTGAATATTTATAGCGAACTATCATTTCGATATTAAAATGATAACTATCTATCACTAATAATTAAACTAAGAAATGGATTTATTTATAATAAATAAAAATACATCTTTAATAGAATATAGATTTAACATTTAAAGCTGTAAATACGTTTATATCGATCGAATAACAACACATTAATAGTCAAAAACTATTGAATATATTAAAACCGATCGTCAATTACAATGAATAACATTTTAACTATATTAAATATCAATAGATTAACTTATATAGCTGACATTGAAATAATTTTAAGTTGAACTAAATAACATACTTACATCATATGTAAAAATAAAAATAGCTATAAATACGTTTCAGAAAACAAGAATTAAATCAAAAAATAATATTACTAAATAGAGTTTGAAAATAAACGCTATATTTACATATAAAAAACAAAACAACACAATTACCGAGTTTATATCATATAGAATAATTACAATTTCAATCCATATTGAAATATTATGTAGAGGGAATGTAAATAAAAAGCATTAACCATATAAAATATATCAGCATTAATAATTTAAAATAAAAATATATAATAAATCGCTGAGACTACCCTATATTTTAATATCCAACTTATGCAACTATTATCTTTTTTCTGCATTTTTCCAATCAATTCCCACTTTATAAGCGCAAAATCCATTATGATGGTAGGAAAAAGGAGCCAATAATGACAACTCAATTTTATAGCTATCAGCCCATGCAAGGTCATGGACTACCTCATGATCCTATTCCTGCATTAATTGGCCCACGGCCCATTGGCTGGATTTCCACCTGTGATACAGAAGGAAGAACTAACCTCGCACCTTATAGTTTCTTTAACATATTTAACTATTCTCCACCGATATTGGTGTTCTCTAGTGTTGGTAAAAAAGACACGGTAGCTAACGCTATCGCTACTGGTGAATTTGTCTACAACCTTGCGACTAAAGAACTAGGGGAACATGTCAACACCAGCAGTGCTGCGTTACAACACGGAGAAAGTGAGTTTACTCTGACGGGGCTTGCAACATTGCCATCAACATTAATTACGCCACCGCGTATTGCACAAACACCTGTCTCTATGGAATGTATCGTCACACAATATCAGCAATTAAAACGCGCTGATGGCAGCCTTCTCGATACTTGGATGGTTATGGGGGAAGTGGTAATGGTGCACATTGATGAAAATGCACTTGAACAAGGTCTTTATACTACAGCTCGCCAACAGCCATTACTACGAGCAGGTGGACCCGCTGATTATTTTTGGATAGAAGAACAGCAGCGACTGCAAATGTATCGCCCTAAGTAAACTCATAACATAAGAGAGAACATTGCCTATTTTCTCTCTTATGGTTATCTATCTTAGTCACTATCACTTTTCATATCGACAAATCAGCTGCTCCTCAGAGCTAGGATAAGAGAAATGTTGAGTGATCAAATCAAACTGTGCTTCTGAGGTTTTAAATGGGTTGCCCCCTACTTGATTACGCACAGCTAATCGCCTTTTACATTCATTTGAATCGACTTCCAATATATGAAATACATACGCGACGTTAGCCAAATCAGCTAACGATTTTAACCAACTTCGTTGCGCTGGTGTATTTGCAGGGAAATCCATCACTACGGTATTGCCTGCCTGTACTAGCTTCACGATATGAGCTTCTAGCACATTTTTAATTAAACGACTTTTTTCAATATAATGTGAAAGGTCGGTAATTTGCTGCGAAAATAATGTTGATAGCCATTCATCTTCACTGATCAAAATAGTTCTAGGTCTCTTAGCGAGCTTGTTAGCTAATGTCGATTTACCGGATGCTATTTTTCCACACAGAAAGTGTAAGCGTGTGTCTGGTGCAGATTTCAGTAAATAAGCTAAGATCTCACAGGTATCTTCAGCATCTAACTTAGAAACAAAATCAATCAGTTGCTGTTTTTTTATTGTTGAATTTAATGTATCGCACATAACTATTCCTTGCTGATATTTGATGATTTTAACTACCAGACAAGGACAAAAAAACCCGCCTATCTGGCAGGTTTAGCACACAGCTCATTCCCCACCACTAAGTGATGGTAATAATGATTTGATGAACTGTGGTCGTGAACACGTATTAATCCTCAAAATGACTAATAATTAACATATCAATTAATGAATTATTATCAAGCAATAGATTTTCGGGGGTGCTACGTTTTAATCAAAAATTGAAAATGGGGCTATCATTGCTGAGCCAATAGCACCAAGTGCGAGTTCGAAAATATTGCTCCCATGTTCTATTGCATCCCAAGCGGTCCAGCCTTCCTTATCTGGTTGTACTTGCTCCATGAGCGAGTAAATCAAATGCAAATTGATAGGAAGCATACGAACATTTTTATCTGCTCGCATATCGTTAATATCATCTACCAAAACAACCCCCCAACCAAAAGGACTGCTTGCGTCACCAAAAAACTTCTGACCAACCCAATGACCAAAAATATCAACACGGTAACCTTTTTGCTCATTATCACTGGAGTGCTTGTGCGCGATGTCCCAAAAACTTTGGATTTGCTGTGGATTGAAGTTTTCAGTTGGCAATAATTTAAAACGATATTGATGAGGTTTCGGTTGGTTATAAGCAAGGGCATATTTCCAGTGAGCAGGGATAAAATCACCTGATTTTGCGAACCCCTCACCTGTCTTTACTCGTAACGGTAACCAGCCATATTCACTCTGTTGGTTACCCTGTTCGCTACGCCGTATCCAGTTACCTTGCTCATCTTGCCTGAAGCCTTTGCTCTCATTGTCATGAGAGATAAACAGTGCTTCTTCCCATATTTCATCAAGTTCACTTTCAGAAAATTGATAGTCATCCATGCCAATTCCTTCATCTATCTACAACATAAAAAACGGCCAGACGTAGTCGCTGGCCGTTTTTTTCGTTAATGTTTCTTACTCTTATGATGATTTAACGTTTCTTCTTTAAGATCTAACTCATCACGTAAGCGGTGATATACCCGCTCATTGATATTTTTGCCTTTGCGCATCACATACAGTGCATCACGTTTCGCTTGTAATGCAGAACGTGACATTTCACGCTCCATATCAATCATTCTATGTAGATCATAGACATCGGACTCTGTTTCATCAGTATTGTCTAAACGTCTACCATAGATTTCTAACAATTGTGCACCGACTTCTGTACGCATGGCTATTTCATCCATATCTTCTGATGGATGGTTCATCAATTCACGCAAATGAGACATTGCAGCTTCATTCAGTGCCATACGAGCACGGATCTCATCATTATCATAAGGTAAATCCTGAACTAAGCCTTTCGTTAAGATCGGTAATGCAATACTCGCAATCAGTAATGAACACAGAATCACGCCCATTGCTAAGAAAATAGCCACATCACGATTTGGGAATAGCGTGTTATCAGGCATCAGCAATGGTAGCGTCAAAATACCTGCTAATGTAATTGCTCCGCGCACTCCAGCGGTTGCCATCACTGCCATCATACGAATATGCAATACATCCGCTTCTTTGCCACGACGACGTTTGTGGAACACCGTTAATGTCATCGATATCCATACCCAGCTAAAGCGCAAGATAGCTAGAGCGACTGTGATAACAATAACATAAACCAACAGCATCCATGGATGGCTTGCACCCGCAGCTTCTGCAACTTGTGGCATGTTATTCCACATCCCAGGTAACTGCTCGCCAAGTAAGATAAAAATCATGCCGTTAAGCGCGGTCTGTACAGTATCCCACACCGCTTTACTTTGCATGCGGGTAGCTGCTTGCATACGGCCTGCTATTTTTTCATAGTGCATTGCGATACCGGCAACCACCGCAGCTAAAATACCAGAAACATGTAGATGCTCTGCCAGCAAATAGGCACTAAATGGCATCAATAGGCTGATCATGATTTGAATAGCTGGCTCTTCACCCGTACGCTTTACCAAAAATTGGTTTAGCCAACCGATAACCCATGCCACTAATAAACCAATTAAAATCCCACCAAATGCAACAAGTACAAATTGCCCAGCCGCAGAAGCAAGGGAAAATGTTCCCGTTAAAGCAGCGGTTACAGCAAAGCTAAAACAGACTAGACCCGTCGCATCATTAAGGAGTGATTCACCTTCTAGGATATGTGCCATACGAGAAGGTAATGGTGAATTCACTGTCATTGCCGAAACAGAAACGGGATCCGTAGGTGATAGAATAGCTGCCAATGCGAAAGCAACTGCCAGAGAAATTGCAGGGATCAACCAATGAATAAAAAAGCCCATTCCAATAACTGTCACCACAACCAAACCAATGGCAAGTGACATAATAGGTTTTATTTCCTGAAATAAAGCTTCTTTAGGAATACGCCAGCCATCTAAAAACAATAATGGTGGAATGAATAAAAATAGGAATAAATGCGGCTCAAACTCAACCGTAAAACCAAACAGTGATAGCCCTGCACCCAGTGCTATCTGAATAATAGGTAAAGGAATAATATCCCTAAGCAGCCGCGAGACAAACACGCTCACAATAACGGCAAGTAAAAAAACTAATACAAGGGTCACAACTGACATGGATTTGCTCCAATATTAAGCTAAGCAGAAGTTATCAGTAGTGAAGTAAATAGATAAATTGAATCGATGTAAAGTATCTATTTACTAGAAAACTAAAAAACAGAACTTTCATAAAACTTTGATTACTATCATTCTGTTACAGAATATTACAGTAACAATAAAATTCTACTCCTATATATATTATCATAATGATAATTAAGCATTTATTACGATTAGTATAAATAAATTATTCACTACTAATTTGATTAGTCATTTTTCGTTATTTTTTATTTCCACTGTACTATGCCGTTCAATCAACTCTTGTAATACCTGCTTTAGCATTTTACTTTTACGTGTACCTAGAGGAGCCAAAACCAATTGCTCATGTTGTTCTGCTTCTTTTAATAGCCCTTCCACAAGTAACATACCACTTGAAGTCATACTTACTAGCGTTACTCGACGATCACTGCCTGTATGATTATTGTGCCGAATAACATGCCCTTGTTGCTCTAATCTCTGCAATACACGGGTGATCGTTGGTTGCTTACTGACGGTTTTTTGGGATAACTCAGTGATCCCCATTGAGCCATTATCAGCCAATGTCGAAAGCACCCGCCATTCAAGCACCGACAAACCATTAGCTTCAACAACAGCATGAAACTCGGATGAAACAAGCATCCATGCCTGCCCCAATAGGGCAGGCAAGTAATTATCAACAAATACTTTAGAGTCTGGCATCGGTTCCTCTTGCCTAATATACTCGCCATACTTCAAGCTGCGGGGCTTTTGGTTAAGATATGGTGACTACGCTCAGCTAGTCGAGCCACATAGCCTATCTACGTTCCCCGACTATCTTTGCTTGTCACCTATCTGCATCTTGAATTATTTTAGGATATAGAACGTATTATTTCATTCGATATTAAAAGGTTAGCAGATAGAAAACGACTCTTTAATACCATTTGTTTAAAACTTTCCTGAAAGCAGAGAGCCGAATCCATCAACGCGAGTATCTAATCCTAACTTTTTCAGCATCATATAGGTTGTTGCAACGGATGATGACAATACAGGCAACCCTATGCGATCTTCAATTAATTGCACTGATGGTAATGAAGGCATTTGCACACAAGCTGAAGCCACAATCACATCAACGTTAGTATTTAACTTTTTCGTGATTTCCACTGGTGCTAATGGATCTTGTCGGCCTACATCCAAGTTGTCCGGTATTTCCAAAGAAATACTGTCCACCACCTCGATGCCTTCATTTTCGATATAATCAATGACTAACTGAGTCAGTGGCTTCATATAAGGGGTTAAGATAGAGACGCGCTTGGCCCCAACTGCATGCAATCCATCAACAAGCGCTCCGGCACTTGTCACAACGGGAGCCATATGGCCATTATCAATCGTGCGTTGATGTAGGCGTTTCTCAGAAACGCGATGATAGCCCTTCCCCATACTCATAATAGCGACTAAACAGGCATAGCCTAATACATCAACGGCTGCATCAGACAGTTCGATAGCACAGCGATCGCTATCTGCATCCATTTTTTCCAATTCTTCTTTAGTCACTTTTTTCATGCGCATACGACTTGAATGAAATGTAAACCGTTCCGGAAACAGTGCCTCACGAGCTCGTAAAATAGCAGGGATTTCCGTTTCCATAGTGGTATTCGAAGAGGGCACTATTTGCCCGATACGATACGAACGCACATGACTCATAGCCCTTTCTCCTGTGAAATTTCATCCTGATCACCAAATTGATTTAACTCATCAATATCTTGCCCGTTATGATGGAAACGTGCTGCTGTCAGTGGACGACGATTAACCTGTAAATCAAAAATATCAAAGCGATTATAGTGACCTGTAATATCATGCATTTGTCTTGGCTGAATGCAGCGATTTAAATCAATGTCCGCATAGACGATGCCCTCTTTATCAATTAAAGGTTCACCTATCACACGGCCATCTGGCCCAATGATCCCTGAAAATGCACTATTAGGTCGCGCGAGTAATTCTCTAGATTGCGGGTGAGATGCTGCCATTGCTTCAACTATTTCCTCAGAAACAGTCGAACAAGAAATAATGGTAAACACCTTACCTTCAAAGCAATGCGCTGACGCACGTAATCTAATGGCTTCTGCCATGTCATAATCTTTAGGAGCGACAGGTAACGCAATATAACTTGCGATATGCACTAGCTCGCCCTGAGCAAGTAATGAGAAACGCGCTAATGTATTGGTGTTTTCACCACAAGCAAGTGCACCTAAAGGCCCAATGCTGGTTTGGTGTACTTTTAATGATGAAGCATCACCATTTGCCCACGTTAGCTTTTCTGCCCACGTTGGGACTAACTTACGGTGACGGCCTAATATTTTGCCTTCATCCGAAATGGTGACTAATGTGTTGTAAAGCGTTGCAACACCATTTGGATTACGTTCATTCACCCCGACAACCACATTGATATGGTGGCGAGCAGCTGCTTGGGCAACCTTACGAATTTCAGGCCCAGGAACTTCAATCGCAGACTTACAAAGTTTTTCGAACCAAGGACTACCTTCAATAGGGTTCATCACCCAGCTCCAATAAGGGTAGCCTGAGATAAACACTTCAGGAAATGCGACTAATTTTGCGCCATTATCCGCAGCTTCTTCGATTAATTTACACACTTTATCAACAGTGGCATCGGTATCGAGGAAAACAGGGGCGGCTTGTACCGCCGCAGCTTTAAATTGAGGTAAATTTAACATCTTCTGCTCTCCTTGGCGTTATACTGCTACAACAGGATGGCGCAACTCACCAATCTTCTCGACATAGGCTTCAATAACATCACCAGGCCATACCCATTCTTGAGGAGAACGCCCTGCACCGACGCCTTCAGGGGTACCCGTCGCAATAATATCGCCCGGTTCAAGCGTGATCCCTTTACTAATATCAGCAATCAGAGCATTTACGTTAAATAGCATATGTCGAGTATTTGAATCCTGTTTAGTCACACCATTCACTTTCAAACTCAAATTTAAGCTATGTGGATCTGGAATTTCATCTGCGGTGACAATACAAGGTCCAAATGGTGCATAGGTATCTTGTCCTTTAGAATAAATCCACTGACCTGCACGACGGCAGTCACGAGCACTCATATCTATCATTAAGCTATAACCAAAGACGTAATCTAACGCATCGGCTTCTGAAACCCTTTTTGCACGGGTTCCCATAATTACCGCCAGTTCCACTTCCCAATCTAACTGTTGAGTGATCTTTGCGTTATGTTCAATCGCATCATCTGGACCAATCACCGTGGTCGGTGGCTTAGAAAAAATAACGGGCTCTTTTGGTAATTCTTTCGATGTATCGAGTGTACGGCTAGACTCCGCGACGTGTTCTACATAGTTCAAACCAATACCAAAAATGTTTTTTCTTGGGCGAGGAATTGGTGCCAAAATTTTGACGTTCTGAACGGGCCAAGCAGTGCCCGCAGGAAAATGGCCTTGGTATGCTTCTAATAAATCAGTTCCAGAGCGAACCCCTTGAGGGCCTAGGTCGATAAAATCCAACATATTATCCGGTAGATACTGACCTTGCTCTTCTGCCAATCGAGCGAGATCGACCACTTGATTACCAACAATTGCCCCTAAACGTGCAGCCGCGGTGATATCTGAACGGTAAGTAATAAGACGCATAATTCTTCTCCTTTGTCAGGTTCACCTGACTTAAATCTTCACGTAAATAATTAATATAATTTAATAACTAACTAATAATTTTTTGATGACCATCGTTTTCAGCTAGGGCTTCTTCATAGTACAGCCCAAGTGAGTTCATAACAGGTAAGTCGTTGAAACAAAACAGGCAAGCATCATCATTCTGTGAAGTGTTTACATGTTCATGGAACATCCACGACGGAACACAAAAAATGTCACGTTCTTGCCAATCAAACCGTTGCCCATTAATGACTGAATAACCTTTACCTTTAGCAACCTGATAGATAAAACTGCCTGTATGGCGATGTGCTTTCCCAACAAACCCAGGACGTAACAATTGCATACTGGCACCAATGGTTGGCATCACAGGTCCACCTGTTAATGGGTTGGTGTAGTGCATTAAAATGTCATCAAAAGGTGAGCCATCTGCGGCTTTTGCTGCTCGCTGTAATGCTTCATATGTCGGCCCCCATTGATATTTAAATAATGGTGAATATGGTTTATCCCAACCAATGTGGTGTGGCCGCAGTGCCGTACCTCCCCACATACCTACTGGGTAATCAATTGGGTGAGTTTGTACCTGATGTAAATCAGGATGCACTTTATAAAAACCGGCTTCCATTGCATTAACTAATGGGATATCTAAACCATCCTGCCAAATACACGGCAAACCATCTTCAGCAACACCATGCTCATGCCATGTCCCATTAGGCGTTAATACAAAATCATTGGCTTCTAACATCATTTTTTGCCCTTCAACGATGGTATAGGCGCCTCGCCCTTCCATGATGAAGCGTAATGCAGATGAAGAATGAGCATGCGCCGAGGCAGCTTCACCGGGGTGCATGACCTGCAAGCCTGAATAGAGCCAGCCAACTGCGGCCGCAACGTCTTGCCGACCTGGATTATTTAAATAAACGACCCGACGCCCCGCTTTTTCTGGGGTAACCAACTCAACGGAGCGTAGTACGTGATCACGTAAATCACGATAGCGCCATAACACAGGAACTGATGAAGACTGCGGCTGCCAAGGCTCTATTTTGTTCGCAACCGTCCATAATGCGCCGGTTTTCAAATCAGCTAATTGTTTGTAATACTCAACCAGCTCCGGAGTATCAGCAACATCAGCACGCCCTGCTATATTTTCTCTATATTGATCATGCGATTTGGTACCCATTGTTTCCTCCTAATAGCCATTACAGTTAGCGATTTTTTGCTTGTTGTATCAATTGTTGACGCCCGTATTCATAAGGTGCTGGCCAACTCACCGTGTTCCAACCAAATCGAGCACACTCATGTAGTAACCAAGCAGGATCAGCCAGTAATGGGCGGGATAGCGCACACAGATCAGCGCGCCCTGAAGCAATAATACTGTTGACCTGATCAGCATCAGTAATCGCACCAACAGCAATAACCGGCACATCACCTTCATTGCGAACACGATCGGCCATCGGTGTTTGATACATACGTCCATAGACTGGCTGCTGTAGTGGAGAGACTTCCCCAGAAGAGCAATCAACAATGTCAGCACCAGCCTGATACATGGCTTGGCCTATGAGAACTGCCTCATCAACTGTTGTGCCACCATCAACCCAGTCAGTAGTAGAAATACGTACAGAAAGTGGTTTATCCTCTGGCCATACTTGACGAACAGCACTCACGACAGCAAGAGGGAAACGTAGACGGTTTTCGAGCGTACCGCCAAAATTGTCGGTGCGGTGATTTGCCAATGGTGAGATAAAGCTTGATAGCAAATAACCATGCGCAGCTTGCAACTCTAGCCAATCAAAGCCTGCTTCATCGGCACGTTTTGCAGCTGCGACGAATTGGTCAATGATCTCCGCCATCTGAGACTCTGTTAATTCACTAGGTACCTGTGAAATATTCTCTAAATAAGGCAATGCAGATGCGCTGACTAAAGGCCAGTTTCCAGATTTCAATGGATGGTTTTCTTGTTCCCAACCACGCTGCGTGGAACCACGACGTCCCGCGTGCCCTAGTTGAATACCAATTTTGGCATCCGTTTTTTGATGTACAAACTGTGTTACCGATCGCCAAGCATCCACTTGTTGAGAATTCCAAATACCGGGGCAACCTTCAGTGACTCGTGCTTGAGGAGAGATCGCGGTCATTTCTGTCATGATCAGGCTAGCACCACCTAATGCACGGCTACCGATATGTACCAAATGAAAATCACTGACTAAGCCATCCGTTGCGCAATACAGTAACGTTGGTGAAGCAATAACTCGGTTCTTCAACTCAACACCACGCAAACGGTATGGCGTTAGCATTGGTGGTATCTGCTGCGCAGCAGGAGCTAAATCCACACCTGATTTTGCTGCAAACCAGTTTTCGTAATTTTGTAGCCACTGCGAGTCACGAACACGTAAATTTTCATGAGAGATGCGTTGAGAGCGTGTCAGTAATGAATAAGCAAATTGCTCTGGCTCAAGGTTTTCATAACGACTCACATTTTCAAACCATTCTGTTGAGTTACGTGCAGCGTTTTGAATTTTTAGTACTTCCACACTCCGTACTTTTTGATAGTGCTCTAATCCTTTGCGCAAATCACCACCAGTTGCCTTCAGGCTTTCAGTAAGCTCAATGGCATCTTCAAGTGCTAATTTAGTTCCTGAGCCAATGGAAAAATGTGCGGTGTGAGCAGCATCTCCCATGAGCACAACGGGAACATCTTTCCCATCGGTTGGTGTTGTCCAATGTACCCAATTTTCACAGATCACCCGAGGGAAGCGGATCCAAATCGCTGCTCCACGTAAATGAGCCGCGTTGGCTATCAATTTCTCACCCTCTAACCACGGTGCAAAAAGCTTTTCGCAATAGGCAATACCATCCTCTTGCGACATTTGATCGATGCCAGCTTTGAGCCAAGTTTCTTCTGTTGTTTCAACAATAAATGTCGATAAGCCTTCTTGGAACTGGTAAGCATGGACTTGAAACCAACCATGTTCATTTTCTGCGAAAAGGAAGGTAAATGCGTCGAAGATCTTCTTAGTACCTAACCAAACAAACCGACAACGACGCTGATCAATGTCAGGTTTAAACACATTTTCATAACGTGTACGCACCGCGCTATTGATCCCATCAGAGGCAATAATAAGATCGGCGTTATATTGTCGAGCAATTTCTTGATCGTCGGTCACCTGAGTTTCAAAAACGAGCTCAACCCCAACGTCTAAACAGCGGTCTTGTAAGATATTGAGTAATTTTTTACGTCCGATCCCAATGAACCCATGACCCCCACTCCGATTACATTCACCTTTAAAGTGGATATCAATATCATCCCAATGACTAAACTCAGCAGAAATAGTTTCAGCTGAAACTGGATCTGCTTTGCGCAAATTGCTGAGCGTAGCATCAGAAAAAACCACGCCCCAACCAAACGTGTCATATGGACGATTGCGCTCCACAATGACCACACGATTTTGTGGGTTTTGTAATTTCATCAGCAACCCGAAGTAAAGCCCTGCTGGTCCACCACCGATACAAACGATATTCATACAGTTTCTCCTTTGTTGCGTCGTGCCATCACACAGGTTGCTGCTGGGTTAAGGCGTGATATAGCTCATCAGGGATTGCTATGGCCTGATGCGTTTCTAAAGACGTCGTGACATAAGTTTGAGTGACTTGCATACGCAACTCCCCTGCATTACTGGTACAGACCTGACGCAACGTAATTGATTTGCGTCCAATGCGCTCAACCTGCAACTCCAGTTGAACATCATCGCCCATCCGACTAATCGCTTTGAATTCAGCCTCTAAATGCACGGTAGGTAGGCCAAAACGCTGCTCAAGAATGTAACCCGCAAAACCTTGAGGAAGCAGTTCGTCCACCCAACGCTCTAATAGGTTGTTAAACATAATGAAATACTGTGGGTAAAATACGATCCCCGCAGGATCGCATTCAGAAAATAGAATCTTATGTGGTCGAGTAAATTTCAGTAGGCTCATTATGTTTTCCTTATTCCATCGCCAAACGCTGGCGGCATTTGCGCAACTCGTTGCCATGTTCATCAGCCAGAGCAGCTTCACGCAGTTCTCGCAAATCAGCAGGAACCAATTGAGTGCCATAACTATCGACAATATCCATTAATATCTGGAAGTTACGTAAGCCTCGCGCATGAGTATCGCTATAACCTTTCACCACCCGCTGACACTGGGCAATTTCAGTCGCTAAAGCAGGATTAGTTTGCGCGGCTTTTAAAACTGCCGATAACCACTGCTCAATACGCTGAGTTTCTAATTGATAGCGCAATGTTGTACGACGCCCACGTCGCCAAGCTGCGAGTAGATATAACTGTAAGAATCCCCCCAGTGAACTGGTAGTGATTGTGCGTCCCTTTTGTGTAAACTTGCGAAGCGCTTTGTGTACCCAATGTGGTCGCATTAACCACTTACCTAAATTTTTGGGAAGGGTTTCGCAAATCTCTTCAATACGTGGATGCATAAATTCATTGATATCGAGCAGTTGGTTATCATTAGCGCGTACTTCATTACGTACGCGTTGAAAACGGCTGTGTCGAATTTTTAAATCGGCAACACGAATGGTGTCCTCGTATGACATCCACAGTGCTAAATGGCGCACTAATGCACGCTGCAAGCGTTCATCATTGCCGCCTTGTTGGCTAAACAATTTGATTAAACGATCTAAATAGAGAGAGGCATATGCGGGATCTTGGTAATCAATTAAACGGCGTACTCCCTCCCTAGCTAAATAGTGAGTGTGTTGAGGGAACTCATGTTCAATACGTGCCAATAATTGGACAACTTGCTTATTTTTCGGATTAAAAGGTGCCGATTCTGCACTTTGTGGTTTATGAGCTTCCTCGGGGTGAGCCGCCATTTCAGCGCCAAGAGAGAAAGCACGTAAGCTTGGCTTAACACCAACACCACCACGCACAATGGTTTCTTCAAATTGCGCACGACTAAACGGAAGGACTCCAGCACCAAATAATGCGCCAAATAATACTGCACTGATCACACTGCCACTTTCCTGTGCAGCTTTCTCCATATCGAAATGGATGAATTGGCGCGCTGCAAGACCCGCATGACGGATCAATGCTTGACTATCAACACGCCCATCACCCATGGCGGATTTTTCAGCGATAGAGTAGACACGGTGTGTTGAACTAATCAGTGTGGTACGCTCTGGTGTCACAAAACCACGCTGTACTGCTCTGCCTGCTTCCATCAATTCTGATGCAAGCACAACATCCACATCGCCGGGCATTGGCATGAGTGCGAGTACAGGTTTTGGCGTGAGAGGGTTCTCTGCACCAGGGAATAATTCAACATAATAAATAGTTGCGCCAGTACGTTGCGCAACCCCTGGAACCGAAGTGGTTTGCGCAAAATAACCATTTTCTTCACCTAGATTGACTATCCAATCAGCGAGCACGCCACCACCTTCGCCGCCCATCGCTAAAATCGCTATTTTAATGGGTTGTAATGCAACCATGTGTTTCTCCTTAGAAGCTCAGTTGCTCACGACGACGTGTGTCACGACGTTGCAAATAGCCAATAAACCAGCCGCGAACACGATGACGTAATTTGTCCCAGCCATTTGGATTAGTGATAATCTGTGCTTTGAAAAAAGAAGGACAAAGAACTGCGGCATGGGAAACTTCACCGCAAAGGCCACAACCAACACAGCTGTCCATCACTGTTGCCACCGGATCTGTACGTAATGGGTCTGGGTTTGGCTTAATAGATAAAGAGGGGCAACCAGATAAGCGAATACATGAGTGATCCCCTGTGCAAGTATCTGGATCTACACCGAAACGCTCGCGAACCACGCGTTTACCCGCTGCAACATCACTACGCACTTTTTTCTTTTCACGACGCTGTTTATTCAACATACATTCGCTTTGCGCAATCAGCACTTTAGGGCCTTTTTCTTGAGTTGTTAGTGCTTCGCGTAATGTGTTAGTCATGGTTTTTAAGTCATAAGTACGCTTAATGGTTTTGACCCATTTAACACCGACGCCTTTTACGGCTTTTTCTATCTCATGACCTGTGCTGCGCGTTGGATTTAATGCTGTTGATGACAAAATATCTTGCCCACCAGTCGCAGAGGTATAACTGTTATCGATGACGATAGTTAAATTGTCGCTACGGTTAAACACGCTATTAGCAATTCCGCTGGTTAAACCGTTATGCCAAAAACCCCCATCCCCCATTACTGATATGGCTCGCTTATCCGCTTGAGCATTTAGCGCAGCCGCTCCTGCGCCACCTAGGCCATAGCCCATAGTGGTATTTCCTAAGTTGAAAGGCGGTAGAATAGAAAATAGATGACAACCAATATCCGCACTAACGTGGTGTTCACCTAACTCACGTTCGACT
Organism: Providencia sp. 2023EL-00965; assembly: GCF_033550225.1. Classification (NCBI taxonomy): domain Bacteria; kingdom Pseudomonadati; phylum Pseudomonadota; class Gammaproteobacteria; order Enterobacterales; family Morganellaceae; genus Providencia; species Providencia sp. 2023EL-00965. The sequence continues at coordinate 86,575 of NZ_JAWUEH010000010.1, read as the reverse complement.
AATTTCATTGCGGTAAAAATTGGTCGCTCGGGACAACCGGTACAAAACCCTGGTGGGCGCGAATGGACGGTTTCATCCAAAGTGGGTTCCGCTGCGTTGATATATTCAGGCTCTTCAGCAGCATCTGTCTGTGGGGCGGCTACCGTAATTGTAGGTATACGGATTTGTTTTGCGGCAGCTTTTACTTGCGGTTCAATCTTGCCATATCTTTCTAAAAAAGAACGAATACCAGCTAAAACGGTGGCTGTATTGTACTCACCTGCCATGGGTAACATGTCTTTGCCATGTAACCCAATGTCGATATTGCGTTGACGTAAAATGTTAGCCACATTTTGTTCAACAAAATTCGGTTGTCCTTCTTCAAGAACTAAAATTGACTTTTTATTACGACAAAAACGTTCAAATTCATCGTCAATAAGCGGGTAAGCTACGTTCATCACATACAATGGAATTTTGCTATTACCAAATACATCCGCTAGACCAATTTGGTTTAATGCACGGATCAAGGTGTTATAGCAGCCACCTTGTAAAGCAATGCCAACATCATCGCTATCTTCAGCAAAAAATTCATTCAATTGACGCTCTTGAATAAATTTCACAGCCGCAGGCCAGCGAGCTTCTATTTTTTCTTTTTCATGCAGGAAACTTGCCGGAGGTAATACAATACGGCTGACATCGCGAGTTGGATTTTCTAATGCATCTTTTACGGTAAATTTAGGATGCTGATTATCGGAACAAATAAATTGCCCATGAACATGGCAAGACCGAATACGCATCTGCAACATAACCGGTGTATTGCTCGCTTCAGAAAGATCGAATCCATCTTTTACTGCTTGAACAATTGACGGTAAATTAGGGCGCGGATCAAGCAACCACATCTGTGATTTCATTGCAAACGCATGGCTACGTTCCTGCATAATCGAGGAGCCTTCGCCATAATCTTCACCGACGATGATCAAGGCTCCACCCAGTACGCCACCTGAAGCCAAGTTAGCCAATGCATCAGAAGCAACGTTAGTACCTACTGTTGCTTTAAATGTCACAGCACCTCGTAGTGGATAATTGACCGATGCCGCAAGTGTTGCAGCTGCTGTCGCTTCACTGGCACTATTCTCAAAACGGATACCATAATCAGATAAAATATCTTGTGCATCAGCAAGCACATCCATTAAATGCGAGATAGGCGCACCTTGATAGCCTGCCACATAAGAAACACCGGATTCTAATAAAGCTTTGGTGACTGCGAGGATCCCCTCACCACTAAAAACTTCACCTTCCCCTTGCCGTAATTTCTGCACTTCTTGTACAAACGATCGCTCAGCCATTTTAACCTCACAATGAACGTCAGAACGTTGTTATCATTTTTGCGTTTCTTTCTTGTATCTTTTTTGTTACCAAAAGGTCAATGCATGATTAATCATGTATATTAGATTTCTGCAAAGAGTGGATAAGCCCTGCATTGATTGGACAAAAACCAGTAAAAACAATAAGAAAATACGATTTATATCGAGGAAGGAAAATAGAAGAGAACAATAGGACTATGAATAAACGATTAGCTCACTTAGTCAAAAACACCACTAATAACCATAGTTAAGCTAATGTTATAGTGTAATAATCTAAAATAAATCAATAAACATCATTATTAATTTAACGTTAGCTTATAAAGGCAACAGAATATAAGAATAAATATGATTTATCATGAATATTTCACCATTATATAATTCAAATAGCTTTATTTTTTATACTGATAACACCATCACATTAACTAATATTGGGGGATTTTTTTGCATTTTATGGATAGTTTTTGCACACAACTACCTATGTCTACCACATCATTCGTGCTATGTTCGAGACACAATAGTTACAAGTATTTTAATAAAATGTTAACAAAACGAGCTCTATTTCGCATTGTCATTCCTTGAAAAAGGCTTATGGATAAATAAAAAAAGAATGGATCAGGCACTGCGTAAATAAAGCCTCTATTCTGAATAATTCAAAGTGCAGCTAGGCGACAAGTGAATGAGTCGCTAGGAGCATACATCAATATGTGATGAGCAGCGAATGAGCGTAGTCAACGCACTGCAACTTGAAGTATGACGAATATATAACAATAAATAGCCTGACGACTTTATTTGGAGGTCCTACGATGTTGAGCAACTCGTGGTCCCAATCATCTGCACCCCAGATTGAAAATCAGCTCTGTTCAACAGAGCGTTTGCTATTTACTTCGGCTGATCCTGAAGAGATCAAATCTATGGTTGGCCGAGTGATGAAACCACACCAGTTTAATTTACTTAACCCACATCAACGCCTAGATGCTCGCATGCACTATATCCCAATGGGAGATATTTCATTGAGCCGCCTGCGTTATGGTGCTGATGTACGGATTGCCCCAGGCCAACTAGAAGATTTTTTTCTGGTACAAATGCCACTTTCCGGAAGCGCAGTGATTGAAAGTGGCGGAAAGCGATTAGAATCAACGCCTCATATGGCATCATTACTCAGCCCAGAAGAATCAACGAGTATGTGTTGGAATAGCAATAACGACCAGTTCATGTTACGTATTTCACGTTCATTATTAGAGCGCTCACTAGTTGGACAACTCGGACATACTTTAGATAAGCCTTTAGTATTTGAATTAGGGTTTGAATGGCAATCTTGTATTGCATGGCGAACCCTAATGAATTATTTGATTGAATGCGCTACAGGCACTCCCGATCTTTTACAACATAAGTTGATTATCTCTCAAGTTGAACAATTAGTATCTGTCACTTTGTTATCAACTCAATCCCATAATTATACGGAAGATCCCGGAACTCGACGTGCCACGATCCGTCCAAGGCATGTTAGGCGTGTGCAGGAGTACTTAGAAGCCCATGCTCACGAGCCAATTACGGTAGAACAGCTCGCACATATCGCAGGTGTTAGCCTTCGCAGTTTATATGCAGGGTTTAAAGAATTTCTAGATATCAGTCCTATGCAATATCTACGTGACTTAAGAATGGAACGTGTACGTTCTGAATTACTTTCTGGCGAAGCAGTCAGTGTTGCTGGTGTCGCGCTACGGTGGGGCTTTGCACATATGGGGCGTTTCAGCGCTGAATATAAACAACGCTATGGTGAAACACCAAGCCAAAGTATAAAAAAGACTTAATTGTTGCACCTCAATAAAGGCTTCTCTTTATTACGTAAGAAAAGCCTTCATCCTTTGCTATTACATGAGACTATACCCTAAATAATTTAAGGTGCAGCTAGGCGACAAGTGAATGACTCACAGAGAGCCTACATATAGTAGATGACTAGTACGAATGAACGTAATCAACAACGCTACAATTTGAAATATCACGAGTATAGCCCAGTAATCACCTTACTGGGCTACGTCATATTAGAAAGGAATCGAGGCCTTTAAGTAAAGTTGTGAGCCTTCAGGACGATTTCTCACTTCGAAATCTTTTTCCCATTTAGCCGTAAATAGCCAGCCTTGCTGGTTAGCATAACGAATGGATGGGCCAATCGAATAAGCACGAGCCTTACCTTGTGCTGAATTAGGACCACTATCATCCGTTGTTTGCAGGAAAGCATACCCCCCCACACCAGCAACCCAGCCATTCCCAAAACCCCAGCCCAGTGCATAATCAGCATGAAATGCCTGACCTGAACGCGTTTTTGTCTCATCATTGCGGAAGTTAAAATCGTACATCATCTTTAAGTCCGCATTTACACCAACGGGTGGAATATAGCTAATTGCCCAAACAGGTTGAATGGTCCAATAGTTTTTACCTAAGCTAGATGGGTCAGTTTTACTGTATTTACCTGTTGGTGTAAAAGTATCTAATCCAACAACATAATGTAAATCAGCGGATGGGTGATAACCTAAGCCTGCCCCCACCGTAATATCACCAAGGCCACGACTGGTTTCTTTATGACCCGCCGCTTTTGCCGTAACATCCAGTAATGGAATAACCGTATGGACAACAAAGTCACCATTCAATATTTTTTGATCGGTTACCCAAATCAAACGTGGTGCTAATACATTCACGTTCACGCTAAAACCTGGGATAGGTACTTTATTTCCTTTATTATCTCTGACGCTGTCATAGTGTGCATTCCCTGCGTACATCAATACATGCACACCCGGCGGAGGCAATGCCCCTGACATAAAGTTTTCTAATCCATCCGGATAGATACCTAATCCACCGCCTTCAGTTGCCATCGCACCGAACGAAAGTGCACCTAAACATGAACCTGCTACCAACTTACTGATCATTCTTTTATTCATCATTTATCCTGCCATAGTGGTTGCGGTAATTGCTGTGTTTGTCTTTGCTTGTTATGGTGTACATTCCGTTGCACTTATAGTTACTTCCTACGTTTTACTGCTAATTTTTGTGCAACAAGATAGCCAGATCCCCCACCTAAACCGGGGCCTGGATGTGTTGATGCGCCAATGTGGAAGAGATTTTTGACTGCTGTTTGATGTGTTTTCGTTTGTCCTGTGGCAGCAAATGGGCGTAACCAGAAAAACTGATCAGGAGAACAGGTTCCTGAATAGGGGTCGCCGCCAACAAGGTTACAATTATAATTTTCAAGATCAGCCGGAGAGATTGCAGTTCGGCCTACAATCAATGATGAAACTCCGGGCATGACTAGCTCTAGACGTTGTTGAATACGATCGGCAACAGCTTCTCGTACTTCATCGTTCCAAGTACCATCTGCGGGTATATTAATGAGCCCCGCAGCATCACCTTTTAATTGCCGAGGCAGCTCTTGCATCTGGATCCATAAGATCCAACCACCTTCTGGTGCACGACTAGGATCAAGCGCCGTTGGTTGGCCAATACCGAAAGTCGGTTTATCCGGCAAATAACCGTTGTTTGCTTGCGTCACAGACAAGCAAACTTGTTCCATACTTTCCGTAAAGTGTACCAGTGGAACATGCAATAATTCAGGATTGCACCATGGTGGTGGGGCACTCAAGGCAAAGTGAATTTGCATGCCTGCTCGCCCATAGCGATACCCTTTTGCTTTTTGCCTCACTTGCTGTGGCACATCGTCAAGCAAACTGCCGTATAGCTGTGTTGGAGTGACGTTGCACACCACGCTCTGTGTCGCCAACAACACTTGACCGTTAACTTTCACACCAGTTGCACGTCGTTGCTTTCCTGTGCCTTCAGTGATGATTTTTTCCACATTCATGGAGGTTCGTAATTGCCCGCCATGCTGTTCAATAACGCGAGAAAATGCCTCGACAATGCGATAACTACCGCCTTTTACAACAGGCATTCCACCGGCAACCACCGCTGCAAAGGTTAATTTACCAATTAATGCCGAACTTGCTTCATCAGGCCCTAAACCTGTATGCAACACCCATGGCGCCATCAAGGCACGGCTAAAATCATGCTGTAACTCACGTTCAGACCATCGCCTAAAGCTTTCAACCCCTGCTTTAGCAAAATCGAGTAGCCCATCGACACCGCGTTTACGCCATTCACTGAACAATAGCTTTAGCATGCTGCCGCTGTAAGGGTTCTGTCCGAGCAAGCCAAAAGTCAAAGAGGCATCTTCACTAAACAATTTTTCTGCCATTTGCCGGAAAACTTGCCCATCACCTTCTGCCACTTGATCTAACTGTTTTGCCGCTTCAGTAATATCGCGTTTTAATGCTATCGACTGCCCATTCGGTTGTACTAATCCAGTTGAATAGTCACATTGAGCAAATTCTAGCCCTTGCTGTTTTAAGTAAGGTTCGAGTTCTTGGTAGCCAGGACTACCAACAAATAACGAATACCAACAAGAAAGCACATCGTGGGTGTATCCCTCATAGAGATTTTCGGTGCGAATACAACCACCCAATCTATCATTGCGCTCTAACACTAAGACCGATTTTCCACGTACCGCCAATAAGGCGGCACACATTAAGGAGTTCATACCACTCCCTACGACAATCACTTGGGGGTTAGATTGCATCGCCATACATCACCCCACCAATGCAAGAACACGCAATGGACTACCAGAACCCCCTTCAATTTTTAATGGCGCAGCAACGATAACAACCCCCGTTGCTGGCAATTGATCGAGATTTTTCAAGCACTGTAGGCCATACTTATTATTACCATGCATCAACGTATGACATGGGTAAGGGATCGGCCAGCTATAAGATTGGCCTGCGTCGGTATTAATAGTTTCAACACCAAATCCTTTCACATCACGTTGATGAATTAACCATTCGACGGCTTCTTGTGAAGGACCCGGTGTATGTGCTCCATCTTCACGCATATTGACGTAAGCTTCGGGGTTATCGGCTTTTTTAGACCAATCTGTTCTCAATAGTACCCATGCCGCTGCGGGAATTTTCCCGTGTTGAGCCTCCCACTTTTGTAAAAAATCAACGGTTAATACCCAATCGGCGTTTTCCGCTACCTCTTTACTGGCATCAACCACTACAGCAGGGGCAATAAAATGCTGTAATGGAATAGTATCGACGGTGTTGTTCGCCTGATCTTTGCCACTAATCCAATGAATGGGAGCATCAAAGTGGGTTCCTGTATGTTCCCCACAACTAAAGTTGTTCCAATACCATGCAGGGCCGTTCTCATCGTAGCGAGAGATTTGCTCCATGCTAAATGACCATACTTGACCAAACTGTTCAGGTAACTGCAATGCCGGAAATGACGGTGACAATGTTTGAGTCAGATCGACAATGCGAATTTGGCCTTTTTGTAACTGTGTCGCAAATGACATTAAGGTTTGCTGGTTCATAGTGTCTCCTGCGCTTATTGCGCGTCATGTAGGACAGTAAAGCTACCGCCGTGGAAAACTAAAGGTTTACCTGCCTCGCTACCAATACGACGCACATGACCAACCATTAATAAGTGGTCACCGATATGATCTTGTTTATGGTTTTCACACACGAGTGTGGCGATAGCCCCTCGTAATGCAGGCATACCTTCTGGTGTAATGTGCACAGCAACGTCTTCAAACTTGTTGGTGATCCGTGGGTTAGCAAAGCGTAATGCAAGCTCTTGATGATCTTTACCCAGTATATTGATAGTGAAGTGCGTACAATCACGGAAGGCATCTAAATTGGGTGAATGATTAACTAAGCTCCATAAAACCAAAGGAGGATCGAGGGATAGCGAAGCAAATGAGTTGATAGTCAACCCAACATCGCGGCCATCGGCAGTACGTGTCGTAACAATCGCAACCCCTGTTGGGTAGCACCCCAACAGGTTACGCAATACTTTCGATTCAAACTCAGTATGTCCCCATTCGCTCTCACACATTGTTATATCCTCTGCAATCATCGACATACATCTACCCTCTCTTGTTATGACGCTCGCGCATCTTCCGTCATTAATGATTGAATGTAGGCATCACAAGCGTGCCCATCTTTCCACCAAGGAAATAGCACTGGAGGATAGTTAAACGCATTTGCGATTGTGTGTGATAAGGCTGGCAGCTGTTGTGCTGCTCCCAATAAATTGAGGATATGTGGCTCTGGTGGGGCTAACAGAGAGTTAGTCCATTCAACCACATGACGCCCATATTTCCAGAATTGCTCAAAGGTGTCGTTCATCCATTGAGCAGTAAATGGCTTGTCACCATGGGCGAGGATCGCATCATAGTAGACTTTGCACGCTTTAGTAGCGTTGTTTGATCCTTGTCCTGTTAGAGGATCATTGGTTACCAATGCATCCCCTAAACCAAACACTTGTTTGCCTGAAGGCAGTGTCAGTACTGGCTTACGAACGGTAGGTGCAAATCGACCAGCTAATATCCCGTTATCATCCGTTAACTCAATATGACGGCAACGTTCAGCCTCCCACGGTAGATAGGTATCAAGGATTTTTTTGCTGTATGCTAAATGCTCTTGTGGTGTTCTTGCTTCATTCCACTGATCCATTGGCCCGCCGGGGATCCCTTCAAACACCATGATATGGCAGGCACCCGTGGTGGTCAGTGATGGAAACACAAAGTATTCACCAACACCGGGGATCAAATTAAAAGAAACTTGTGAGAATTCAGGTGTTGGGGTCATACCATGTACATAGGTTAACGCCAATGCACGCTGCGGTTTATCATAAGGAGAACGTGTTGCATCACGTTCTAATAATTTAACAATTTCCCCTTTTCCACCCGCCAGCACAACCAAATCATGGGTCTCAGCTAATTTTTCTAACTCAGCGACCCCCACATCCTCAATGCGTAAATTACCGCCACGTGCCGCAAACAGCTCCATCCAATATGGCATTTTGATCCGCTGATCGACCGCCTGTGCGTAATTATCGAGACGCGAACGCCATGTAATTGCTTTCTCACCACATTTTTCTGGATTTGGTATCGTAAAACCAATACCTTCTACAGGCGGGCACTCTTCTTCCCAAAAGTTAATGCCAAGGTCACGCTCAAATTGCAGTGAGATATCAAACATGCATTGGCTTGACATCACGCGGCCATTCTTAACATCATCGGGTGTTCTGTTTGTCGCAACGGTCACTTGATAACCTTTATCTAATAGGCCAAGAGCCAATGGCATCCCCGCCTGACCACCACCTACGATCGCTATACTACGCATAGTTATTTCCTCAATACTGTTTTACAAAATGAAGGCTACCGAGGGTTACTCAGCAAGACGTGGAATTGCGGGTTTGGCTTGTTCTGGGCCCATAGCGGAGTAGCCACCATCAACCGCGTAATCAGCACCAGTGACAAAACTGGCAAGGTCAGACAATAAGAAAGCCACCACTTGAGCGACCTCTTCAGGATCACCTACACGTTTTAGTAAGTGATAATCGGCGGCAACGCGGTCTGTTTTTTGACGGTCGCCTCCAGTGATTTCATCCATCACACGAGACCATGTCCAACCAGGAGAAACTGAATTCACTCGAATACCATCTGCCGCATAATCCATCGCTTGGCTGCGAGTCACTTCGAGCATGGTGGCTTTGGAGGCGGGGTAGAGCCAGCGCCCTGTTTGTGCGACGGAAGAAGAGATACTGGTAAAGTTAACAATCGCCCCTTTACCTGCTTGTACAAAATGAGGTTGAGCGAATTGTGCCGCCATGACTGCACTCACAACATTAATATTTAAAGCGGTAAGCCAATCCTGTCTTGTGGATGACTGGCCTTCATCAAGATAAGTTGCGGCCAGATTGACTAAAAAATCCAGTTGACCGTATTTTTGTGCAACACGATCAATTCCCAATTTCAGCTGCTGATCATCAGTAATATCAACAGCCAAAAAATCAATATTTGGCTCTGATTGAGCAACTTTTTCACCATTGGTTTGGTCAATATCAAAAATCGTGACCTTAACACCATAAGAACTCAATACTTTGGCAACAGTCGCACCGATCTTCGTTGCACCACCCGTGACAATGGCTATTTTGCTATTCAAACCTTTCATTTGCTGTGCCCTCTTTGCGCTCATTCGCTCACAATAAATTCACAATTAATTAACATGAGGCATGATTACGTAAAAAAGGGAAAAAGCTGTAGCCGCTGTATGCAATGATTATCCATACAGCGCGATAATTTTAGATTTAAAACGATGATATTATTGGATAAATATCCAATTTAAGCACTGGATATCCAATTTACGAAAACTGTGATTGATGAAAGGAAATGGCGACCATCAAAAAAAGAGCACCATTGCCATTAACAATAGTGCTCTTAATGAGGAGCTTAATTTATTTCTTTTTAATTAATAATGGTAATAATAATGCAGCCGATAACAAGGTTGCCATGATCATGGCCATAAAGAAGCCATTCCAGCCTGTGCTCTCAATGATCTTAGCCAATGGATAGCCCGCTAATGCCGCCCCTAAATAGCCAAATAACCCAACAAAACCTGTTGCCGCTCCAGCTGAATCTTTATGGGAGGCTTCCGCGGCGGCCATACCAATCAACATTTGTGGACCAAAAATAAAGAATCCAACAAAGAAGAAGCATACGGATATCAATAAATAGCCCATTTCAGGAAATAGCCATAAGAAAGCGGCAACAACACCAATGCCAATCATAAAAATGATGTTCATTGGCGTTCGATTTCCTTTAAAGAAAAAATCCGATCCCCAGCCTGCAACTAAGGTGCCAATAAACCCTCCAATTTCTAAGAAAGAAAGTGCAGAGTTCGCCTTAATCAAATCATATCCATATTCTTCAACTAAATATAAATTAGTCCAATCATTTAATCCAATACGCACAATGTAAACAAGAATATAGGAAGCCGCTAATAACCAAACATATTTATTGGTAAAAATATATTGTACTAATATCGGCCAAAGTTTTAATTTCCGGCTAGAAGCTTCTTGTTGTAATTCGAGTTGGTCATTACGCCAATGCCCAACTGTGGGTAGCCCCATCGTAGATGGCTTATCACGTAAGCGTAAGCAAACAAATAGTCCGATCACAATGGCTATTACCCCTGGAATATACATACCATAGCGCCAACCATAATGTACCGCCAAACCACCTGCTAATAATGGAATAATCGCCCCACCCACGTTATGTGAGGTATTACAAATAGACCACCACAGGCCACGCTCATTACGTGAATACCATGAAGTTAATGATTTGGAGCATGGCGGCCATCCCCAACCTTGGAAAAAGGCATTTAATATCCAAAAGAAGGCAAATAACCACAAACTTGAACTCATGCCAAAAAAGATATTAATAAAACCAGTAATGATTAGGCCAACCCCCATGAAAAAACGAGGGTTTGATGCATCACTCATAATACCCGAAGCAAAACGCGATACACCATAAACTAAATAGAATGCAGTGGTTAGAATACCAACATCAGAAATACTAATTCCCAGATCCTTGATCATTTCTGGCATCACGTAATTAAAGCTCTTACGCGTAAAATAGTATGTGGCATATCCTGCATATAGCGCGATCATAATGTGAATGCGCCAATAGCGGTACAAGTCATCAATCTCTTTTTTATCGGTTATCGGCTCTTGGTCAGGCAATGTTTTGATCCATCGAAACATAACATTCTCCTTAATAATAATTTTTATTTTTTGAGTGTTATTTGTATTGATGCAATACATCTAAGGCTTGTTGATGGAGTTCAGGCGTCCCTGCTGCAACAACAGTTTTACCTGAATGCATAGTTAAAGGTTTACCTTCCCAATCCGTAATTTTTCCGCCTGCACCTTCGATAACCGGTACCAGTGCGCAATAATCCACCTCTCTCATCCCCCCACTATCAATACTTAAATCGATACGTCCGGTTGCGAGACAAGCATAGGAGTAACAAGCTGCGCCATAGACGCGCCACTTAGTTTTAGGAATGATGTGTTCATAACCAGCACGATGCTCAGGTAGGACCGGTTCAGTATTACTGGAAGACATCAGAGCAAGCTCTAATTGAGTACATTTGCGCGTTTCAATTGGTAGACCATTTAACGTTGAAGGATGACCTTTTATACCAATCCAACGTTCTAAAACCGCGGGGTGTTCGATGATCCCCAGAACAGGCACACCATGGTGGCAAAGTGAAATTAAAGTACCGTAAATCGGGATCCCAGCAATAAATTGCCGAGTACCATCAATTGGATCAATTACCCATGTAAATTCAGATCCCCCTAACTGAAAACCGTACTCTTCACCTAAAATATTATGATCTGGATGAAATGTTTGAATGATTTGACGAATTTCCCGCTCAACGTACTGATCTATCTCAGTTACTGGGCTTTCGTCATCTTTAGTATCAAAATAAATATGTTCGTAAAGCTTATTTTTTCGATGCTCAGTCAGGATATAACGAGCTCTATCCGCCGCAATCTGGGCCGCCTGTAAAAAAATACGATAATCCATACTCGCCTCTCTTTTGTTTATTGTTCTTCGTAACAACCGTCTTAGCGATCGAGAAATACTCACTGCCTGATTGTTTTTGTTGTGTTTTTATTGCATTGATTGTTGCTGACAATAACGCATTCACTTTTATTGTGAAATTATTGTTACATTTTTGTTTCAGATTATAGCCTGCGGGATTTTGCTAAGATGATCTTGATGAGTTTCAATAGAAATGGTGCGCAATTCAGCACAACAACAAAAAATGCCATTCAGATATCGAAAAACCAGAGAGAACGAGTCAGTATTAACCGAAAGAACAGAAATAGAGCCATTAAAAAGCGAACCTCGAAAGGCTCGCTAAAATATTTTATGTTTTGAGGGGGGGCGTCTAGGGTCGTTCCAAAATACGTGCACCAGGTCCCTTTCGTCCTAAAACATCATCAGGGTTGCGTAATGGACAGTCACTCAATGATAAGCAACCACAGCCAATACAGTGATCCAGCTCATTTCGCAAACGCGTTAACTGACGAATTCGTTTATCTAAAGAGACTTTCCATTGTGTCGACATTTCCTTCCATTGCTCTGACGTTAATTTGCTATTAGCGGGAAATTTACCTAATGCATCTTGAATTTCTTTTAATGGGATCCCCGTACTTTGCGCCACTTTGATAATGGCAATATAACGCAAAACGACCGACGGAAAACGCCGCTGATTACCTTGTGTTCTGGTACTTTGAATGAGTCCTTTTGATTCATAAAAATGCACCGTTGAAACAGGTACACCCGAGCGTTTCGCAACCTCACCAACCGTTAATGCCCTTGTATAATCAATCTTTATTTCGCCACTGCCACGTCTTTTTGTCGCTTTTGTGTCTTTCTCTACCATTTTTAACCACCTACACTTGACCTCAACTTAACTTAAGGTTTTATAGTGCCAGCCTCTGAGTTTGTCAATTCAGTTTATTCCACATTATTTTCCTGCATGAGGTGGTGACAGCGCTTATTAAATGTCATGCAGGCTAACTTAATTTTTAAAGGGGATGGGCTATGCCGTTGATCATTGCCAGAATTTTAGAGAGCAACACACTATGGTTTATCGCTCGATTATTGTTACTGGTTTTATTTATTTCGTCAGGTTTAGCAAAAATTTTTGATTACCAAAACAGCCTGATAGAAATGCGGGCTGCGGGTTTACACCCAGATTGGTTTTTTGCGATTGCATCTGCATTTGTCATGTTAGCCAGCTCAATTTTAGTACTGCTTAATCGCCTACTGTGGCTTGCTACTGGAGCTCTCGCTGTTTTTCTATTTCTTACCATCATTATTGTTCATACATTTTGGCTTTACAGTGGCCCAGAAGCCCAAATTGCCCTGTTTTGGGCTATTGAACATGTCTCCGTTATTGGTGGACTCATGGCTCTCGCCATTGCAGGGCATTTCCGTGATCTTTATTACGCTGTTAAAGCACAGAAAAAGTAGGTACTAATAATGAATAAAACCACCATTATCACATTAGGTGCGCTGATCATCGCTGCTGGAGGAGGTATAGCTGTTTATACTTCTTATGCACAGGATGGTGAAAAACAACAAGCTGCATATCAATATCCGCCAGTAAAAGTCGCCTTAGCACCTGTTACTCAAGACAGTGCGCCGCGTACATTTTATGGTGTAGGTGAGCTAGAAGCAGGCAGCCAAGTCTTTGTTGCCGCAGAAACTAGCGGACGTATCACCAAAATTGATTTTGAATCTGGGCAGCAAGTCAAAAAAGGCCAATTGTTAGTCCAACTTAATGATGCTGTTGAACAAGCTGATTTAGCGCGTTATCAAGCACAGTTGCGCAATGCTGCACGTCTCTATAATCGAACTCAAACGTTAGCGGCTAAAAATTTAGTTGCGCAAGCACAAGTTGATAGCACTCTAGCAGAACGTGATATTGCCCAAGGGCTGATCCGTCAGACTCAAGCGTTGATTGCGCAAAAAGCCATTCGAGCCCCTTTTGATGGCACTATAGGTATTCGTCAAGTACATGAAGGACAATACCTGAGTCCCGGTGAGGCAATTGCCAGCTTAGTTGATACTAAGACATTGAAACTCAATTTTTCCCTTGATGAACAAGCGTCTCCCGAATTGCATATCGGGCAAATTGTTGATATTCATGTTGACGCCTACCCAGAAAAAACCTTTCCAGCACGCATCAGTGCTATCGATCCTCTCGTCGGTAAGTCGCGCACCATACAATTGCAAGCCACCCTTGAAAATAGTGATGGAGCGTTAAAAGCAGGTATGTATGCCAATGTTAATGTGGTACGCCAAGCTGCCAGCCAAGTACTGACAATACCTGAAACCGCCGTCACCTATACCGCTTATGGCGATACGGTATTCGTGGTAGAAGGCAATAACGATGCAATGACCGTCAAACAAGTGTCAGTGAAAACAGGTCAGCGTTGGAATGGAAAAATTGAGATTGAACAAGGCTTGAAGGCGGAAGATAAGGTCGTTACCTCTGGACAATTGCGCCTTAATAATGGCTCCGCAATTACCCCAGTCGCACAAGATACGTTAACTGAAACACCGGTTAATCCTCATCAAGGCTCCTAAGGAGGCGCAATGAAATTTACAGATATTTTTGTTCGCCGCCCTGTGTTAGCACTGGTAGTGAGTTCTCTCATCGTACTGATGGGGCTATTTGCCTTAAGTAAGCTGCCTATTCGCCAGTATCCACAACTGGAAAGCTCCACGATTACTATCACAACCCAATACCCCGGCGCATCAGCCAATCTTATGCAGGGTTTTGTGACTCAACCTATTGCGCAAGCTGTTTCATCGGTTGAAGGCGTGGATTATTTATCGTCATCATCGGTACAAGGTAGTAGCTTAGTCACCGTAAGAATGGAGCTCAATCGTGATTCAACCCAAGCACTTGCGCAAGTCATGGCAAAGGTTAATCAGGTACGCTACAAGTTACCAAAAGAAGCTTATGATCCTGTTATTGAACTCTCTTCCGGCGAATCAACGGCTGTCGCTTATATTGGGTTTTCCAGTACCACACTGTCTATCCCTGCATTAACCGATTATTTATCTCGTGTTGTTGAACCTATGTATTCATCCATAGATGGGGTTGCAAAAGTTCAAGTATTCGGTGGACAGCAACTCGCGATGCGCTTGTGGTTAGATGCCGATAAATTAGCAGGCAGAGGCCTATCAGCGGCAGATGTCGCTCAAGCCGTAAGACAAAATAACTACCAAGCCGCCCCAGGTAAGGTGAAAGGCGAATATGTTATTTCTAACGTCTATGTGAATACTGATCTCACCAATGTGGCCGAATTCCAAGACCTCGTGATCCGTAATGATGGTAACGGGTTGGTTCGTTTACGTGATGTAGGAACAATTGAATTGGGAGCCGCATCCACTGAAACGAGTGGTTTGATGAATGGTGAACCGGCTATTTATTTAGGCTTATTTGCAACACCAACAGGAAACCCGTTAGTGATTGTTGACGGCATGAAACAGTTAATGCCAGATATTATCAAAACTCTGCCACCTAACGTGAAAGTTGAGATGGCATTTGAGACGTCGCGCTTTATCAAAGCTTCTATCGATCAGGTCTTTCACACCCTTATCGAAGCATTACTCATTGTTATCGCAGTTATTTATCTATGCCTAGGTTCCATCCGCAGTGTGATTATTCCTATATTGGCTATCCCATTATCCATGCTAGGTGCTGCCGCCTTGATGATGGTATTTGGCTTCAGTATCAATCTACTCACTTTGCTCGCCATGGTATTAGCGATTGGCTTAGTTGTGGATGATGCGATTGTGGTGGTTGAGAACGTGCACCGTCATATTGAAGAGGGAAAATCCCCCGTACTCGCTGCATTAATTGGCGCTAGGGAAGTTGCAGGCCCCGTTATTGCCATGACGATTACTTTAGCGGCTGTTTATGCGCCTATTGGTCTGATGTCTGGCTTAACAGGCGCTTTATTTAAAGAATTCGCTTTAACCTTAGCCGGTTCGGTTATCGTTTCTGGTGTTGTTGCTTTAACATTATCACCAGTAATGAGTTCATTTATGTTGAATTCAAAACAGAATGAAGGCCGCATGGCGCACATGGCTGAACGATTTTTTAATTTCCTTGCGCACTACTATACAAAAGGGTTGAATTTTTCACTGAAGCATCGCTGGATCACGGGTATTGTCGCGATTATCGTGTTTGTTAGCTTGCCAGTATTATACCAATCAGCGCCCCGTGAACTCGCCCCAGTTGAAGATCAATCCGCCGTTTTAACTGCGATCAAATCACCACAACATGCCAATCTTGAGTATGTTGAACGTTTTTCTCGCAAGCTGCACGACGTAATGATGGAGTTACCTGAAACGGAAAGTACTTGGATCATTAATGGTACTGATGGTATTTCAGCCAGTTTTGGGGGAACTAACTTAACCTCATGGGAAGAACGTGAGCGGCCTGCCTCAGCCATACAATCTGACTTGCAGGGGAAGGTCGGGGATGTTGAAGGTAATAGCATTTTTGTTTTCCAATTACCTGCTCTACCTGGCTCTACAGGTGGTTTACCGATACAGATGGTACTTAGGAGCCCACAAGGTTATCCAGTACTGTATAAAACAATGGAAGAAATAAAGCAGCAAGCGCGTGAAAGTGGCTTATTTATGGTGGTTGATAGTGACCTCGATTACAACAACCCTGTGGTTGAAGTCAAAATTAACCGTTCCAAAGCGAATAGCCTTGGAATTAGTATGCAAGATATTGGTGAATCGCTGACATTGCTGGTTGGGGAAAATTACATTAACCGCTTTGGTATGGATGGACGCTCTTATGACGTGATCCCACAAAGTGTACGTAGCCAACGCCTCACACCTGATGCGCTCTCTCGCCACTATGTTAAAGCCCAAGATGGCAGCATGATCCCGCTCTCAACAGTCGTTGATATCAATACGCAAATTGAGCCCAATAAATTGACGCAATTTAATCAACAAAATGCGGCTATTTTCCAAGCTATCCCCGCTCCGGGAGTCACTTTAGGTCAAGCAGTCGCTTATTTAGATGATATCGCCAATGAATTACCAGCAGGCTTCAGTCACGACTGGCAATCAGATTCGCGCCAATATAAACAAGAAGGAAACACCCTCGCCTTTGCGTTTATGGCGGCGCTGATCATCATTTATCTGGTTCTTGCTGCACAGTACGAAAGCTTAGTGGATCCCTTAATTATTTTGATCACAGTCCCGCTTTCAATTTGTGGTGCACTGATCCCACTCGCATTTGGCTACGCCACACTCAATATCTATACCCAAATAGGGTTAGTGACACTGATCGGATTGATCAGTAAGCACGGTATTTTAATGGTGGAGTTTGCGAATGAATTACAAGCACATGAAGGTCTTGATAGACGCCAAGCTATTCTAAAAGCGGCGCAAATTCGTTTACGACCGATCTTAATGACCACCGCAGCCATGGTGATTGGCTTAGTTCCACTACTATTTGCAACAGGTGCTGGTGCCAATAGCCGTTTTGGATTAGGTCTAGTAATTGTAACAGGTATGTTAGTCGGCACACTATTCACACTGTTTGTTCTACCTACGATTTATTCCCTATTGGCACGTAACCACAGCGCGACTGCATTAACACCTAGACGCTATGAACTTGCTGAAGCAGATCGTCTATTGAAAGAAGATGAGGAGAAGGCATTATGAATCATCGCATAACAGATCGTCATTCAAAAAATAACCGATCCACTAATGATGTCCCTATCAGTAACATGAACAATAGCTTCGCGATGCTAATGATTTACCATGGCGTTACCGATAGCATAGTCAAACCTGAAGCGGAGAGTAGCGTACCTCAATCATATAAAATGAGGAAATAACTCGCCAAAATAGCCGTTTTAATCAACCAGTATGGTAAGCACTATTTTAGCCGACAAAGCACTCGATGATTAAAACTGATCAGCCAAGTCTGAAGCCTCAATTACACGAAAACAAGCACTAAGTATGATTGAGCTTCAGACTCCATAAGTAAGCATGTCTACAAAACCCAACAATTCGAACATACAAAGTAGAAACTTAGAGACAGCCCTACAAAAACTCAGCTGAGGAAAACTTGAACAACTTTTCGATTTTCATACTATATTATAATAGTATGAAAATCGAAAAGGAGGTTTTATGACTACTGCAATTAAGAAAGAAAAGATTGCTACTCGCTCCTCCGATAAGCATCTAAAGCTTTCAATCAATAATGAAGGGTCGAAAGTCACCCGGTTAAAAAACATTTTTAATGATATGCTGGATGTTGCTAGTTCCAGTGAGGTTGTTTTAAAAAATAATAATCTGTCACAAACTGATGATGATTACGCTATAAATGCAATCATTGAGCTGATCCGTCATAAATACGAAAATTCACCATCCAAAGAGAAACAACGTCTATTAAGACGAGCTAAAAGTAAATCGATGTTTTTAGCTAGACTCAATCAAGATGGCGGCTACTTAAGTTCAGCAGAAACAGCTGAATCATTAGGTATCACAAAAACGACTGTTAGGAATTGGAAAGAGCAAGGGAATTTATTCGCAATTAAGCTTGATAATGAGTTCGTTTACCCAATTTTTCAATTTACAGATGAAGAGCACATTTCCAATAAAGGTGTGCTTAAAGGGCTTCCTGAGTTACTCAAACTGATTAATACATTTAGTGACCGGATGCAGTACTCTTTTTTTATGGAAAAAAGGCATGTAGAGCTCAATGGCTTTAAGCCAACTAAAGAAAGTTATACTGTCATTGATGTGCTAAAAACAAATCCAAACTCAGAAGTCATGGAAGAGCTTTATCGCCTAGCGAGATTACATGGATCTCAAGATCCAGCCTAGTACACCTTAAAATTAATCTTCTTCAACCGATACACCTAACTCAAAAACAAGGATGTCCGCTGCTTCTTTACCATTACTGAAGTCCCAATCAGTAAGCTTAGATTGTTGAGATGTTTTCACCATCCCTTTACCTGAAGGATCACCGTGCCATAAAACAAAGCATGGCTCAGTGGTTACATTCGATGGATATTCCATTCCATCAAAGCCCGCATGATGTACGACACGAGCGAGATATTGGGTATCTTGTCGTACAGATGTTGTCAGGTCATGAAGAGTTAGACTTGTTTTACGTATCAAATCAGAGCTCCGTAATATAGTCAGATCTCTTTCTGTTGTTACAATCCCCATATAATAACCATCAAGATCAGATTCAATTAGGCTCTTATTTTGAAAAACTTCTTTCATCGCTGTTTCAGGGGATGTTGCTAGGTACATAGCCCCAGTTTTTCCATCAACCAAATTAAAACGACAATCAGAACCAGCTTGGTTAAAAAAGACATTACTACCACCATGACTCTCAGATTGAAGTGGGTAATAATCTGAATCAGCTGGTAATGTATGACTACATTCTTTCAGCGTCTCAGGAGCAATTTGCTTAATTTTAGCAACCACTGCTGAATCAGACTTTTGCGAGCTAGCACTCTTAGATTTATTGGCGGTTTTATTTTGTTGCTTCTGGCGGTTTCCCCCTAATTTTGATGTCATAATCAATTATTCCTTTTATTCTTAAATTAAATATATTTAGCATAAGATGGTTCTCTCATTGCTGATAAGTTTAAATACACTGTGCTTGCCCAGAGTATTGTATGGTTGCAATTTCATACTAAATTGCGGCCTATATCATAGCTAAATTTGGCTAAATATTAATGTGATATAAAAAATTTAATTTAAAAAATTAGCGATGTATTCATATTTTGTCGCCACGAATAAAACCCACAAAATAAGACTGACATTTAATGATTGAATGTCATTATTTTTGCTTAAATTATTATCCCTAAATCAAATAAAATACTATTGAAATAATATTAGGCTTATAATTTTATATTTAATATGAGGTTAGAAAACCAACGGAATAGAAAAATGAAAGCAACGTTGTTTATAGAAAATTCAATTTAGACGATCAAAAATCACCACAAAATCTTACTCTATACCATCCGAGAATAGGATTTATGGCTATCCTGTGACTGTAAAAAGCTTTGCGAATAAAGCTAGAAAAATGCTTGCGAGAAATTGCTCATCAATGGTAACACATTCATTCAACATGATGTGGATACTCAATATCGATGAGCAATTCCCTATCACTCCCAGCCGATTAAGCTATTTACGGCCTTCATAAAGGGCAAACACTAAATTACCTTCATGAATAATCGTAGGGTTTCCGGGTAAAGCAGACAAAATATTATCTTGAGAGCCTTCAACAACCACGGCGACATCTTGATAATTATGCTGTTCTAGCAACGTTGGTAACTGATCTAAACGATAGAAACGATTTGCCGCATCAGGGTATTTTATTCCATAAGCTAACTCGCCCGTTTGGTGCAGCATCGTAATATCGCTACGCTTTAACACCCAAGCAAGTGCTGTTCCTAGCCCTACATTGTTGGTCAGCAAATAAGTTTTATCGGACAGCTGGGGACGATACTTTTCAATCAATTTTTGTGGGGTGTTATTACTTTCTACCTTAGCAGGAAGCACATGACCCACGACAAGACTCACAGCCAAAGTACAAGCGGCTGCCACTGACCAAAAACGACGGCGATAGGAAACAATACCAATCACGCCCCAAAACAAAAATGCGCCAGCAGCAAGCAATCTTTTATTCTCTTCATCTACTGCATACACATTTAATTGAGAAAAATGAGGTGCAAAAAACAGTGCAGTGGCGACAACTAAACCAATAATGATATTAATTATCGCATTGAAGCGGATCGCCGCAACTTGCGTTTGTTGTAGAATTTTATCGATATAGGCTGCCATTAAAACGGCTAACGGCGCAAGACATGGCAAGATATAAGTTAACAGCTTACCTTTTGTAATACTGAAAAAGAGAAAAGGGATGATAAACCACATCAAGAAATAGATATGCAGACCTTTTTCTTTAACACTATTAATCAATGAAGCGACTAGATAACCTAACCATGGTAGTACAGCCGCAATCAGTATAGGAATATAAAACCAGAAAGGTGAGCGGTTTTGCGCATTATCCGACATAAAGCGTTGAACATGTTCCACCCAGAAAAAATAATTCCAATAATCAGGCTCGCGACCTGCAATCACAAGCGCCCACGGCAGACAAACCACAAACATAGTGAAAAGAGAGACAAAAGAAAAAAAGAAAATCTCTTTAAATTGCTTGTAGTAAATTGAACTCACCAAGATCACTAAGCTAGGGATGACTAATACTAAGAAACCTTTAGTCATTAAACCGAGTCCACCAGCCACTCCTAACAGAATAAAGGCCAGTAGTTTTTGCGAAAAAACTCGTGTGGTCAGCCCCCATTGATAAAAGAAAATCGACATAGTAATAAATGCCGTCAATATTGGGTCAAGCACATTGTAAGTACCAATGGTTAGTACCATCAGCATAGAGAGGTAAATTAAAACAGCATTAAAGGCAAGATCGGCTTTTTTCCAAGCCATCTTTGCCGATAGATAGACAAATACCCCACTGGTGAGGGTACTAAACACCACCCCAAGTCTCACTGAGACATTATTTTCACCAAACAGCATTTGGAAAAATGCATTTACCCAATAGCCAAAAATAGGTTTTTCAAAATAACGAATATCAAGAAGCTCAGGTACACTCCAATTGTAGCTTAAAATCAACTCACGACTGATTTCTGCATAGCGTAGCTCATCTGGTTGCCAGAGAAGCCGTCCATTGAGGGGAATAAAATAAGTTAGTAATACAAACCCAAATAACAGGCACCACTTAAGGTAGGCAATTTTATTATTTGCCATATTCATTTTTTCTCAACCATTCTTGTAATAAATATTTAATAATTAGATATAGGCCTAAATACGATTTTCGAGTAAAAGCGTGACATGTCACGCGATAACCATTTAGCATTAATATGGCTTAACTCACTATTATCAATAGTGCGAGTAAACCTCACATAAACAAAGAAATAATTAAATTATGATTCTTAAACAATCAATAAATAAAGATAAAATAGAGAGTTAGCAAGGCTCTACTGCTCTCGCTAATTTAAGACTGGAGCCTAAGAGAATAGTTCAACGTTTAAAATAAAATAGATCAAACAATCAAAATATGATTATCAATCATTTCTCTTTTGCAAATTCACCAAGCGAATAGTCAGCTGGGTTATATTAAAATTTCTAATAAAAAGCAGCTATTGAGCATGAAAATTTCCCAATAGCTGCCAGTATTAAAAATATTATTTCGCTGCGCTTAAAGCTTGCTCTAAATCTGCCAAAATATCATCGATATGTTCAATACCTATCGAAAGACGGATCATATCGCGAGAAACCCCCGCCTTCGCGAGCTCCTCATCATTGAGCTGTCGATGCGTGGTTGAAGCTGGGTGGCATGCAAGTGACTTTGCATCACCAATATTCACTAATCTTACAATCAGTTTTAGCCCATCAATAAAACGAGCACCTGCTTCTTGCCCGCCTTTAATACCGAATGACATGATCCCCGCAGGTTTACCCTGCATATATTTCTGCGCTAGTGCATGTTCAGGATGACTTGGTAGCCCTGCATATTTAACCCAAGCAACCTGAGGGTGTTTTTCCAAATACTGAGCCACTTTTTGGGCATTTTCAGTATGACGTTCCATGCGCAAAGCAAGCGTTTCAAGCCCTTGTAAGATCAAGAACGCGTTAAAGGGTGATAATGCTGCACCAGTACCGCGTAATGGAGCAACACGACAGCGTGCAATAAAGGCTGCTGCCCCAAAATGTTCTGTATAACTGACACCGTGGTAAGCGATATCAGGTTCAATTAGCAATGAGAAACGCTCTGCATGTTCCGTCCAAGGAAATTTTCCAGAATCCACAACCATACCGCCAATTGATGTACCATGACCGCCTATATACTTTGTTAATGAGTGCACTACAATATCTGCACCATGCTCAAATGGGCGGCACAGATAAGGTGTTGCAACTGTATTATCGACAATTAAAGGGACACCATGACGATGCGCTATTTCAGCTAATGCCGCGATATCAACAATGAAACCTGCTGGGTTAGTAATAGATTCACAAAAAACCGCTTTGGTTTTATCATCAATTAATGCTTCTAGCGCGGCCAGATCATCATGCTCAGCAAAACGTGTTTCAATACCAAAACGAGGCAATGCGTGCGCCATCAAGTTATAGGTTCCGCCATATAATTTAGCGACCGAAACAATGTTATCCCCTGCCTGAGCAATGGTTTGAATTGCATAAGTGATCGCCGCCATACCAGATGCCACGGCGAGCCCTGCAACTCCCCCTTCTAAAGCTGCAACGCGTTGTTCTAAAACATCGTTAGTTGGGTTCATGATCCGAGAGTAAATATTGCCAGCAACTTTCAAATCAAATAAATCAGCGCCATGTTGGGTATCATCAAATGCATAAGACGTTGTTTGATAAATAGGGACTGCCACTGCTTTTGTGGTTGGATCGGGTGAGTAGCCTGCGTGAATCGATAATGTTTCTAACTTCATTTGTTATCCTTATTATACTGCCGCTAATTTATCGCAATTCCCACTTTATGGGACTCCATGATTAACGACTATTTTGTTATATAAATAGATATTACCTAACACTTTTCAGCAGACAACCCATCATCACTTGAAATTATTTCATACAGGTTAATATCTTAGTGATCAGCCATCACACGGCATGAACACGAGGTTATTCACTATTTTTAACGTTATTTCTTATAACGTTAAACCATAAAAAAAAGCTCACCATAAAACTAAAGTGAGCTTTTTCTATCAATGTATCGGTTAACGATAGCTTATTGTAACGCGCCGTATATCACTGAAGTAATAGAGGCCAATCCACAAATAAAGGTGAAAATTCGAGCCGCGATTGAAGTGCTATACTTTTTCATTGCAGGTACGATTTGCATTGATACAACAGGCAAAATAAATAAGATGGCAGCGATCATTGGGGCTCCCATCGTTTCGATCATCCCTAAAATGCTTGGGTTTTTGATAGTCACTAACCATGTTGTTAATACAATAAAAAGCATTGAAGCTGTTTCAATTTTCTTAATAGAAAAAGAAGAACGTGATTTAATTAAACCAACTAAACCTTCATGTGCCCCTAGGAAGTGGCCAAAGTAACTTGAAACAATCGCCGCGAACGCCACAATTGGCCCTAAGTAAGAGAGGATTGGTGATGGATTGATATTGGCAATATGCGATAACACGCTAATGTTCTCTTTTTTCGCGACTTCTAACTCGGTAGGATTTAAAGATAACACGACAGAAAAAACGAAAAACATGACAAAACCGGTTAGCATTAGCGCTGCGCCCCCGGTGATCATATCCGTTTTAACTACCGCTTTATCGCCAAACTGTAAGCGTTGGTCTTTGGTAAATTGGCTGATGATCGGGCTATGGTTAAATGAGAATACAATCAATGGGATAGCCATCCATACTACGACTGGCATCGCGCTCCAATCAGGAGCGACTTCTAACATTGATGTGTTCCACTCAGGGATCAAATACAGTGACAGCGCAAGTAAAATAAATACCAACGGATAAACCATCATTGAAGTGACACGTAGCATTAAATCACGGCCAAATAGCACTCCGGCAGTCATCGCGCCAATCAGCACACCAGAAAGTAACCAACGCGGGAGCGGCTCCATACCAATCTGATTCACTAAAAACGAGTCGACGGTATTCGTGATACCAACACCATAGATTAAGACGATTGGGTAAATGGCAAAGAAATATGCAAATGTAATGATATTTGCGCCAACTTTACCAAAATGCTCTTCTACCGTGTCAGTAATGTCTGCATGAGGATTTTTAGCGGATAAAACAAAACGTGCCAATCCTTTATGAGCAAGCCAAATCATTGGCGTTGCAATGATCGCAAGAATAACTAACGGCCAAAAGCCACCAGCACCTGCTTTAATCGGTAAAAAAAGTACTCCAGCTCCAACCGCTGTACCAAATAGGGATAAAACCCACGTAAAATCTTTATAAGTCCATTTATTAACTGGTTTGTCTGTCGCGTTCATAAAATTATCATTAATTGTTCATATAAAAAAGATGTGCGGATTTTGCATCAATTGATATCAAGTACCTAGCTTATTTTTGTGGTTTTGTCTGGCTTTTTGGCACAGATCGCAAAAAAAGCGCTTAATAATGAGAAATGAAATTAATGGTGAAATAAAAGACCGTAATTTGTTTAAACAAACCACACTTAAAATTAACAAATTTTTGATTAATAGCGTTATTAACTATTGGTATTTAAATAAGAAATGGCTGAGAGTTCACCTTCTCAGCCATTTTTAATGATATTCTAAATAAGTCGAGATGCAGGTAGGCGACAAACGAAGATAGTCGAACTACATAGGTAAACGATGTAATTCGACTAAATAAGTGTAATCAACACCACTGCACCTTGATGTATGGCGAGTCTATCTAATTAAAGATATACAGGAACCAATATTTCAGTCGCAACGATCACCACAACTAAACCGACAAGAACGGGTATTGATGTCCGCTTCACGACTTCAAACGGTGAAATTTTCGCCATCCCCGATACCGCAACCACGACACCAGACACCGGCGATAATGTGCGACCTAAATTAGAGGCTTGCAGCATTGGGATCACTAAATAAGCAGGGTTTACCCCCATTTGTTTCGCTAAATGAGGGATCAACTCAACAAATGCATAGAAAGGTGCATTACCCGAACCTGTTGTCATTGCGGCTAACATCGTAATAATCACCAATGCAATCATCATTACAATTGCCCCTGAACCAAAAGATTGAGCAAGATCGATCAGACCTTTAATAAAGCCAATAGTGCTTAAACCTTGAGCAAACACACCCGCAGCAACTAATAGCATTACCACGCTGGCAAAAGCATCAGCCATACCTTTATAGCAAGCATCTAGCCCCGAATAGACATGCTTGGCACTAAAGCTACGTATGAATTCAATGATCGCAGCCATAATGATACAACCAACAATAATCGTAACAATATGCAGCTCAGGCGCCCATTTACCATCAAAAATCAGGACACCAATAATGGGGGTAAACGGTAAAATAGCATAAAAACTTGGTGCATGAGTTTTGATTTCGTTCACATCAAGCATTTCTGTTTTAACGTTTTCTTTTCTATCAAGGAAACGTTGCCAAAAGAAATGCGCAATAGACATCGCAACAATCGCTGCAATTGAGATAGGTAACGTGGTTTTAAAAGCAAAATCAATCAGGGGCATCTCAGCAGCTTTTGCAGCTAAAATCACATCGCCAGATGTTGGCGCTAAGATGATAGCAGCAGGAGAAGCACAGATTGCTGCCGCAGCACCACGACTGATCCCAACATTCACCATCACAGGGAATAGTGTCGCCATTAACAACACCCCTAGTCCTGTTGCTGAAGAAACCGCTAATGACATCAAACACGCCACAATATAAGCCGCAACCATCAGCAAATAAGGTGAGTTGATCATTTTTAGCGGTTTCGAAGCAATTTTAACCACCACATCATTGGCACCAATGTGAGTCATATAAGAAGCAAACCCACATAACACCATGATCATCATTCCTAGATCGCCACCACGGCTCATCAATAGGAATTTAATATATTCCAGAATATCGGTAACGCGCCAACCTGTTGCTTTCACCGATTCGGGTAAAATGCTTTTACCCATTATGGCCGTAATGATTAAGAGTAAAATACCCCCTGTCATTAACACACCCGTTGCTGAGTAGCCTTTGATAATATAGCGCCCAACGCCTATCGCAACGATGACGCCGATTAAAAGCTCAATCATGTATTTCTCCTGCCTGTCTCATATTTTAATTTTATCTCACCGTACTCTGCACAAATGATAAGCAAAATTTACTGACGCGGATCATATCCGTAGCGGATAGTTATGATAAAAAATTTGCTGATCATTATATCGAATGGCTAATAATTTTTTGCAGGAAGGAATATAGAGGCTATCTCTCCAAATTTGTAGCATTTTCTGAAGAGAAAGCCCCCTAACAACTTAACAGTTAAAACTCATATTTGAAACGAACGCGAAACCCATAACGTTCATCATCCGATTTATCAATTAATTCTGCTTTTGCAGTATAAATTGTTGAATAATAAGCACCTAAATAAATCTTATAATTATCAAGGTATAAGATTTTAGGAATTTCATAAGAAGCATAGATGGTATGGAGATCATATTTTCCCGGTACCCCATTGAGTATCGAGTCATCATCTAACACATATTGATATTTATTAGGGTTAAAATCTTTAATGTTATTATGAGCATAAATATAACCTAAAACAAAACGACGCCATTTAGCATACCCACCTACTGAAAAATCCGTTTCAGCATCCGCATCCATATAAGCCATATTAAGCGCCGTTTTTATGCCACTCATATTATCCTTGGCTATAGAATCCCAAACCATACTTAGCCCATAACCATTACGCTTTGACAGATCCTTCCATTGGCCATCAATAGTCGTGCCATAGGCGTTATCCATCACTTGGCTTTCCATTGCTAACGCAATTTTAAATGGCTTTGGCTGCCAAACCGCAACAGGTCGGATATAAAGGGAGTTTTTACGATTATCAAGATCATAACCATGGTAGCGCTCGTCACCAAATAATGCGGTACCATCTTCAACTAGCGCATTAATCTCAAAATACCAATCATCGATAGTTTTCGACAGTTGAATGCTACCTCCATCATCCGAACGCCCACGACCTTCCTTCATCATATACACATACCCGTAACCATCGGTGTATAAGCTGTTCGATGTGTTTCCTGAGTAGGAAATAAAGATATCTTGCTCAAGAGGAAACATACTGTAGCCTTCATAACGTCCAACTTTGATTTTCCAGTTATCCTTATTGCCAAAGTAAAAGAAAGCATCATCTAGCCCCATACCACCGTCAGCTTCAGCTAACGGCTCAGCTTTGAAACCAGCCATATTGCCATTAGCAAGGTAGTGCTTGCCCTCAAAGCCGAGCAAGATCCGCCCATTAATATCCCAGTTATCGTTTTTACCGCCACTCGCACTTTTACTGACTGCTGTACGTATCGAAGTAATTTGCCCTTTACGGCTCGAACCATCCATATTCAATTCAATATCGCCATACATATTGAGCTCACCGTTTTGAGCGTTATATTTGACATTAGATTTTTCAGGCTCTTTTTTGGGCACCTTTTGCGGTTGATTTGATGAAACTTGTTCTTGCACTACCATCATTTGTTCTAACTTGCTGGCTCTATTTTCAGCCTTTACTGCTCGAGAGACTGCTTCTGCCATCTGAGCCTCAAGTGCTTTAATACGCGATTCCATCGCAGCTAAATCGACATTTGCCATAGCAGTAATGGGCAATAATGCCCAAAAAACGAGTTTTAATTTATATAACGAGCTTATTTTCATGATCATTCCTAGTTGAGGTGACATTGTTTTTATCGCCCAAACCAGTTTGATGAAATGAACTACAAGTTTTATTTTTTATTATGCAAGCAATACTTCACCTTGAACAGGTCAATTAGCGGCAAAGTCGTCGAATTTTAGCAGGTATTAATGGCGGATTTATGAATAAAAAACGGTCTAATGATAACGCATTATAGAGATAAGCACTCGCTAACGAAACTGCTCGAAAATCATATCGCCAGAGAAGCCACGATATTGTAAGTAACGAATTTGTTTACTTTTTTCTTTAAAATCACTAGGGGCTTCATCACCAAATTTTTTACAGCGTACTTGTCGCGCAAGCTCAAACCAATCAACATCAAGGTTTGCAAATTGCAAATCAATTAAAGAAGATGTGAAACCTTTTTGCTTTAGTTCTTGCTTAATTCTCAATGGTCCATAGCCTTTACGAATATACCCCTGTAAGTGCAGTTTAATGACTCGGACATCGTCAAGAAAATGTTGTTCATTTAAGCGAGCAATCACTCTTTCAATCAACGTTTCATCAATAATACCTTCATTTTTTTCATACATACGGCGTTTCATACGGGCGTGTAACTCTACCGTTCCATAATCACGGCGTGACAGCATAAATAATGCGTATTGATATAATTCCGATTCATTCATTAGCGAGCTCTATCATTAAAAATGGGCATTGTTATGCCCATTTTATCTATTCTCTTTAGTTAAGTAAGAAACAAATAACTTAGTGCACCTGTGCACCCGACAGTAATTTATAAATAGTATCCGGTGTGTAACTACCGTCTTGGTAATAAATAGTCCAATCCGTAATATCATCACGGGTCAATGGATAGATATTCCCTTCTTGCATCGTTTGAACATAGAAAGGATGGTTAATCAAACGACCTTCAAATTGATCACCATTCCAAGATGTTGGCTCAAACCACATATGTTCATGACCATCATAATCTTCTTCGTCATTATGATAACCAATACCGCATTTTACTAAGAAACGCCATTCAGATTCTTCTTCAGTAGGCTTACTCAGTAATTTAGAAAGAAACCCTTTTTTCTGTGCCGCTGGTTTAGGGCCATAGTTATCTAACATGTGAGTAAAGTATTGCCAACGCAATTGAGCTTTACGAGACATATCGGCGGTTTCTTCGTCGGTACGCATAAACATCATCGCATTTTGATCTTCAAAGCCTTTGAAAAAACTTTCCAATACTGGCTCTTCTTGCGTCACACGGAATAACATCACCGATGGGTGCTGATGTGATTCATCACGATCATGCCAATCCCCCATAAAGCGCTGTGAATTTTCATCACCAAATTGATAATTCATCTCTTCAAGCGGTTTTAAATCATCGATAGGCGTTGATTGCCCAACGTGCTTTAACCCCTCTTCAAATGGCAATGCAACTAAATACTCATAACCACTCTCAGTTTGGCCGATAAAAATAGGTTCATTAAATACAATTTTGCCATGAGTGATACTGTTATTCACAAAGCTCCAAAACAACTCAGGAATACCATAATAAGAAGCAATGGGATGAGGAATGATAATTTCCGCTTCAGATAAGCCACAGCGCGCCAAACCATGTGTATGGAACCAATACATCGTTGGGCTACGTTCAGCGTCATCTGGCTGTTCATCGCTATCATCTTGATCATAGATTGCATGCACGACATACAATGAATCAATACTTGGCATTAAATCATCAATTAGTTGGAAGTTTAGCCACTCACGAGTAAAAACTTTTCCTGCGGCAGATAAATCCAAACCTAACAATAAGTCAGGTACTAATATTTGGATCATTCTCAATTGCTGCAAATAGCTAACGAGTGGCTGCTCTTGAAAGATACATTCAACAATCACCGCTTGTGGTGCTGCACTTGCCTCCGCATACAATTCAGGGCTGATAGGATCCGTTGCAAAATACGGATTAATCACATATTCAGGGTCACTATGGACAAGAGAGATATAGAAACGCAGTTCTTCATCACCTCGTTTACAAGAAAAGAAAAAATCGCCTTCGCCTTCAGGTAAGTAATCGATTTCACCATCAGTAAAATATTGTTGCTCTTCTAAACGCTGTTCGAGGAGAGATAACGTTAATTCAGAAGCAGGAATAGCCACCATCATGGAGGCTTCTTTTTCACCTTGACCAGCAGCAATATCAAGATATTGTTGTTTATTATTCATTATACAAATCCATAATTTATAGCCTGTTCAAAGAATAGCAGCTTAAATTACCGATTTGTATTGTGAATAATCTTAACGACATCATATCGTGACATTAGACCAACCATTGCAGAATTGTCATTATACTCGCCATACTTCAAGTTATCGTGCCATCACCTATATCAACCCGCACCAACCCTCGTGCTTTCTATACTCTCCGCTATCCATTCACGTTCGGTCTAACTGCATTTCGAATGATTTAGAGTATATGCGGCAACCGTTTATTCTACTTTTCAATGAATCAACACTCAGGCACAATACCCTTAACTCAACTGTCCAGTCATGGACATTTCTTTTATAAGCATGGGTTTATACAATGACAGAACTCACAAAAGAGCAAAAAAAATACGTTGACCAGCTCGCGATGGAACGTGTTTATGACATGAATAATGATGATGTGTTAGTTAATGCACTAGAAAAAAAAGTTCACCAAATGGAAGATCATTTAAAGGCCTATTTCCACGAACGTGTACACTTTCATCAAAACAATCCAAAATAGTCTCTTCACTTTCAAAGTAAACTCAAAATAAAACCGATATCGCTTAGGTTATCGGTTTTTTCATGTCTTCAGCACGCATTACTTAATCTAGCTCAAGCTTTATTAAAACAAAGCATTTAACGCCATTTATCAATTCTCTCAATATGCTAATCTTAAATACATCTTTTATTGATGTATTTCTTCTGTCTATTTCAATGTCGAGCTTATCTATGACACGCATTCAACTTAGCAAAGCGTTGCTACTCTCTTGCTGTTTTTCAATTCCGTTCAGCTTTGCTGATAATGATCGCCCACTTTTTTCAGTCACCATGAGTGAATCCGGTGTTCCCAAAAATAATAATGAAGGTGGTATAACTCGTTCATCATCAAGCGAATCCCGTATATTGCCTATTTGGGGCGATGAAGCACGTGCGCGCGGCTATGATATCCCTGAGCCATTTGGGGTTAGTTATGGCTATATGAATTTACGGCAAGATATTGTGGTGGATAAAATCGGCTTTATTATGCCTAAAAATCCTGAAACTGCCTCCGCATTAAGTATTGAGGCAGGTCACACACGGGAAAAAAGTGAAACTCATACATTAAAAATAGATTCTTGGGTATTCCCATTTTTAAATGTATATGGCCTATACGGTCATACCAAGGGAACTTCTCACACTCAATTAAAAGGTGGTACTTTTGATCTCGGCTTCGCAAAATTACCCTTAGACTTTTTGAAAGACCAACCATTCGATCTTGATTTTAAGGGAAAAACTTATGGTGGTGGTTTCACACTTGCCGGTGGGTATAAGCAAGTCTTTACGACTTTAGATCTCAACTACACCTATACTGATTTAGATATTTTAGACGGTAATATTAAAGCTCTCGTGATATCCCCTCGTATTGGGTATGAATTCGTATTTGATCCGATGTTCAGTGGACAAGGTAATACCAAAGTCCAAGTATGGACAGGGGCAATGTATCAAGATATTACTCAACACTTCCGCGGTGACGTAAATAAATTAGACCTCCCCCCCGCCTTCAAAGGTTTCGTTAATGCACTCGATGATCCTGGAATGAAATTCGACGTCAAACAACACCTAGCCCATAAATGGAATAATACTGTAGGTGCGCGCGTTGAATTAACTCGTAATTTTAATGTGCTAACTGAAATCGGTTTTAATAACCGTAATAGCTTCTATATCTCAGGTGAGTTCCGTTTTTAATGTTGCAGCTATACCATTTACAAAGGCTGGCATTGCTCAGCCTTTTTATTACTCTGCCAACACAAGCCGAATTATTACCTGATCGGCAAAAGATAGATACTTGGTTAAATCAGCTTGGTGGCTCGAATAGTTTTGACGAAAGCAAGACGATTGATTGGGGTTTACTGCCCGGCCCTTTTTATACGCCAGAAATGGGCATTGGAGTTGGTACTGCATTAGTAGGTTTATATCGTATCGATAAAAGCGACAAAATAACTCAACCCTCATCAATTGGATTAAGTGGCTTTGCTTCATCCACGGGAGCATTTGGTGTAAATTTCACCAACTATAATTTTATTGACCATGACCAGTGGCGATTATTCGTTTCAGGCACCCTTAATAACATTCCAACCTATTATTGGGGAAAAGGTTACGCTGCGGGTAAAAATGACCATAATAAAGAAAAATACCATTCTCAAGAATTCCAAATAACACCTCGCGCCCTATATCGCCTGACCGATGCCACCTATATTGGACTAGGCTGGAATTTCTCATCGATTAACGCAAGTGATCCCGATGAAGGTGCTAAACGTTACTTTCAGCAAGCAGAAGGGGGACGCTCGGTCATTAACTCAGGTATCAGTGCTTATTTTAGCTATGATACTCGCGACTTTTTACCAAATGCGCATCATGGGCAAACTTTCGAAACGATTTATACTTATTTTTCCCCTAATTTAGGCAGCGATACACGTTTTCAAAGCACACAACTGCAATACGCTTATTATCATGAGCTTACTGAGAAAACGGTTGTGGCACTAGATAACTATGCGCGATTTACTACCGGTGATGTCCCATGGAGTCAACTTTCTTTATTAGGTAATAGCAATCGCATGCGTGGCTACTATGAAGGCCGTTATCGCGATAACAATATTTTTACGACTCAATTAGAACTGAGACACAAACTTGATTGGCGACATGGCATTGTGGGCTGGGTAGGCACAGGAACAATGAGTGATACCCCATCCGAATTAGGCGAAGGGCACTGGTTGCCAAGTATTGGCGCTGGGTATCGGTTTGAATTTAAGCCTAGAATGAACGTGCGTCTCGATTTTGGTGTTGGTCGTAACAGTACGGGTTTTTATTTCCAAGTAGGGGAAGCTTTTTAATGCTAAAACCGTTAGCCATAATAATATTTGCTCTCGTGTTGAGTGCATGTCAAAGCAATCCAGTCGCTCATTTACCTTCGGTATCGCCTCAATTAAGCAGTGATAGCCACGAATCCGCCTCTCAAGTATGGCCTGTTATTGAAACTTTAAATCCACCACAGGGTTTAAGGGCATGCTGTGCTTTCGGTTATGATTTACAAGCGCAATTATGGGGTTTACCTGTCCCTTTCTATACTATCGATAATATCGTTGAAGCCGATAAACTGGGTGAACACCATTATAACGATAGTTTTTTAGGCGCAACCGCAGCGTTAATGGGAATGAGCAATGAAAAAATTGGGCTTTTATACACAAATAAAAGTGGTTTTATTGATATTTCCCATGTCCGTGATACCGCTGACTATACCCTGTACTTATTTAGCCAAATCTATCCGCGGTTAGGTGAAAGTTGGACATTAAAATTAAGCGATGAGCTCGCCAGTAGGCAAATCGTTTTTATGGCTTTCGAACCTCCCACTAGCCCTGAACAACGCTACACGCTAAGTGCTTACTTAGCCGCAAAATTAGCTTTTCAGCTTGCCGTATGGCATGAAATAGCACAGTGGTACGGATATCAGTCGGTTCCCGGTTTTTCTGAAGGAATATCGGCCTTTTCCCCAGAAGATCTGTATTCCAATTTATTAGGGGCGCGTTTAGCACTGACGCTGATCATACAAGGACGAGCTCAATCACTCCCCATGTTTTCTCAATCAATGGAAGGGATTTTACCGCAAGCCTTACATCAGCTCGGCGCAAATGATAAACAACACACTCGCACTATGTTTGACCGTGTGGATGGGCTATGGTGGAACAGCTATCGACGAGTCCCTGAAAAATTCCTCGTGCTCACTCGAGACTACCAAACAAGTGACGATCGCTATCCATTAATGCCATCTCAAATTGTACCAGTAGAAGGTTTGCGTTTAAGTTTACCTGCCTCTTATCAACATTATCATTTGCAACAACTCGCACAATTGAGGCTCTTGCCAACATCAAATATGGCTCGACTACCGATACCGCAGGATTTTTGGAGCGAGGTCGATTTCACGACCTTATCTGAAAAAGCGCAAGAACAAGATCAACAACAGCAACGAGTACCGTTTTGAGACAAAAATGACACGCTTCTTGATAATGTTTCACAATGAAACTTTTGAGCATTTTTCACCCTGACGCTCTAGATGAGTAGCTCATTTTTTAATCATTAAAAAAGCTCATTTTTGTATCTTCAGCCTCCGACAAAAGTCTGAATTTTCAAATTTGAGCAAAAAACAAGCGATCGATCGCTTAATAAATAGACAAAATACCCTTATAATAACCAAGTGAACTGTATAAATAACAATCAAATTTAACTTAAGTTAACTCAATTTACTCGCATAAGCGTTAGAGAGATTAATTAATTCAATGCGGAAACAAAGCAAATAAAAATAAATTCCATTTAATAACAATAGATTAAAAATAATCAAAAATACAAACAAAACAATACAGTAATTTAGTTAAAGCCAGCCTGATAAAAGTAGCTCCCTAAAAATTATTCTGCTACTATTCGCTCGATTTTTGTTCAGAGAAATTAGGAGAAGCAAATGCCCTCTCGAACGATGAGGACAAAGGCCGTCTTCGCTTTCTTACTGTTATTTTTATTTTCGGGTTTGAGTTTCGGCTCAACTAGCACCAGTACCTTACTCAAGAAAGAGTATTCTCACAAGGCCGTGCAGAGCTCAAATCAGGCTCAAACATCTCTGCCTGATTTGCGAAAATACCCGTCCGGTACACCACGTAAGAAAGCGTTTTTGAAAACGGTTGTTCCTGTGATTGAAAAGGTCAATCAAGAAATAATGGCAGAGCGTAAATGGTTACTCTCTGTACGCGCTAATAAAAAATGGAGCGCTCAAGAGTTACGTCGCCTAGCACAAATTTGCAGTAGCTATGGCATGACCTGTACCACCCCAAATCGTATTAATTGGGATAAGTTGTTGAGCCGTGTTGATATTATGCCAACACATTTAGTCGCTACACAGGCTGCCACTGAATCAGGTTGGGGAACTTCACAACTCGCTCAACAAAATGGCAATCTGTTTGGGATGAGATGTGGCAGCGGCTGCCGAATCAAGCAAGGAAAAGTGAAAGGCTATTCAGCTTACGATTCTGTAGAAGAAACTGTATCAGCCTATATGAAAAACATGAATACCCATAATGCTTACGAGTCATTACGTTCGTCTAGAGCAAAACAAAGATTATCAAAGGATGAGTTAGATACATCAAAACTTATCAGAGATATGAAAGGGTACTCACAGTTAGGTTCTACGTATAACCGTTATTTGCAAGAGATGTACACGAGCAACGAAGAATTGATCACACAAGCTCAGAAAACGGCATCTAATCGAATTTAATTGATATCATCAGGTATAAGCTTTGGCTAAAAATCCACTTCTAATTGAAGTGGATTTGAGGTTGCTGACGAAGCGGGATAAAAGCGTGGTTTTTCCCGCTCCGTGTTATCAGCCGAAAATCAATGAATTGATTTTCCTTGTTTATTTCAAAACCCCTAACGACTGCTGCCAAACATGATATGTTTGTCAACAGTCTAAAATCCACTTCTAATTGAAGTGGATTTTTTTATTAGCGCATATAAACAAAATTTATCCCTAATCCATCCCCGCTTTATTGCAAAATCAATTTTTTCTTATTGCAACTACGTTGATTATTAATATGATGTGAACATTCATCTATACTCTAAATGATTCAAAGTGCAGCTAAGCAACAAAAATGAACCTCTAGTGAGCAAGATAAACCTATCACTAGTAAACATGACTATTGTCCACTGTGCTGCAACGAGAAGTCTGACGAGCAACAACAATAATTAACAACTTGAGTCCTCTATGAATTTTTTCTCATTCGAATTTCTTGGCTCTTTTTTGGTGTTTTTCCTTATATATTGGAGCTGCCAGCCTAGTGCAAAGCTTCAAAATGGCTTACTTATCACGGCAAGTTACTTTTTTGTTTATTCGTTTAGCCCTGATTTCGCGTATATTTTATTCGGATACACGCTATTTATTTATTTTCTGACTAATTGGTTATCAAATTGGCTTGCGAGTAAATGGATATTTACGCTTCTTGCTATAGGTATTATTAGCTGCTTCACCGCATTTAAATACTATTCGTTCTTTCAAGAAACATTGCAGCAAACCTTCGACAAATTCGGGTTTAATGTTGGCCTGCCTATTATCGAATTATTAGCCCCTCTTGGGTTATCTTTTTATGCATTCCATTCCGTAAGCTACACAGTCTCAGTTTGTCGCAAAGAAATTCCTAAAGCAGATTTCTTTGATGTCGTCTTATACCTTAGCTTTTTTCCGAGTATCGTCGCTGGCCCGATCAACCGCGCTAAAAACTTTATTCCACAAATCCAAGCTGACAGCCGTGAAATACTTGATGCAAGAAAAGCCATCCTGCTGATCTCTTTAGCATTAGTGAAACTTTTCTTATTTAGCGCTTATTTATCAGAGAATTTCGTCAATCCCGTTTTTGATGCTCCAGCAGGCTTCGGTGTTGGAGAAATACTCGTCGCAACTTACGCATATGCTTGGAATATCTACTTTAACTTTTCTGGCTATACTAATTTAGTCACAGGAATTGCTTTACTGCTTGGTTTTCGTGTCCCAGTGAACTTTAATGCGCCTTATATGGCAAACAACTTAAAAGAGTTTTGGGCGCGCTGGCATATCAGTCTATCAACCTTTATTCGCGACTATATCTATATCCCATTAGGTGGTAATCGCAAAGGTTTCGGCCGAATGAACACCAATGTTTTCTTAGCGATGGTGATATCGGGTTTATGGCATGGTGCAGCGATGACATTTGTCGTTTGGGGGGCAATCCATGGACTCGGTATTGTATTACTGAATTTGAAAACACTCTGCTTAGAGAAATTGGGTTGGACTCAACGTCTTCCAAATAAAGCGCTGTCAGCATTACTTGCGCGGATCATTACCTTTCATTTTGTGTGTTTCGCTTGGATTTTTTTCCGTAGCCAAACTTTTGATGATGCGTTAACGATGCTTTCACAGTTTGCTGCCCCTGGATTTATCAGCTCCCTCGGTTCTAGTTTAGGGCTATTAATTGCATTTTGGGCTTTACTGCTACTCTATCCTTATTTTGTGCAGTCTTATCATTATGTCGCGAAGAAGTACCAAAACATCGCTTGGTACTATTACCCGATCCCACTCGCTGTCATCTTGACCATTATGTTTATGCTTTCACCTTCAGGAATGCCGGGATTTATTTATGCTAACTTCTGAGTTTAAAAAGAATCTAATAAAAACCGGACAAGTCTTGTTTATTGTTTTGATCGCAGGCTTGTTACTCATTTGGCTCAATCAGGGCTCACTGGAACGTTTTTGGCAGCAAAAATATCATCGAGATACTCCATGGTCAGGTCTATCCGGTAACCCTGTGTGGGATTACGGTGCTTATTTAAATGATGGCGCCTTAGCCGCAGGTAGTGCATTTTTATATCATGCATCGGGACAGCAAGCACAAGATGCAAAAGAAGCCGAAGCACTCGTTGCGGCTAATGAAAACAAAAAACAGGTTTTCCCTGAAGGCTATCGAGTTGGTTTGCATTTTGTAAATGGT
The DNA here is from genome assembly GCF_033550225.1 of Providencia sp. 2023EL-00965. NCBI lineage: Bacteria > Pseudomonadati > Pseudomonadota > Gammaproteobacteria > Enterobacterales > Morganellaceae > Providencia > Providencia sp. 2023EL-00965. The sequence goes on along the minus strand of NZ_JAWUEH010000010.1, from coordinate 48,534 downwards.
TATATTTACCCAGCTGAATCATTGTCCATCACCTTCCCTGAGCTACTGAAACGCCAGCCAGTACGTTCACCATTGAAATCAGATAGATTAGGCCCCATAAAAGCGATTAATACAGGACCTATTATTCCCAAAACCATTGCAAAATTGGAAAAAGAGGATCAGGTCCTGTTTGCAGGCGATTCAATGATGCAAGGTGTGGCACCGCATGTAAAAAACATGCTATTGAAAAAATATAATATTGATAGCATTAATTTAAGTAAGCAAAGCACCGGTCTTGCCTACCCACGCTTTTTTAATTGGCCTAAAACCATTGCTAAGGCATTGGATGATAACCCTAAAATTAAAGTTCTCGTGGTTTTTCTAGGGCCAAATGATCCTTGGGATATGCCACCAGATACTGGCTATAAATATGTGAAGTTTAAAAGCGAAATGTGGGAGCAGGTGTATCGTTCCCGCATTAATGATATATTAACGGTAGCGCGTCAACACAATGTCGATGTCATTTGGGTTGGCCCTCCTAATATGCGTAAAACCTCCCTATCAGATGGTATGCAGTTCCTAAGAGGACTCTACCAGTCCGAAGTCGAAAATAGCGGTGAAATTTATTTTTCTGTTAATGATGTCTTTAAATATAAAGATCTCACCTATTCTGATTATTTCGGCGATGATAGCAGCAAAATTAAGCTAAGAAGTGGTGATGGGATCCATTTCAGTCCTAAAGGACAACAAGCGATTGCTGAGAAAGTGTTTTCACTCATCCATTATGATGTAGAAGAAGAAAAGGTCCCTCATGAAGCGGAACAAATTGCGTCAGGCCAGATCCAAAGTAGCGGCAGCTAGCGTTATCGCGTTGCTGTCTCTAGGCCTGTTGTCCTGCCAGCAAGGCGTAGAGCGAACACAGAAAAGCTCAACACGGATGCTGGCAGAAGCCGATGTTCAAGGCCAATTGATCAACAATGCTGAGCCAAACTTAAGTCGCCTTGATAACAAACTAAAGCAAGGCAACCAGCAAATCCACATTGTGCAAATTGGCGACTCACACACTGCGGCGGATTTTTTCAGTGGTGAGCTAAGAACCTTGTTCCAGCAGCGCTATGGCGATGCGGGACCTGGCTTCGTACCTGCCATTTCAGTACCGGGGCAACGCACTGCGACTATCAATCGTAAAAGTGATAAGCAACAATGGGAACTGTTTAGCAGCCGTAAAGATGAGCGTTTTGATTACCCTCTGGGAGGGCTAGTCGCATTGCCAATGAAACCAACAAGCCGCGTACAATTGGTCCCATTGCAAGCCGCAGCAGGCACTTATCAATTACAAGCGCTGTACCAAAACTCATCGGGTGGGCAAATGTTTGTCTCCCCAGCCAGTTCATCACCTATTTCATTACCTACGACAGGTAATACATGGCGTTTCTCTACCCCAGTCAGCACCCAGCTTCCAGCTGAAGTGACGGTGAGTAATGACAGCAATCTCAAATTGGGTGGATGGCTACTACGCTCTAATCACCCGGGTGTCACCTTGTCTGCTTTAGGTATTAATGGCGCGACCATTAATATGCTCGATAAATGGCAGCCTCAATGGGTCGAAACATTAGCGGAAATGTCACCTGATATGGTGATCTTAGCCTATGGCACCAACGAAGCCTTCAATGACAACTTAGATTTAGTTGCTTACCAACAAAACTTACGTGAAAAAATCCGTCAAATCCGCCAACGAATGCCAGAGAGCGTAATTTTATTGGTCGGGCCAAATGACTCGATAAAATTTAGTCATGCAGCCAGTTGCGAAGCGAAAATGCCAGTGCATTTAATGAATGTGATAAAAATCCAAAAAGCGATTGCTGCGCAAGAAAACACGCTGTTTTGGGATTGGCAAGCCTTTATGGGCGGCCCTTGTTCTATCCGTTCATGGGCAGCTCAAGATCTCGCTCGACCTGATAACGTTCATTTATCCGCTGAAGGCTATAAAAAGAGTGCCCAAGCGCTCTACCGCCAACTAAGCCAAGTGTTGAATTAATCTTGAAAAAAGGTTGTGAACTCGTTTTCACAGCCCTTTTAAAATATCATTTCAAATACAATTACTTCACAGTGAACCTTTAACAGTCCTAATGGTCAGGTTTGCACGCAAAATCAGTATTGTTTATAACAAAAGAGTGCAATAGTCTTAACCATACTCTAAATAATTCGAGGTGCAGCTAGGCGACAAGTGAGCGAAGCGCTAGGAGCATAGAAAACTATGTGACTAGTGTGAGTGAGCGTAGTCAACAACGCTGCAACTTGAAGTATGACGAGTATAAACTCTTTAGCGTTGGACGTTTTATGTCTTGTCGGGTGATTAGCCAGACACTAATTTATTGAGCACATTTAGGGTTGCGGTGTTGCCGCCCCCTGAATTGCTTTCAGGTGGCGGCAACACCGCTTCCTCTAGTAAAGAGTGACTCCGAAAGCTTCAATGCTTTCGGAGCTGTTATAGGTAATATTATGCAGATAATTAATCAATTAGCTAAAAGCCTAAATCTCAGCGAGTTAGATGTAGAGCTTTATCTGCAAAATGCACCTAGCAAATACAAAGTTTATAAAATTCGTAAGCGTACAACAGGCTTTCGCCTCATTGCTCAGCCAACAAAAAAGAAAAAACCAAAACTCACTTCAATTCCGCAAGTTTTGGCTTATTCACGTAATTTAGGCGTTTAACTTACAAGAACGCAAAGAACACCATTCCGACAATGGCACCCGTCGTTCCTAAGATAGTTTCCATCACTGTCCATGTTTTTAAGGTTTGTGCTTCTGTTGCCCCCGTAAATTTACCGAATAGCCAGAAACCTGAGTCGTTCACATGACTTAAAATCAAAGAACCACCGGAAATACAAGTCGCCAATGCGGCTAGCTGTGCACCTGAGTATCCTAATTCACCAATGACTGGTAGTACTAAACCCACGGTTGTTAAACATGCAACGGTTGCAGAACCTTGGATAACACGTACCGCACCAGCTAGTACAAAACACGCCACTGCGATAGGCAGACCCGCGCCAATCAATGAATCGCCAAGTGCTGGGCCAACTCCTGAATCCACTAAGATCTGTTTGAACACCCCACCAGCCCCAGTCACTAATAGAATAATACCAGCAGGTTGGATAGCTGCGGAGCACACTTCCATTACTTTTTCTTTATTCATGCCATAGCGAAAACCTAGGCCATAAATTGCCAGCAGACAAGCCAATAACAGTGCAGTGAATGGATGGCCGATAAATTCGAGCCAATGCTCAAGGTTCGAGTTCGGTTCAACAAAATGTGTACCAATCGTTTTTAGGCCAACTAAAACCAAAGGAAATAAAACAAGGCTCAAGCTAAAACCAAAACTAGGCATTTTGCCATGATCCATTTTTGGTGCTTGATAATCCGCAGGGATATCAATTGTCACGTGCTTACTGATAAAACTACCAAATAGTGGACCTGCTAATAACATACCAGGAATAGCGGCACACAGACCGATCAGGATCATCCAGCCATAGTCAGCCCCCATCTGTGAAGCGACTAGCATTGGTGTTGGCCCCGGTAATAAAAACGCTGCCGCAGCTGCAACCCCTGCGAATAAAGGTATAGCCATGCGTACAACGTTATGACCTGTACGATTTGCGACAGCGAATACCACGCCGATTAGTAGCACGATGGCGACATCAAAGAACAGTGGTAAAGCACAAATTAAACCTGCGATACCCACTGCGTAGTGAGCTCGCTTTTCACCAAATAGATTCAATAACTTAGTCGCAACCTGATCAAGTGCGCCAGTTTCATGAAGGATTTTACCGAACATCGCGCCAAGTGCGACAACAATTGCCAAGAACCCTAGAGTGCCGGCCATCCCTTTTTGCATGGTGGCGGTGATCTCTTGTACTGGCATACCTGAAAAGAGCCCTGCACCGATAGAAACGATCATCAGAGCCACAAATGCATGCAAACGTGCATACATGACGAGGAACAGCAGTAGTACAACGGAGCCGACTGCCGTCAGTACCAATGTTAAAGTACTTAATGTTTCAACAGGGGTGTTCATGGATTGCCTCCAGATACAATTTGATGAATAGCCGTACGCGTATTTTTAATAACCTCATCAAGTGATGGGCGAATATCGACAATATGAACATCCTGTTCTTCTAATGTAGGCTCTTGCAATGCCTGAAATTGAGACACCAACATTTCAGGTTTAAAGAAATGGCCTTTACGTGCTTTGAGGCGGTTTTCAATGAGTTCAGCATCTCCTTTCAGATAGATAAAATAGAGGTTCTTATTTCCTTCTCTCAATCTATCGCGATAGCTTTTTTTCAATGCGGAACAAACAACTAATGAAATTGCATTAGTGCGTTGCATGGCAAAAATAGCGTCATTTAGTGCGGCAAGCCAAGGTTGGCGATCTTCATCATTCAACGCATGACCTGAAGCCATTTTTTGAATATTTGCGCGAGGATGTAAAAAATCACCGTCTAAAAAAGCCGCATTCGTTTGTTGCGCGACACCGTTTGCAACAGCTGATTTACCGCTACCCGATACCCCCATAAGGACAAACGTATAATTTTGTGTTTGGGTATCACTCATTGGAAACTCCTCAGGTGTTAAATAGAAACTAGTGCTAATTTAGTTTACTGATAGTAGGCATTCGATTGTTACCGGTAACAGTTACCAGTAACATTATCAGCAGTGCTGCTATTTTTATCAATTATCTTTGTGGGGAAATAAATAGATTTGTGATGGCTATCGCACTAATTCAGTGCATCACTGATACTCGTCATACTTCCAGTTACAGCGCTTCACATTGAAGGAATGGTGACTACACTCACTTGCATCAGTCACATACATATTTATGCATGCGCCTGACGACTTATTTGCTTGTTCCCTAGCTGCACCTCGAATTATTTAGTGTTTTTTATTTCAAATGCTTTCACCAGGTAGTAACTCAAAACCAACATCAAATAGCGTTTGTGGTAGTTTTTTACCATTAATACGTCCAAGAAGAACTTCGGCAGCTTTACGCCCCATGCTATCTCTTGGTGTTAAGATACTGGCTAGTTTTGGTGTCATGACTTGCCCAACATCATGTCCGTGGAAACCCGCAATGGCTAAATCGTCGGGGATCTTAATACCAAGACGCTGACACTCAAAGATTGCCCCTATCGCTAGGTCATCATTCGTACAAAATAGCCCATCTGTTTCAGGGTATTTTTGTTTACACTCATGCAGTAATTGGGCGCCTAATGAATATGAGGAGCTGACTTGCGTCATCACATTGCGTGGCTCAAGCCCCGCATCTCGCATCGCCTGCTCGTAGCCTTGTAGGCGAATAATTGTTCTTTCGTCATGCCGAGCACCTAGGTACACCACATGTTGGCAACCGCGATCTAACATCGCTGCCGTCATTTGCCGTGAAGCTTCAAAATTATCAATACCGACCGCAGTATCTAAACAAGGCGATACACTATCCATAATTTCAACGACAGGGATCCCCGCCGTTTTTAACATACGTAAAGTACGCTCGGTATGGGTTCGTTCAGCTAAGATCACGCCATCGATATTATAAGAAAGCAAAAAAGTGAGTCGCTCTTCCTCTTTTTCGGGCAAGTAACCATAGTGAGCCAACATAGTTTGATAACCATGACGGTCCGCTATCGCTTCAATGCCTCGGATCACTTCAGCAAATACTTGGTTAGTTAATGAAGGTAATAAAACCCCAATTGCATGGCTGGTTGCGTTCGATAACAAATCAGGCGCTTTATTTGGAATATATCCTAGCTCCTCAACAGCTTGTGCAATTTTGCCACGTAGCACTTCAGAAACCTGCTCAGGGTTTCTTAAAAAACGACTAACGGTCATTTTAGTGACACCGATGCGATCGGCAATATCCTGTAATGAGGGTCTTTTTTTCTTCATATGTCCAATATAATAAGTGTTACCTAAGTTCGAATGACGATAACTCATTCTGCTTCAAACTGCGGCTAAAATGATGGCATCGTGACTATACTACTACTCATCGCATAGTTTTCTATGCTCCCAGTGACTCATTCACTCATTACCTAGCCGCACCTTGGATTATTTAGAGTGTATGTTCAGCGATCTTTTTATAGATAGCAATGTTTGTTACTGATTTACATCACAGAATAGTCGAGTTTTCCTATAATTGTCTTTTTTGTAGTTGACTCTACAGCATGACTCCGCTAATTTTCGCGCTATATACAAATAAATATAACGAGTCATTATTTAGCGCTATGGGAATCAATCGCCGACACTTTATCAAATCCTGTGCCGCATTAGCTGCATTTTATTATTTCCCTGCTTGTGGGCAAACTCCTAGTACGGTCGAACAAGCCTTGTTTGGTCAATTGCCAAAACCGAGCCAAATTCAACGTGTCATTAGCTCAGGCGCACCATCTGATCTCCTTCTATTCGCTTTAGCACCAGAAAAAATGGTAGGGTTCTCCTCTATTAATTTACAAAAAAATCATAGCGATTTATTTGCTAAACCATGGAGAGAATTACCGATATATGGACGTTTAGCGGGACGTGGTAGTACGCTTTCTCTGGAAAAACTACTCGACTATAACCCTCAACTGATCCTTGATACAGGCAATATTGATGATACATATCGTTCCCAAGCTGAAAAAGTAGCGCAACAAACGGGAATTGCCTATCTGCTGATTGCGGGGGGACTAGAAGACTCCCCTCAGCAACTACGCCAATTGGGCGAACTCTTGAATGCCCAGCAATCAGCGCAACAACTCAGTGATCTCGCCGAACAATACCTCAAAAGTGCCAAACAGTTTGCGCAAAAAAATCAGACCAATACATTAAGTTTTTATTTAGCGAGAGGGGCTAAAGGGCTACAAACGGGCACTAAAGGTTCAATTCACACCGAAGCGATAGAAATTTTAGGTTTACGCAATGTGGCCGATATGCCTAACTTTAAAGGATTGACCGAAGTTTCTATGGAGCAACTGTACGAATGGAACCCTGATATTATCATTACCCAATATGAAGAAGCCGTTCAATTTATCCACGGCTCACCATTATGGAAAGGGCTCAATGCTATTTCATCTAACCGTTTGTTCACCTTTAGTGGCATGCCATTTGGTTGGTTAGATGGACCTCCAAGTGTGAATCGTTTATTAGGTATGCGCCGTCTACAAAGCCATTTTGATCAACAGCTAGCACTAAGCATACATGATGACATTAAACAATTTTTCGCACTGTTTTATCACTCATCACTCACAGATGAGCAAATTGATAAATTAATGAGATCATCATGAGTCGTCTTGCCAAACAGTCTCTTTTAGCGACCATTTTTATTATTTGTTTTATCGCTGCATTGATAAATGGTAAGTACTCACTTACTCTAAATCAACTATTGAGTTTGCTCTTCTCAGAATTAGGTTTTCAAACCGCGATTGAAGATCCACGTCATCACACTGTGTTTTGGCAAATTCGTTTTCCTCGAACATTAGCAGCAATTATGATTGGGGGCGGCCTAGCGATTGCTGGCGCTGCCTATCAAGGCATGTTCCGTAACCCATTAGTGTCTCCAGATATCTTAGGGGTTTCAGCTGGTGCTGGGGTTGGTGCTGTGATTGGAATATTCCTTGGACAATCACTGATTTATATTCAATTAGCCGCTTTTATTGGTGGGTTATTGACTGTCACACTCGTTTGTCTAATTGCTCGAATGGCACGCCAGCACGACCCCATTTTGTCCCTCGTTTTAGTTGGGGTGGCTATTAGTGCCTTATGTGGCTCTGCGATATCTTTAATGAAAATTTTAGCCGATCCTTATACCCAACTACCTTCTATTACCTTTTGGCTACTTGGTGGTCTTTCATCTATTACTCAAAGCGATCTATTATCCGCATTACCTATTATGTTAATAGGCATTATTCCGTTGCTATTGTTACGCTGGCGTATGAATTTACTGAGTTTATCTGATGAAGAAGCTAAAAGTCTCGGGATCAATGTCAGCTTAATTCGTGGTATTTTTATTGTTTCAGCAACCTTAATTACCGCTAGTGCCGTTTCTATTGCAGGTATTATTGGCTGGATAGGACTCATAGTCCCACACATAACCCGAATGATAGTAGGCGCTAACTTTCGCTATCAGCTCCCTGTATCAATGATGATTGGTGCAATTATGTTGCTGATCACTGATACATTGGCACGTAGTATCGCCTCAATTGAACTGCCGCTCGGTATACTAACCTCGGCTGTCGGTGCGCCTTTCTTTTTAGCAATCCTGTTGCAGGCAAGGAGAGTTAAATGAGCCTGATGACATTAGAAAATGTTGCTATTGGCTATCATCATCATGCCATTGTGACGAACATTAATTTGTCACTTTTGACAGGGAAAATCACTTGTTTATTAGGCGCTAATGGCTGCGGTAAAACGACACTAATTAAAAGCTTACTCGGCCTAATTCCCATTATAAAGGGTGATATTTATCTCGCTAAAAAATCATTAAAGTCTTATAAGCAGCAAGATATAGCGAAAGTGATTGCTTACGTACCTCAAGCACATGATACGCCATTTAATTTCACTGCTATTGATATGGTCATGATGGGGTTCACCACGCAACTATCAATCTTTTCAATTCCGAGTCATAAAGAAAGAGCATTAGCTCTTTATCAGCTTCAGAAATTGGGCATTGAGCATCTTGAATTGCGTTTATATAGCACGCTAAGTGGCGGGGAAAAACAGCTGGTTTTGATCGCCCGCGCCTTAGTACAAAATCCACAGCTGCTGATCATGGATGAACCGGCTGCTAGCCTTGATTTTGGGAACCAAATCCGCTTATTACAACAAGTAGAACAACTTAAGCAGCATGGAATTACTATTTTAATGTCAACCCATCACCCACAACATGCCGCTGCTGTTGCAGATAATGTGATCCTACTTAATAAACAGCTTGGTGTTTCCCAAGGCACAGTAAAAGATATGTTAACGCTTACTAACTTAGCAGATCTCTATTCAATTGATGAACAGAGCATCGCATCTCATTTTCAATTTCCCTCTCATTTTACTTGTTAAGGCCAAGGTTATGCTTATTGATCAATTAGATTTTGCAAAAATGTATCAACAACATATGCAGCAAGCACAGCGCTCACGCAAAGAGCCAGAACATTGGGATAAAAAAGCACAACAAATGGCACAAACTTGTGCTAACCCTCAAGATCCCTATTTAGTCCGTTTTCGTGAATTGATTAATGATACTGATGCCGAAACTTTGCTAGATGTTGGTTGTGGTCCGGGCTCTATTTGCTTAAATTTAGCGGATAAATTCACATCAGTGATAGGAATTGACTATAGTCGGGGCATGTTAGAGGCCGCTCAACAACGTGCTCAAGCACTTAATATTCACCATGCCCAGTTCGAGCAACTCGCGTGGGAAGACAGCTGGGCACATTTACCTAAAGTTGATATCGCTGTTGCATCACGTTCAACACTCGTCGATGATCTTAAACAAGCCCTGCTGAAACTCAACCACCAAGCAAAACTGCGTGTTTACACCACACACACCGTTAATCCCACTTTTATTGATGAAGAGATCATCCGATTTATTGGCCGTGAAGTGGTACGTTTACCAACCTATATTTATGCGGTGAATATTTTACATCAAATGGGCATTCATGCTCGTGTGGAGTTTATCGATAGCCCTGATAAAGGCGGCTTTGATAGCTTTGAAGCCTTTAAAGAAAGCGTTAATTGGTCATTGAAAAACTTAACCGCCGAAGAGACTGAAAAACTATACCAATACTACCAACAAAGAGTCAGTGCAGGTAAACCAATCGCCTATCCTTCTCGCAATTGGGCAATGGTATCATGGGATGTTGTGCCACAAGAGGATCTCACGCCATGATTTATCTCCCTGATAGCTTAATTGATCAATTACTACTTGATGATATTCAATATGGTGACCTCACAACACGCTCATTGGGGTTACATCATCAACCCGCTACCATGACATTTACCTCTAGACAAGGCGGATGTATTAGTGGTCTGGAAATCGCATCACGTATGCTTAATAAATTAGGTATTGAACATCAATGCGATTATCGAGATGGTGAAATCGTAGAGGCAGAAAGTTGCTTGATTATTGCTTCAGGTACCGTTGAAACACTTCATCAAGGCTGGAAGGCCGTACAAAATGTCTTAGAATGGTGTTGTGGTGTTAGCCATTACACCCACCAAATGGTGGCTATCCTCAAGCAATATCAACCTGATGCCCAACTGGCCTGTACGCGCAAAACGATCCCCGGTACAAAAACACTCGCATTAACAGCTATCATTGCTGGTGGAGCGATTATTCATCGAGCAGGTAGTGCAGAAAGTATTTTGTTATTTACTAATCACCGCCAATGCCTTGCTGCACCAGATGATTGGTATTCGCACATTAATACATTGAGAGCGGCCGCACCCGAAAAACAGATCATTGTTGAAGCTGACAATTATGAACAAGCCACCCTTGCTATTGAAGCAGGCGCCGATATTGTACAACTGGATAAATTCAGCCCATCATTGATCCGCCAGTTGCAACAGAACCTCCTTAAACAAAAACGTAGCTGCCGTTTATCAGCGGCTGGCGGGATCAATCTACAAACTATCAATGAATATGCACAAACGGGTATTGCTTTGTTTATAACATCAGCGCCTTATTACGCACCACCTAGAGATATTAAAGTAAAAATTTCCACCTCATAACCCAAGTAACAACCTAACTTAAGCGAAACTCCAACCAATTTGGCTGGGGTTTTCACTTAATTAAATAAACGCTAACTATCGTTATATAAAAAATAATATATCGAATTATATAAACTGGAATTTCATAATGAAAATAAAACAAATTACCTATCTGGTTGGGATGGCTTTATTTACAACACATAGCTTCGCGGAAACAACAGAAGAGAAAACTAATCGTGATGTGATGACAGTTTGGAGCACGCCACTTGCTGCTGATGAACATGTCATTACCCAATCACAAATGCAGCAATTAAATCGAACCAATGTTGCTCAAGCTCTGAGTACCATGCCTGGCGTTGTGATCCAAAAATCAGGCAACCGTAACGAAACGCAAGTTAACGCGCGTGGTTTCGATAGCCGCCAGGTTCCAGTCTTCTTTGATGGGATCCCAACCTATATCCCTTATGATGGCACATTAGATTTAGGTCGCTTTATGACCAGTGAATTATCCAGCGTCGAGCTATCAACAGGTTATACCTCTTTACTACAAGGACCAAACCTGATGGGAGGCGCTATCAACTTAACCACTGCAACCCCAAAAAAACCGTTAGAAGCTAATATTAACCTGAATCAAGGCGTTGCTCGTGGTGCAGATAATGCACATAATATCAGTGCTCGTTTGGGTGCGCGCAATGATCTTGGTTTTATTCAAGTCAGTGGAAGCCAATATAAACAACGCTTTATGGGCCTACCCGCATCAGAAGACAATAATCCACTCGCTGGCACCCATGGCCGTCGCACTAATTCTGCAACAGATGATAAACGTCTTATGCTTAAAATGGGTTGGACCCCTAAAGAAACTGATGAGTATGTCGTCACATACTTAAAACAAGATGGCGATAAAAATAGCGCACCAAATGCCGACAGCCCAAAACAACAGATTTGGCAATGGCCTGAATATAATAAAGAAAGCGTTTATTTTAATGGCAATACTCAACTTACGGACGATATTGCATTACAAAGCCGCCTTTATCACGATAAATTCACCAATACCCTTCACCAATACAAATCCGTCAAAGATTATAAAAATGGGGTATATAACTACAGCCATTATGACGACTACAGTAATGGTGCTGATATGCGTATTGATTTTACACTTCGTGAACTCGATATGCTGTCCTTTGCTACGCATTGGAAAGAGGATATTCACCGTGCTCGTAGCAATAAAGAAGTGCCCTATGATCGCTACAAAGATCAAACATGGTCAGTTGCGACTGAATACCAATGGGTTGCAACTGACAAGCTAGATATTATCGGCGGAATTGGTTTTGATTGGCGCAGTAGTGATGATGGCAAACGCTACCTGTACAATAAAAAAAACGTTGTTACTGGTATCGAAACCTATGATGACAATCGCCAACGTGCATTTAACTGGGAATTGATGGCGCGCTACCATTTAGACAATAATGATACTGTACAATTCTCTATTTCAGATAGAAGCCGTTTCCCGACACAAAAAGAGCGCTACACCAAAAACAAGATGAAAAATAAAGATAGCTTTGTGATCAACCCTCATCTTGACGCCGAACGCGCACTTACCTATGACTTAACCTATAAAGGCTATATCACCCCTAATTGGTCCTACAATGCAAGCGCTTACTATAATCATGTTTCTGACGCGATTATGGCTCATTATATGTACTATGATCCCACAGAAGATTCAGATGTTTATCAAAATAGAAATAGTGGCAAAGTGAATTACGCGGGTATTGATCTAGGCAGTAATGGACAAATCTCCGATTGGATGTCCATTGGTCTAAATTATAGTTATATTCATGCAGATCCAAAGCATTATAGCGTAAAACATATTGCTGAATTACCGTCACACAAGGCATTTGTCTGGGTCAAATTCACTCCTTATGAGCCTCTCAGTTTCACAATAACAGAGGAAGCAAGAAGTTGGGCTTTTAATTATATTGATAATAATGACAAAGTACGTGGTTTTGCTAAAACAGATATTCGTATTGATTATGATCTAGGTCAAGGTATCTCCGTAAATACATCTATAAATAATTTGTTCGATAAATCATATCAATATACAAAAGGTTATATAGAAGAGGGCCGTAATTATTGGTTGGGTATTGAATATAATTATTAATATGGCTTAGGTAAGGTAAGGAGTTTTTCCTCCTTACCTAATTAGAAATCATTTTAATTTTCTATCTTAAATTAAAATTATTAAATAACATCCAAATATATAGGTATTAACACTTAAGACCATTCTCAATAAATAGCCAAATATAATACAACAATGATACCCAAACCTATATTTTAGATACATATATTTTTTTACACATGAAATACTTCTTTATTAAGAATAAAAGTCCATCCAACAGCAAAAAAACACCCTATAACTCCATTACACCTCTCAGATCAATATATTTGAACTCAGGATTCAAAAAAGCTCATAGATCAATACTTGAAGTTAATTGCATCCCTATTTAAACTATATGCATTACAAATATTTATAAAAAAACATATAAATTAACAATTTTTCCATTAAGACGTTTTTTGTCTTTTATTATAAATAATCCAATTTTTCTAGAACTAAAATTAGAGAGAGCAAGCTGCATTTATGACAAAGATCAAAAACTATCTCATTAATAATAAATTTATTTTTGAGACTGAAAAGTGTCTCATTTTTTTAAATAATGAGACAGATCAATTTATTGAGCTTTCAAAGCCTGCATCCCGCTTATTGAGTGAAATAATTATTCTAAATCAAGAGTCCCAAATAGCGACTAGGGATGATTTACTTACCAATGTTTGGGAAAAACATGGGTTAGTAGGCTCAAACAATAACTTAAACACCTATGTTAGTGAAATAAGAAAAAAATTTGAGCTTATTGGTATTGATCCAAAATCTATTGTTACAGTACCTAAGAGAGGTTTTCGCTTTGACTGTGAAACAGTAGAAATAATCACTCAAGAAAATAGTGTATCTAGCTTGCCAGAAGAGGAATTTATACATAATGATGACAAGCCCGAATTAACCAATATTGATCATCACAATGAGATAAATATTAATTCTAATAAAACACATGATAATCAAAGCATAATAAACAAAAATGCTGAAATTCATGAATTCTTAACTGTTGACCAAGAAAATAAGAATGAAACCGCATTAACTCAACCAGTTAAAAAACAAGAAAACATTAGAAACAATTATATTTTATTCATTTTAATTGCAATTGTTACTGTTTCATTAACGTTAACTTTTCATTTTATAAAAGATTCTGATGCCAGTATGCAGATGAATGGCTACATTGCAGTGAACCAAAGAGCTCAATGTATTATTCAGATCCCCATTCATTTAGCTGAAAATTCATCTAAAGATCATCTCGATTTTATCAATAGAAAACTTGATAAATATAATGTTGATTGTAATCAGCCGAAACGCATCATTTTACTTTCAGAACCCAACAATATGCAGCCTGCTGATAAAAACCTTTCTATCAGTATTTGTAAAGAAAAAAATACTCAATATGACTGTGTCTCTATCAATGATCAGAGAATTTAAATGAAAAAGTATATTTTATTATCTTTGTTTGCTGTATTTTCAGCCTTAGTTACGGCAGTTTTTCTTCATCAAAAAAGCCATAATATTAATATGTGTCATTCAGAACTTTTATGGATAAAAGATAACGGAACAGATGAAGGCTTGATACTAAAATCAAAAACCAATATTCTCATTGACAATGATAATACTGGTAGAATGAAGATGTATGGCTATATAAAACAAAACAATGTATTTTATCGCTTAGATAGAGCTATATACTTTAATTTTCAATCCATTGATAAAAATCATCATTATTCCGTACATTTTAATCAATTATCCATAACAAACTCAGATAATGTGCCAAAAGAGTTATTTGCCAACTTTATTCAATTAGAAGAAGAAAAAATAAACTACTACGTTAGCATTACCAAGATGGACGATGGTATTTATATTCTGAAAGATGAAACTTACTCATCTTTTACTTGTTACGTAGAGCAGTAAAAAATCAACATACTAGAAACATGAGAAATAATAATCACACTATTTTAGTGTAACCATAGCAAGGATGATTCGTTTACTAAATATACTAGGAATGACTGTTCCGTTAGTCACTAAAGTTGACTTATGTATAGTATAAATGAGAACGCTAACATTAACTTTTATATTGTATATATCCTTATTGATACAGAGTTCATATCCAACCTAATATTAAACATAAATGAATATAGTTATCGCTCATATTTTATATAATTTGAATGATATCGCTTTATGACAAACGACCGAACAGAATTCATGTTGCTTACTATTTGATTCATCCACTGTTAATGGAGTATGCCCTGATGCTCAATGAGTTTGGCTTAATAAGGCTCCTTTTACCCAAATTGAGTTATACCATCTCTAAATCAAATTATTGAGTAGCAAGCAACAGAACTAAAACTTGTTGGTAACTTTCATTAAAAATGCGAGGATTACCTAGATATTTCTAAATTATGGTAGACTACCTTCAACAGCAATAACAGTTTTGAGTAGGGCTCTCGACCATGAAAAAAATGAATGAAGAAAAGTTGCTCGCAATGGCTGCGCGGTTATGTGGAGCTCGAGGTGTTAGGCTCACATCGCAGCGAGAAACTGTTTTACGTTTGATAGCTAAACAACACGGAGCCATCAGTGCATACGACTTACTTGACCTGCTCCGTGAAGTAGAACCACAAGCTAAACCCCCTACTGTCTATCGTGCTTTAGAGTTTTTGATGGAACAAAGCTTTATTCATAAAATAGAATCCACTAATAGCTATGTTATTTGCCATCATTTTGATAACCCGAGTCATATATCAGTAATGTTAATCTGTGATCATTGCGGCAGTGTCGCCGAAAGTGATTGTGGAGTAATTGAAGCTGCCATTTTAGAATTAGCCAAACAAAATCAATTTCAGCTACGTCATACTGTGGTAGAAAATCATGGGGTATGCCAAGCTTGCAGCGAAATCGTGAATTGCCGAGATCATGAACATTGCGATCATGATCATCAACAGCCCTCAGTAAAAACAAAGAAAAAAACTTAGAAAAAGAGCTATTGATAAGCTGATAGGCTGATAGGCTGATAGGCTGATAGGCTGATAGGCTGATAGGCTGATAGGCTGATAGGCTGATAGGCTGATAGGCTGATAGGCTGATAGGCTGATAGGCTGATAGGCTGATAGGCTGATAGGCTATATTAAACCACCCGTTTTCCTACCCATCACGCTTTAAATTGAAAAATAAACACTTATATCGCGGGCAGATCCCCAAAAACATTAGTGGGTACAATCTGCCAGCAACATTTTAATCATCTTTACGATGCAATCTTAGCACCATTCACCATTACGGATCACCCCCACAGCTAACCCCTCAATCGTGAAGTTTTGCTGGCGTAGATCGACAATAATAGGTGCAAACTCAGCGTTCTCCGCGATTAATTCAACACGATTACCTTGTTGTTTAAAACGCTTTACCGTTACTTCATCTTCAATTCGTGCGACCACAACTTGCCCATTATGGACATTTTGGGTTTTATGAACAGCTAACAGATCACCATCCATAATACCAATATCTTTCATCGACATACCATTCACACGCAGTAAAAAATCCGCATGTGGTTTAAAAAGTGCTGGATCAACTTGATAGTGGCTCTCTATATGCTCTTGAGCTAATAATGGTTCACCCGCAGCTACACGGCCAATCAGAGGAAGCCCTTGAGTATCATTCTCTTCTTCAAGCAGTAAACGAATACCGCGAGAAGCACCAGAAACAATCTCAATAACCCCTTTACGCGCTAACGCCTTAAGATGCTCTTCTGCCGCATTAGGCGAACGAAAACCAAGGCTTGCTGCTATTTCAGCGCGTGTAGGTGGCATACCCGTCTGAGAAATGTGATCGCGCACCAGATCATAAACCTGCTGTTGTCTAGCCGTCAGTGCTTTCATCTCGTTCCCCTGTTTGTTTATACAGTCAGACTGTGAGTATATACAGGTAAATGAAGATTTGAAACACTTAAATCACGGAAGTGCCACATTTATCGAGACTAACCGACACTTTAAGACTAACCAGCAAAATAACGCTGCCACAATACTGTAGCCCAGATAACCAGTGCCAATCCAATTGTGATAAATACCGCCGCCGAACCGATATCTTTTGCTCGTCCCGATAATTCATGGTATTCACTACCAACACGGTCGACAACCGCTTCAATTGCACTATTAACTAACTCTACAATAGCCACCAGCACAACAGAACTAATCAGTAATAGCCGATCGACATAACTGACGTCCAAATATAAAGCAATAATTACCGCAAAGATCGCAGCTACCGCCTCTTGGCGAAATGCCGCTTCATGCACCCATGCCGCTTTTAATCCCTTAAGAGAATACCCCGCAGCCTTAATTACACGGGTGAATCCCTTAGTTTGGTTTGCCATATTTATTCCTCAAACTTACAAACGTTCATCATTTTTTGCGGTCAAAGTTAACTGTCAGTAACAGATTTACCCGTTGATTTCTGGTATGCTTACAAAGCATTGTTAACAAGAGGCTATAATCATTTATGTCACTATGGCGTAAAATATATTACAACACGTTGAATTTACCACTTAAATTACTGGTAAAGAGTAAATTAATTCCAACGGACCCAATTTCAGAGCTTGAGCTGGACACGACTCGGCCCACATTATATGTGCTGCCTTACCATTCAAAATCTGACCTTTTAACATTACGTCACCAATGCTTATCTATCGGCTTGCCTGATCCTTTAGTCGATAATGACATCAACGGGACTAAATTACCTGCTTACGTCTTTATTGATGATGGCCCGCGGGTCTTTCGCTACTACTCCCCAGATCCGCGTAAAGAGTCGGTAAAAATATTTCATGCCTACCTAGACTTACATCGCAGTAATCCGAATCTCGACATTCAGCTATTGCCTGCGTCTGTCATGTTTGGTCGTGCTCCTGGGCGTGAACGTGAAGGGCATACTCCTGCACCGCCATTACGTTTGCTCAATGGTATTCAAAAATTCTTCGCCGTCATCTGGCTTGGGCGAGACAGCTTTGTGCGATTTTCACCGATTGTCTCGATGGGATTAATGGCACAAGAGCATGGTACAGATACCATTATCGCGAATAAATTGGCACGTGTTGCACGCATTCATTACTCACGCCAACGTCTTGCGGCTGTCGGCCCCAAACTTCCTGTACGCCAAGAGCTATTCAATAAATTATTGACCTCAAAAGCAATTGAAAAAGCGGTTGAAGACGAAGCTCGCAGCAAAAAAATACCATTGAAAAAAGCCCAGCAAAATGCTGTGAGTATGATGGAAGAAATTGCGGCTAACTTTTCTTATGAAGCTGTACGATTGACTGATCGAGTACTTGGTTGGACGTGGAACCGTTTATATCAAGGGATCAACGTTCAGCACGCAGAGCGCGTACGCCAATTAGCACAAGATGGCCATGAAATCGTTTATGTCCCTTCCCATCGTAGCCATATGGACTACCTACTGCTTTCATATGTTCTCTACCATCAAGGGCTGGTTCCACCGCATATTGCAGCGGGTATTAACTTAAA
Source organism: Providencia sp. 2023EL-00965 (assembly GCF_033550225.1). Lineage (NCBI taxonomy): Bacteria > Pseudomonadati > Pseudomonadota > Gammaproteobacteria > Enterobacterales > Morganellaceae > Providencia > Providencia sp. 2023EL-00965. Next base: position 30,168 of record NZ_JAWUEH010000010.1, on the reverse strand, counting down.
TTTCTGGCCTGCTGGGCCGATTTTCCGCCGTCTTGGTGCATTCTTTATTCGCCGAACGTTTAAAGGAAATAAGCTCTATTCAACTGTTTTTCGCGAATACCTGAGTGAATTGTTTGCACGTGGTTACTCGATTGAATATTTTGTCGAAGGTGGTCGCTCCCGTACTGGTCGTTTGCTTGAACCTAAAACAGGGACATTATCGATGACCTTGCAAGCCATGCTACGTGGAGACTCTCGTCCTATCACCATAGTGCCAATTTATATTGGCTATGAGCACGTTATGGAAGTGGGAACCTACGCCAAAGAGTTACGTGGCGCAGAAAAAGAAAAAGAAGGCTTTTTCTCAATGATCCGTGGCCTACGTAAATTACGTAACTTAGGTCAAGGCTATGTGAACTTTGGTCAACCGATATCGCTCACCCAATATTTAACTAAGCACGTGCCTCATTGGCGTGATTCCATTGACCCTATTGAGCCACAGCGTCCAAGTTGGTTAAACCCTGTTGTCAGTGGTTTGGCTGATAACATTATGGTCAATATCAATAATGCAGCAGCAGCAAATGCAATTAACCTTTGCTCAACCGCATTACTCGCTTCACGTCAACGCTCATTAACACGTGAACAATTAATTGAGCAAGTTGAATGCTATCTACAATTATTGCGTAATGCGCCTTATACCGCAGATGCTACCACGCCAAATAAAACGGCTGAGCAACTGTTAGAGCACGCACTACAAATGGATAAATTCGAAGTTGAAAAAGACAGCATGGGGGATATCATTATTCTCCCTCGCGAAAATGCCGTTTTGATGACTTACTACCGTAACAATATCCATCACTTGCTGGTACTCCCCTCACTTATTGCCAGTATTCTGCTGCACAATGAACGTATCAGCCGACAAGAGATCCATTATCAGGTTGGGCAAATTTACCCATTCCTCAAAGCTGAGCTGTTTATGCGTTATAACAGTGAGTCGCTAACTGAAGTGGTTGACACTTTGATAGATGAACTAACCAGTCAAAAGTTAGTCTGTCTAAAAGAAGACGATATAGTGGTATTAAATCCACGCCGTATCCGCCCATTACAGCTATTAGCCGCCGGGGTTCGCGAAACCTTGCAGCGTTATGCCATCACATTATCTCTGCTCAATGCGAGTCCTGAAATTAGCCGTAATACATTAGAGAAAGAGAGCCGCATGTTAGCTCAGCGTCTTTCTGTATTGCATGGCATCAACGCGCCTGAGTTTTTTGATAAAGCCGTATTCTCAACACTAGTAGAAACATTACGCGAAGAAGGCTATATCGATAATGATGATAATGATATTTTCACGGCAAATGCGAAAAAACTGTACGCAGTGATTGCTCGCTTAATGTCACCAGAAATACGTTTAACCATCGAAAGCGTTAGCCAGCCAGAAGAGCGCGCTGCGGAAAAAGAGAGCGAGAAATCAAAACAAGGCTAGCGATTGGAGTATAAAGAAATAAAACGGGGCATAATGCGATTCATATTCCCCTTATAAATAAAGCCCCCGCGTTAAAACGTGGGGGGTTTTAATCATCAAAGCTAACATTACCGGTATCATTTTCTTCTTTCCACATCAGATATTAATTGCACAAATAAATGAGTAATTCAAAATACAATCAGCGGAGTTAACAACATGTCGCTTAAAGTATAGCGAATATAAAAAGATTTTATTAATTCATAGTAAATCAATCGTCCTTAATTAATTCCGACATTGATTACTTTTTATTTAATCGAAACCAGTTAGTTTTTATTATTAATCTCAATATATAAATTATATTCACCGCAAAATATCAGTATGGATTCAGATATCTCCGCCTCTAACAAAAAAAATAATACTATTATATAACAGTAAGTTATCTGTAAAGCCCAATATCTATCTAGCTCATTAGATTATTATTATTTATCTCCTTGTAACCTTCAGCTATCGTTGTTATTTAAATAGTTTGATAACAGACCTATCTGAGTAAAGTAATTAGTATTTATTACCCAGTTATTAGTAATGGAAATATACCCATTACGGAGACATCACCTTAACGAAAGGGATAGATACATGACTTTTGGTATTAACTATTACAGTCTCAAATCATCTCAGGTACATTTATTATTGCCAATGTTACTGTTGGTATCCATCATACCGACCAATTCAGTATTTGCTGCGAAATTTGTGGATGGAGTGGAAGTAAAGTCTTACGCCTTACGAACGGGTGAAACTGTTGACAGTGTTGCTCATCAGTATAATTTGACGCTGAAGGAACTGAAAACGCTAAATCAAACTCGCAAGTTCACTCGCCCATTTGAAACGTTATCCGCAGGGGATGAAATTGATGTTCCGAGCCCCCCTCCGACAAAAACAAGAGTCAAAAATACAACTGGAACAAATTTAGCTGATAAACCAGATCATAAAATACAGGACTGGTTATCTCGTCGTGCCCCTAGCTTTTTCGACGCAATAAACACACAAAGTGCCGAAAAATACCTTTCTAGACAAGCCCAAAATATAGCTATTACCAAAGCCTCATCAACAATAGAGAACTGGTTGAACCAATATGGTACGGCACAAATAGGAGTACAACAAACAAATAAGCTATCACAAAGCGCCATATCAGCAGATATACTGTTACCGATGTATCAAAGCCCAGATTGGTTACTATTTACCCAGTTCGGTGGTCGTAACTTTGATGACCGCACAACCTTGAACTTGGGTAGCGGGATCCGTCGCTTCAGTGATCCATGGATGTATGGTGTAAACACCTTCTACGATATCGATATTACGGGTCACAACCGTCGGATCGGCATCGGGGCAGAGTTGTGGTCCGACTATCTACATTTCTCTGCCAATGGATATCTACGGCTCAACAATTGGCATCAATCGCGAGATTTTGACGACTACGACGAACGCCCCGCCAACGGATTTGATATCACCGCCAGTAGCTGGTTACCCGCTTACCCTCAACTCGGAGCTAAACTAAAATACGAACAGTATTTCGGGAATGAAGTCGCACTGAAAGACAATGATATTCGCAGTCAAGCTCCAAAAGCAATGACGGTTGGAGTGAACTACACACCTTTCCCATTGATTATCCTCGGGGCTGATTGGCGTAAAGAAAAGGGAGTCAATGAGCTACAACTTGAAGCGCAGCTTACCTATTCATTAGGTGTGCCTTGGAATGAGCAAGTGTCATCTGTATCAGTAGCAAGCCTACGCACACTACCGAGTAACCGAATGGCATTGGTTGAACGCAATAACAACATTGTACTCGAATACCGCAAGCAAGAGCTTATCAGCCTGATGCTACCACAAGAAGTCCGTGGTCGAGGCGCTAGCCAGCAGTTAGTCAACATAATTTTGAAAGCAAAATACGCAGCTGAACGCGTAGAATGGGGATTACAGACAGAATTTTCATCCAAAGGAGGGAAAATCCTGTCTGTTGGTAAAAGCCTTACTGCTTGGCTGATCCATCTCCCTCCTTGGCAGGCAGGCACCACCAACACCTATACCCTGAGCGCCAGCGCATGGGATGAGAAGGGAAATTCGTCCCCACCTGCCTATATAAAGGTCATAGTGGATGCGGGGCTTTCTGCCCGCCATTCCCATTTAACCGTAGGCTCCGGTACGTTGAATCTAGATCAATCCGAGGTATTGATTCTGACAATACGAGATGAACAAAACGCACCAGTGACTGGGCTCGCTTCATCTATTCAATTACCGTTCACCTTCACGATACCAAAAGGCACATCATCTCTATCGCCTTCGCAAAGTGGCATTAAGTTAACTGAATTAAAAGAAACCGCACCCGGTGTGTACACCAGCACAGTAACAGCCGGAAAACTTCTCGGCACTCTCATTCTTAATCCACAGATAGATGGTATCCGTATCGCTTCAGCAACAGTCGAAGTGATAGCAGCCCCCATAGGGATACAAATATTTCGTAACGGTATTGCCATCGTAGGAAATCCAGTAGTAGGAGATCGCCTAACCGCCACGCCAGATTGCCAAATCAACTGTATTCTACCCACTTTCTGGCAATGGGAAGTCGAAACATCCCAAGGGTCAGGACGGTATCAAGCCATACGTGGCGCAACAACCACTACCTATATCGTCACAACAGACATGCAAAAGCGCAGATTGCGAGTAACGGCACAATAAATATGACCATAAAGCATTTAAAAAAATATAAGGTAAAAATAAGATGAACATGAACCAACAGCAAACCCAAATAATACGCAAAGGCAAACTATCGATCCTGTGTGTCAGTGTCGTTCTCAATCTGCTTGTCACTACACCAGCGCTAGCAGCCACTGTCTCGATTACCTCTCCTGCGACCCAACCAGTTATCGGACATGCGCCAGAGCTAAAAGGAGGTACAGTCAAAGCCAGTGATGATAACGGGGACGGAATATTAGGTCTGGGGGATTCTTTAAAAGCTTCAGACTTTATTTTCAGTGATGAAGATGGCGATAAGCAGACAAGCATCCTCTATGAATGGTATGAAGACGACAATATCATTAACGGCACGACTGGCGATACGCTGAAACTAACCGCGGCGTTGCTAGGTAAAACGATCACGGTCAAAGCGGTCGCAAGCACTGATCCCGCCATTACTGAGCCGTCAAAGAGCGTGTCTGTACCGGCAACAACCTACAGAGATATCAAAAATAACGCGATATCGGGAGGTAAAGGCATTACCACAATAGAAGGCAATATCGCCAAATCAGTGAGTATCTCAGGCATCTCAGGGACACAACCTTTAGTTGGCGAGAAGCTAAAAGCCAATACCGTTTGTTACGCGACCTGTGATAATAGTCTGGTTTATCAGTGGCAGATTGAAGATGCAGTGAGTTCTGGCAGATACACGAACATCATGAATGCAACCACATCAGAGTACACGATAAAAGGAACTGACCAGAAACGGAAAATTCAAGTCATCGTCTCTAACCCATAATCAGTATTACCGATAACAGAACTATCCCATTGTGGTGCTTTTTAATCATAAGCAACACCAGCGGCAGAGAATATTCATAAACTGAATGATAAGAGAGTGATTAATCTTTTTATGCGTTTAATAACTCAAATAACGGGGCTAATTATAGAAGGAGGAGTATCCACTTTTATGATGAAATCAATGCCATAATCTCCTTTTAAGAGCATGCATTGATGAGTAGAGTAAAATATGGTCAGAACCGTGAAGGAACAGAGGTAATTTGTACACCCTGTCACAAAAAATGACAAACCTCACGTTTTTAAACGTGAGGTCAGATTGCTTACCAATAACTTAAAAAAATCCCGATAAATAATATAAAACCAACATAATTATTATTCATAAAGGCTTTAAAACAAGGCGCGCGTTCTCTATTGACCATTAATTTTTGCTGATAAACAAACAATAATGCAGCGAGTAACAAACAAACATAATAAGTGATACCTAATTGGGCAAGTAAACCAATCGCTACCAGCAAACCAACCATCACGACTTGTAAAACCCCAATAATCAATTTGTCATACTGACCAAATAAAATCGCTGTTGATTTCACACCTATTTTTAAATCGTCATCACGATCAACCATCGCATACTGTGTGTCATAAATCACTGACCACAAGATATTAACTAAAAACAGTAACCAACAAACAAAGGGTAAGGACTCACTGACGGCCGAAAACCCCATGGGGATCGACCACCCAAAAGCAGCACCTAAAACCACTTGAGGTAAATTACTGACACGTTTAACAAATGGATAAATCCATGCGAGTGCCAGCCCTGCAATTGATAGCCAGATAGTCATTGCGTTCAGTGTCAGAACAAGCAAAAACGAAAGCCCTACGAGAGCGGCAAACAATATTTTTGCTTCTTTTTCGGTAACATCGCCACTTGGCAACGGTCGATGTTTTGTTCGCTCAACATGCCCATCAAAATGGCGATCAGCAAAATCATTTATCACACACCCTGCGGCGCGCATCAAAAACACGCCAGCAGTAAACACAATCAGGATGTGCAAACTGGGGATACTTTGAGCTGCAATCCATAGTGCCCAATAGGTTGGCCATAACAACAACAATGAGCCAATAGGCCTATCAATTCGCATCAAACGGCTGTAGGCATGCCATTTAGTTAGCGCCATACTTCCCTCCACTGTCGTGCTCCTTTTATTTTCTATATTTTATAAGCAGGTGATTCAGGTAAAAATAGTTCTGTTAATAATAATGGTTTTTCAGATAACCTTAATAGGGAGCGACGGATCCATCGCGAATTTTGCAACCCTATCTGGATATAATCACGGCTCAGATTATCATGACTGAACAGATAACGCCCTAATGGTATCGCGCCGATATCAACTAGCTGTTGGTCTTCGCCTGTGAGTGTTTCTTGCGGAATTAGCGTCCTTCCCAATAACCATGGAATATTATCACCGTACATAATCACTTCACGTAACCAATAATATTCACTGACAGGTAAACTCAGCGCCTCTTCTTCACTCAAAGCGTCCAAAGTTACGTAGCGTTGTGTATAAGGTATGACAGTAACCCGCTGGCAGTGCTGCTCTAGGCGTTTCGTCATTGACCCCTGCTCATACAACCAACTTAAAATATTATCAGGAACAAGGTCATCAGTCTCAGATAACCAAGTTATAGGGCGAGGGGCAAAAAGCGTTTCATCCATTACTTATAATTCCACCACCATATAGTGTGGTATTGCATCATATTGGTTCTTAACTATAAAGGATATCACGTTGTTTTGCTGCAAGGTTAAAGATAACTAACAATTTAGTTAAAAAGTCATAAATTCAACACAATTTGAAAACTAACCGTAATAAAATTTTTAATTACTAATAGGTTAGCGATAATACAAAAATCATTAATATTGAAATGATTAATAAACTACAGCCTACTGCATTGGTGTATTGGTAGTCGTTAAGGCTTTTGAAATAAACGAGGAAAATCAATTTATTGATTTTTGGCTGATAACACGAAGCGGGAAAAACCGCGCTTTTATCCCGCTTCGTCAGCAACTTCAGCCTACCCTATTGGTAGGCTGTCATGAATAACAAACTAGGTTAACGCCATGTTTTATAACAATTAATCAATCCATTTGTTGAGCTGTCATGACTATTCACCTCATCACGACTTTCTAATTCAGGTAAAATACGGCTAGCAAGCTGTTTACCTAGCTCAACACCCCACTGATCAAACGTGAAGATGTTCAGGATCGCGCCTTGAGTGAAGATTTTATGCTCATACATCGCAATCAATGCACCTAAAGAATAAGGTGTGATCTCTTTAAGTAAGATTGAGTTAGTTGGGCGGTTGCCTTCAAATACTTTATATGGTGCCACATACTCCATATCTGCTGGGTTTTTCCCCTGTGCTGCAAATTCTGCGTCAACCACTTCACGAGTCTTACCGAATGCTAACGCTTCTGTTTGCGCAAAGAAATTCGATAATAGCTTGTCGTGATGATCACCTAACGGGTTATGCGTTACTGCTGGTGCAATAAAATCACAAGGGATCATTTTTGTTCCCTGATGAATTAATTGATAGAAAGCATGCTGGCCATTCGTGCCCGGCTCTCCCCAAATAATCGGCCCTGTTTGATAAGGCACTTTATGACCATTACGATCGATATATTTACCGTTTGATTCCATATTCCCTTGTTGGAAATAAGCCGCAAAACGATGCATATATTGATCATATGGCAGAATCGCTTCAGTTTCCGATTCAAAAAAGTTGTTGTACCAAATGCCAATCAAACCTAGCAATACAGGAATGTTATTTTCAAAAGCCGTTTGTGTGAAGTGCTTATCCATTGCATGGGCACCTTCAAGCAGCTGCACAAAATTGTCATAACCGACTGAAAGAATGATGGATAAACCAATCGCCGACCACAATGAATAACGACCACCAACCCAGTCCCAAAACTCGAACATATTTGCGGTATCAATACCAAATTTCGCAACTTGTTCACTGTTTGTCGACAGCGCAACAAAATGTTTTGCAATGTGCTGTTCGTCTTTTGCCACTGCCAATAACCAATCACGAGCTGAGTGCGCGTTAGTCATAGTTTCTTGAGTGGTAAAGGTTTTTGATGCAATTAAAAACAACGTTGTTTCAGGGTTAAGCGGTTTGAGCGTTTCAGCTATTTGCGTTCCATCAACGTTGGAAACGAAATGCATATTCAAATGGTTTTTATAAGGGCGCAATGCTTCTGTAACCATGAATGGTCCCAAATCAGAGCCACCAATGCCAATATTCACCACATCCGTGATAGCTTTACCTGTATAACCTTTCCATTCACCGCTAATAATGCGCTCACTAAATTTGTGCATTTTTTCTAGCACAGCGTTGACATCTGGCATCACATCTTTGCCGTCGACATAAATCGGTGTGTTGTCACGATTACGTAATGCAATATGTAAAACAGCGCGATCTTCTGTGCGGTTAATTTTTTCGCCGCTGAACATGCTGTCGATAGCACTTTTCAGTTCAGTTTCCTGAGCCAATGCTAATAATTTATTCAGCGTTTCTTCAGTAATTCGGTTTTTGGAGTAGTCCACCAAAATTTGCCCATCAAATGTGGCAGAAAATTTGGTAAAGCGATTATTGTCTTGCTTAAACAGGTCACGCATATGGGTATCTTTCATTTGCGCAAAATGTTGTTCTAGCGCCCGCCATGCTGCCGTTTGGCTTGGATTAATACTTTTCATGGATAACACTCTCCAAAATATTTGTAATAAATATAAATTGTAACTCTTCGAGGCATCACGACCTATCAGTTTCCTGTGATAGTTAAGATATTGGTCAATTTTTTGTAATTTTTCCAGAGCTTATTACGACTCTACTCTAAATAATTCATGGTGCAGCTAGGCGACAGGCGAAGATAGACGGGGAGCATAGATAAACTATGTGACTCGGTGAGCGTAGCGTAGTCAACAACGCTGCGACTTGAAGTATAACGAGTATATCGGGAAAAACGATAATAAATGGCTCATCATTAAAATTACTGATTAACATCGATTCTTCATTGACGCCATTGCTCTAACCCGATATTTCTATATGCAAAATAGTTTGCCTAAAGGGATTGATATCATGAATGCAGTAGCGTCTTCGTCAGAAAATAGTCCATTCATTATCGCTAAATTTGGTGGCACCAGTGTGGCCAATTTTGATGCAATGAATAAAAGCGCTGACGTCGTTTTATCTAACAGCCATGTTCGCGTAGTGGTACTTTCCGCTTCAGCGGGGATCACCAATTTGTTAATTGAACTTGCCGAAGGCTGTGATACAGATAAACGTAATCAACTACTGCAAAAAGTACAAGATATTCAATATGCTATTATTGATAAGTTACAGTATGCCGATGTCATACGCGAAGAAATTGATCGTTTATTAGAAAATATCGCACATTTAGCGGATTCAGCATCACTTGCCACATCTGATGCTCTCACCGATGAAATGGTCAGCCACGGCGAGCTCATGTCAACCTTACTGTTTGTTGAAGTCCTCCGCCAGCGTGGTGCAAACTCACAGTGGTTTGACGTTCGTAAAGTCATGAAAACCGATGGTAGTTTTGGCAAAGCCGAACCTGATTTACTGCAATTGAAGGAAGCGGCACAGCTACAATTATTGCCACGTTTGCAAGATAGTTTAGTGATCACTCAAGGCTTTATTGGTCAGGACAGCAAAGGTCGTACCACCACGTTAGGCCGTGGAGGCAGTGACTATACCGCTGCATTACTGGCAGAAGTGCTCAATTTATCTCGTGTTGATATTTGGACCGATGTACCGGGTATCTACACCACCGACCCACGTGTGGTTCCCGCAGCTCAACGTATCGATGAAATTGCTTTTGATGAAGCCGCTGAAATGGCTACATTTGGCGCTAAAATTCTTCACCCAGCGACATTATTACCCGCTGTACGCGCAGGCATCCCTGTATTTGTCGGTTCAAGTAAAGATCCAGAGGCTGGTGGCACACTCGTTTGCGATAAAACAGTCAACGCCCCACAATTTAGAGCACTCGCATTACGTCGTAAACAAACCTTACTGACCTTGCATAGCCTAAAAATGCTCCATGCACGCGGCTTTTTGGCTGAAATATTTACCATATTATTACGCCATAATATTTCTGTTGATCTGATCACCACTTCCGAAGTGAGTGTTGCTCTAACATTGGATACAACGGGCTCTACAGGCACCAATGGTAGCCTATTGACCAATTCACTGATGACGGAACTTTCTGCATTATGTCGTGTGGAAGTCGAAGAAGATCTGGCTCTCGTGGCCATTATTGGTAATGAACTGTCGCAAGTGAATGGCTTAGGAAAACAAATTTTCGGCGCATTGGAATCATTTAATATTCGAATGATCAGCTATGGCGCAAGTAGCCATAATATCTGCTTATTAGTACCCGGTGCCGATGCAGAAGAAATTGTACGCACTCTCCATTCTAATTTATTTGAGTGATTGAAGATAATAAGGCGGCTAGCATGATAAGCCGCCATTTTTGACTATTTTTTTATTAATTTTTGCACATTATCGGTATATTTCAGCATTGATGCTGTCACACCTTGATGCTCTTGCAGTAACTTCAAATTGGCGATTGCGGCACTATTACCCGCTTTTGCTGCACGCTCGAACCACATCATGGCACGGAAAATATTTTTCTCACCGCCAAGTCCTGTTGCATACATCACCGCAAGGTTATTTTGTGCATCACTCACATCTTTAAATGCCGATTGCTGTAGCAATTCACGGGCTTTCTGCTCGTTTTGTTGCACTCCAGTCCCCGTTAAATAAAACAGAGCCAGTTGGTTTTTAGATTGCACATCACTCTTTTCAGAGGCAAGTAACCAGCTCACCACTTTTTGGCTGTCAACATCCGATAATTGGCCTGCAAGATAGAGCTCGGCCAATTTTATTTGTGCTTCAGGAATACCATCGTCTGCCATACTCATATACCATTCGATGGCTTTATTATGATCGGCTTTAACGCCACCGAGTCCTTGCTCATAAAACTCAGCAACCTTCATGGCGGCAGGTGCTGAGCCATTATCAGCGCCTTGTCGATACCAATCAAAAGCGCTGACCAAATCCTTACCTATTCCGTTCCCTTTTTCATAACCCCTACCCATGGCAAACTGCGCATCTGAATTACCTTGCAGAGCCGCTCGTTTGTACCAATAAATGGCTTGATAGTCGTTTTTTTCAATTAAACGGTGGCCTTCATAATAAAAGTCCCCCATATTATTTTGCGCAGTGGCGGAGCCCATATTGGCAGCTTGGCGATACAGATTAATGGCCCTTTCTTCATCTTGTTCTACACCTTCGCCATTTTCATACAATACCGCTAAATTATTTACCGCCGAAGCAACACCTTGTTGGGCACTTTCTTCATACCACTCTCTCGCTTTTTTATAATCGACATCACCGCCAAGCCCATCATGGTAAAACATACCCAATGCAAATTGCCCGTAGGATTGTCCTTGTTCAGCCGCTTCAGAGTACCATGCCTTTGCTTGCTTATAGTCTTGCTTAACACCTAAACCGCGCTCGTATAAAAAGCCTAACCCGTATTGGCAATACGCATCGCCTTGTTCTGCACCTTGACGGTACCAACGCGCAGCTTCTTCATATTTCTGCTGATTTTGCGCTAACAGACCTAAATAATAATCACCATCGGTGTTACCAATATCAGATGCCTTTTTAAACCAAGTAAATGCTTTTGTTGAGTCTACAGGAAGGTAATCAGTACCATCCATATACACTAGCCCGATATCGAGCATAGCATCAACATCGCCTGATTCAGCTTCTTTTAGTCTATTAATGAATTCTTCTGGAAGATTATTTTGCGGTGCGGTAAGGGAGGCTGGCGACTGTTGCTTTTCTTTTACAGAGAGCATCTCTGTTGTGTCTGCTTGCGCAAAAGCTGCGTTACCTAAACAAAGCAACAGCATTAAAGATCGTAAATTCATCAGTTCAGTCCATTCACCGGCATTATGCATATAACATAACATTCCTTATGAAAAAGGATAAGTGATTAAGACATAAAATATAGAATAGCAATATTATCTGGGGAAATAATTCCCCAGATAAATGTTCCCTAATTCACTCGATAGCCACCATGCTTACTCGCGAATAGGTTAAATTTCCCCCACTCTACTAGCATCGCTTCTAAAGTTTCATGGCTAACTTTACACAAGTCAGCAATTTGCGATACGACAAATTGGTTCTCTCCAACCAGCTCAGGTGAAAAAATTTCAGCTATCCAACCGCATTCTTTCACTGTCACTAACCAGCCATCGTTAGTCGCAAATTTATGTACAGGTATCATGCCTTCTTTCGGGCTTTCCTTCGCCAACAGTTTATCTTCATCACGTTGTGCTTGATGGAAGGCATCGATCTCTTCTTTAGAAGGAATAAGATCAATAGATTGTGGGTTTTCTAAGTAAAGATAGATCTCTTCAGCACGTGCTGGCGTGAGTTCACTGCGCAACCAAATCTTGTTAAAACAATGATCATCGAGCATATCATCCGTATCCAATTTATCCATGATTTGCAAAATGCTCATCATGGCACTGACGAAATCTTCACTCATGAAAAAAGTTTCAGGTGCAGCGCTGTTTTGGATCTTGTAGGGATAAACTGCCGTCGCCGGCAGAGTATCTTCAATAATAAATTCATAGCTCATTGTTCACAGTCTCTTTAAATTTCCTATTGTTATAAGATGGTGCCGAACAGATGAAAAATCAATCCTCTGGATCATAACCCAAATTAGGTGCTAACCAACGCTCCAATTCTGTGTTCGACATGCCTTTGCGCTGTGCATAATCTTCTATTTGATCACGTTGTACCTGAGCAACCGCAAAATATTTGCTTTCAGGGTGACTAAAATACCAACCTGAAACAGAAGCGCCCGGCCACATAGCATAAGAGCTAGTCAACTGCATACCAATTTGCTTTTCAACATCAAGTAACTGCCAAATTTTGGCTTTTTCGGTGTGCTCAGGGCACGCAGGATAACCTGGTGCAGGGCGAATACCTTGGTATTTTTCACGGATCAGTTCTTCATTAGGTAAATCTTCATCAGGTGCATAGCCCCAATGTTCTTTTCTTACCTGCTGATGTAAGTACTCCGCAAATGCTTCGGCTAATCGGTCCGCCAATGCCTTTAACATGATCTTGTTATAGTCATCATGTTGTTGTTCATATTGGTCAGCTAAGGCGTCTTCTTCTAAACCACCGGTGACCGCAAATGCACCAATATAATCTGCCTTACCACTGTCTTTTGGTGCCACAAAGTCAGATAAGCAATAATTCGGAAACTCTTTTTTCTCTGTCTGTTGACGTAAATTGAGAGCAATACAATTAACGTTATCACGCGCAGGTGAAGTATATATTTCAACGTCATCCCCCACACGGTTGGCAGGGAACAACCCAAAAATTCCTCGCGGTACCAAAGATTGGCTTGCAGAAAGCTGATCTAACATAGCATTAGCGTCACACAGTAATTTACGTGCTTCTTCCCCCACCACTTCATCCTCTAAGATACGTGGGTACTTGCCCGCCAAAGACCATGTCATAAAAAATGGTGTCCAATCAATATAATGACGCAATGTTTCAATTGATGCTTGTACTTCTTTGACACCTAAAAAACGCGGTACTGGTGGCTGGTAATTTTGCCAATCAATCTTCACTGCATTTGCGCGAGCAGCTTCTAATGATACTGGCGGTGTTTTGGGTTTTTTACGCCCATGTTGTTCACGAACCACTTCATATTCACGGCGTGTTCGTGCAACAAACTCTTCTTTTTGTGTTGCGGAAAGTAGCGCTGAGACCACCCCTACCGTGCGGGATGCATTCTGTACATAAGTCACCGAATGATTATAGTTTGGCTCTATTTTGACTGCCGTGTGCGCTTTTGATGTCGTCGCTCCGCCAATCATCAGAGGGATGGTAAAACCTTGTCGCTCCATTTCTTTCGCAACATGCACCATTTCATCCAGTGATGGCGTGATCAAGCCTGATAAGCCAATAATATCGACATTCTGCTCACGTGCTGTTTTCAAGATAGTTTCACAAGGCACCATGACGCCTAAATCAATAATTTCATAATTATTGCACTGTAAAACAACACCCACGATATTTTTACCAATATCATGAACGTCGCCTTTGACCGTCGCTAATAATATTTTACCTGCACTGCTACCCGCCTGCTTAAGTTCTTGAATATAAGGTTCTAAGTAAGCTACGGCCTGTTTCATCACTCGTGCAGATTTGACTACTTGAGGTAAGAACATTTTACCTTCGCCAAATAAATCCCCCACAACGTTCATACCATTCATTAGTGGCCCTTCAATAACTTCTATTGGGCTCGCTGCACGCTGTCGGGCTTCTTCTGTGTCTTGGACAATAAATTCGGTGATCCCTTTCACTAAGGCATATTCCAGACGTTTTTCAACGTCCCATGAACGCCACTCTGCTTGTTGAATTTGCTGCTCACCACTACTCGTTGCACGGTATTTTTCGGCTAACTCTAATAACCGCTCTGTACTGTCCTCTCGACGGTTTAAGATCACATCCTCTACCGCCTCTTTCAGTTCTATAGGGAGATCATCATAGATCGCTAATTGCCCTGCATTTACGATCCCCATATCCATTCCGTTACGGATCGCATAGTAGAGGAATACGGCATGGATCGCCTCACGAACAGGATCATTGCCTCTGAATGAGAACGAGACGTTCGAAACACCACCTGAAATCATCGCGTGAGGGAGCTGTTGTTTTATGTCCTGACAAACTTCAATAAAATCGACAGCGTAGTTATTGTGTTCTTCAATCCCAGTCGCTACAGCAAAAATATTGGGGTCAAAGATAATATCTTCTGGAGGGAAGCCAACCGTTTCGGTTAACACCTGATAAGCACGACGACATATTTCAATTTTGCGTTCACGCGTATCTGCTTGACCGACCTCATCAAACGCCATGATAACCACAGCCGCACCATACTTACGCACCAACTTGGCATGCTCAATAAAAGCCGCTTCGCCTTCTTTCATTGAAATAGAGTTAACGATCCCTTTACCTTGAATGCACTTGAGCCCTTTTTCAATCACATCCCACTTGGATGAATCTATCATAATAGGAACACGGGCAATATCAGGCTCCCCTGCAATCAAATTCAAAAACCGCACCATAGCAGCTTCTGAATCCAGCATCCCTTCATCCATATTGATATCAATAATTTGTGCGCCATTTTCAACTTGTTGACGCGCAACATCTAATGCTTCTTGGTAATTACCTTCTTTAATTAAACGCTTAAACTTTGCAGAACCTGTTACGTTCGTCCGTTCACCAACGTTAACAAACAGGGATTTTTCGCCAATATTAAGAGGTTCTAAGCCTGACAAGCGGCATTCAACAGGAAGTGTCGGTAAAACACGCGGAGCAATCCCTTGTACCGCTTCGGCCATTTTTTGGATATGCAAAGGTGTCGTCCCACAACAACCACCGACAATATTTAAAAATCCCGCTTTCGCCCATTCATTAATTTGCTCGGCCATATTTTGTGCATCAAGATCATATTCACCAAAAGCATTCGGCAGGCCTGCATTAGGGTGTGCGCTTACATAGCATTCAGCAATGCGAGATAACTCTGAGACATATTGCCGTAACTCGTCTGGGCCTAATGCGCAGTTTAACCCAAATGAAATCGGTTTCGCATGACGAAGCGAATTATAGAAGGCTTCTGTAGTTTGCCCCGAGAGGGTTCGCCCTGAAGCATCTGTGATCGTGCCTGATATCATGACAGGTAATTTAATGCCCAATGATTCAAATTCAGTTTCAACCGCAAAAATAGCTGCTTTGGCATTTAAGGTATCGAAAATAGTTTCAATCATGATCAGATCAACACCGCCTTTCACCAAAGCACGGGTTGATTCACGATAAGCTTCAACAAGTTGATCAAAACTCACATTACGATAAGCAGGATCATTCACATCAGGGGAGATCGAAGCCGTTCGGTTAGTCGGGCCTAAAACGCCCGCCACATAACGTGGCTTTTCAGGTGTTTTTAATGTCCATTTATCTGCACATTCACGGGCAATTCGTGCTGCCGCTTCATTTATCTCAGCGGACAACGATTCCATTTTGTAGTCTGCCATCGCAATGGTGGTTGAGTTAAACGTATTGGTCTCAACAATATCAGCGCCTGCTGCAAAATATTGGTCATGGATGTCACGAATAATTTCAGGTTGCGTTAAAACAAGTAAATCGTTATTCCCTTTGAGATCACTTGGCCAGTCGGCAAATCGTTCTCCACGAAATTGTTGTTCAGTGAGCTTATGGCGTTGGATCATGGTTCCCATTGCGCCATCCAGTACTAAGATCCTATTTTTTAATTCTTTTTCTAATTGACTGATTTTATACGACACTTGCACCGCCTCCTAAAAAACAACCACCATATACTCAAAATAATTCAAGTTGCAGGTAGGCGACAGGCAAAGATAGACGGGGAGCATAGATAAACTATGTGACTCGGCTAGCTGAGCGTAATCAACACCCCTGTAACTTGAAGTATGACGAGTATAGTCATAAGTTAAATTACCGCCATCATCATCCTATCATAGTTTTCGCGTCGAAAATTCGAGCCTATGATGAGAGTTTTTCAGGTTGTCTCAGATCTAATTTTTCACTGATCCGATGAGTATTTTGGGGTGAGATCATCCATAATAGAAACAAAAATTAATTCCAGTCAGGAGAGACTTAATGGCGACTTCATCAATTAGTAAAAAAATAAAGAAGGCAAAAGGACCCGCAAGTGGCGCGCCAGCAGCAGGTCAAGTCCAGTCATTAAGTCGTGGACTAACACTTTTGGAATATATTTCTGAATCAACAGGCGGTATTGCTCTTACTGATCTTGCGCTGCAAGCAGGCTTACCCAACTCAACCACCCATCGCCTACTGATGACCTTAGAACAGCATGGGTTTGTGCGCCAAACTGGTGATCTGGGGCTATGGGTAATCGCATCTAACGCATTTATCATTGGTAGTAGCTTTCTTGAAAGCCGTAATTTACTTGCATTAGTTCACCCTATTTTGCGCCGTTTAATGGATGAATCTGGAGAGACAGTCAATCTAGCTATCTTGGATCATACTGAATTCGATGCAGTGATTGTTGACCAAGTGCAATGTAATGCGTTAATGCGTATGTCAGCGCCTATCGGTGGTAAATTGCCATTACATGCTTCAGGAGCAGGTAAAGCATTTATCGCTACCTTACCAGAAGATCAACTGATCCCATTACTTAGTAAGAAAGGGCTTCATGCCTACACGCCTTATACTCTAACTACGCCATCAGCATTAAAAGAAAATTTACAACAAGCAAAAAAACAAGGCTTTTCCTATGATGATGAAGAGCATGCACTGGGCCTGAGATGTATCGGAGCATGCATTTATGATGAACATAAAGAAGCATTTGCAGCTATTTCTATTTCAGGCCCATTATCTCGCATCACAGATGATCGTGTGACAGAGCTTGGGGCAATGGTGATCAAAGCCGCTAAAGAGATCAGCCGTGAATATGGAGCGATCCGTTAATTGAGATCTGAGTACGCAGCTGAAAGTCAAAGGTATGTGACATGTCACATACCTAAATGCTTAATATCATCAATCCCCTTCTTGTGAACCTTGTAGATATTCAAGCTGATTTAACGATAAAAATTTAGGCATATCACGATACTTTTCAATCAATGCTAAAGCAATCGCCTCTGTTTCTGCGTCCGCCAATCCATCAATATTACGTGGTCGAAAATGCATTTGAAACGCGCTGATCGTTTTTTGTGTCGCGGTATCTAATTCACCTGACAGAGGAATATCTGCATAACCATAAAACCTAAGTGCCTTTTGTAATAATAAAATATTACTTGGCTCATTCACTGACCGATTAGATAAATAGTTCGCAACCGTTTTTGCATCAGGCCAAGCACCAATACCTTGTTTTGACAATGCCTCCCAAGGGAAAGCCCTACCCGGATCTTCTTTACGTAATGGCGCAATGTCACTATGACCAATAATATTTTCAGGCGGAATGTTATAACGCTGCATAATATCTTTAACTAGAGGAATTAATGCAGAAATCTGCGATGGATTAAATGGTGCCCATACCCTGTTACCATTCTGATCCACCTTAAATCCGGCATTCACTATTTCAATACCAATTGAACTATCATTTAAACTACTATGGTATCGCCAACGGCTATCCCCTGCATGCCATGCTCTCAATGCTTCGGGCACAAGTTGCAATATTACGGGGAGGTTATGTGCCTGTGTAGGCTGACTCGGGATTAAATAGTGTGAGCTGACTTTGCCTTTAGTTAGCAAGTGGAGGGAGTACTCATCGTCAGAAACCGTATAATGTATTATCACATATTGTATTCTTTGGTTACTATTTTGTGATGGATGACTGGTATCAACATAGTAGCCAGTTCGAGAAGAGAGTGTTGAGCAACCCGTTATTATAAATACTAATAAAAGCAATAAATTACGTATCATTCAAAATCCTTTTATGCTGTACTTAACCCATATATTTTCTATTGTACCTCTTTATTTGATTACAAAAAATACACAAAACCCCAACGAAATGGCATTTAAAATGTGAGTTAATCTAAAAAATATTAAATTTATCAATAAATGTAGTTAATAATTCAATATCAATCTTATTTTTTCATAACATTTAAATTAGCTTTACCCCATCATTTCCTATCTGTTTTTACTCACAATGCCTCTGAAGATGAATTTTTATTCATACTGGAACCATTTAGGTAAGACGGCAAGTCCCCCCACCTAGAGAATGAGGCAAAACTTCTCAGCGTAGCATCACATGAGTGAGACACTCTTTAATCGAATTGGTAGGGCAACATTCACACGATAATACTTAACCAAGTTAATAATAATAAGCCCAATTAATAAATACAAAAATCCATTTTTTAGACTTTTATTTAATCCTTTTAGTTGTAAAAATCACCAGAAAAGGTTTGCAGACTTTAGACAGGTTAGAAAGGCGAGGCTTCTTATTTATCCATTATTCGATATTTTTAGATTCCTCTTGGTGATAAAAAATAATACCTCATAGTAAAAAGTGCATTAAAAGATAAACCACCTAGAATTAATATAAAAATATATTATTGAAAACACACCAATTACGCATAAAAATAAATAAAAAATTCTATTGATATTATTAAAGTTTCTTATTATTTTTGAGGGTAACTAATAAATCCATATCAGTTACCCATATGTATTTAAGATATAAATTATATGAAATAGGTAAAACTCCTTATTTTATTACTGAATAGGCGATTCGTTTTTCATGCTCAACCTCTGTTAGAATAACTTTAACGATATCTCCTACATCAATATCTAAAAAAACAACAATTTCTATAAGCTTATCTAAACTTAGTTTATTAATACCTCGTTCATAGCGAGATATCTGTTGTTGACTTAAATTAATAATATCTGCTAATTCATTACCAGATAACCCTTTTTGCATTCTTGCTTTACGTAAATGATGCCCTAATAAGGCATATACGTTTTTCCTTTTTGTGATAGCCATATCCCTCCCCTAGAACAGGAAATAAATATTATTTTTTTATATGTTCTATTATAGAACGTCAAATTTCTATTAGAAATAGTTAACGACAATTAAATGGTTAAAAATCGATAGCTTAAACTTATCAAGAGGATAATATAATTATTAATTTTTAATTGATTAATAGTAATTCATTGCTTTTAAATAACTTTTTATTTTATTAAATAAAATAACTATTTTTATAATTAATTATTTTCACTTAACACATTCATAATAACTTACATTTTAAATCGTTATAGAAATAGTTAGACACTTAAAACAATATATTTATTTTTCATGAGAAGAGTACTGGTATCAATAATATGATACAGATCATACTTAGGACAGCGAAAAAGTCAAAATACCAATATAAACGGCAACTTAAATAATATGTAATGTTAGAATTAAACAATTATCATCGTTTAGTCTCATTGACCAAATTGTGATCTCAGTACGACTATCCCTGTTTTTCCTTGTAAGTATTGCTTTAAATCTACATCACTCACTTTTAAAACTCGCTTTATTGAAGATGCATTTCTAAAATAAACCTTCTCACCTTGGCGAATAGCAATTCCTACATGACTCACATCTAATTCAGGTTTGCTCGAATAAACACCAATATAATCACCAGTTTTTATCGCCCCTAAAACAGAATTATCAATATGTTCAGTTGGAATATATCTAATTAATCGATTCGTTATAGGCAGATCTTGTATGAGTAATTGACCATTATTTTTTCGATTAAGTGTTTTATTTACTAGAATTGAGTTCGAGCTAATCTGTTGTGTAACGTCAGAGATAGAACTATCTGCTTGCTGTAGCCAATCAGTAAAGAAATGCCGGCGGGTCACATATGAAATACCATTTTCTGAATAACGGATTTTTTCTAGGTTCTGAATAAAATCATCATAGTCATCAGAACGTTTGAAAGCCTCTGTATATTCAATAAAAGTCATACAATCCATTGATTTTAAATTCACAACTAACTTCTCTTCTGCTGTAGCTTGAGAATTTAATGTATGGTTGTTATACGGTGTACCGAGCAACTTTTCTGTTATCACTTTGACTCGCAGCTCGGGGGTTAACCCTACTGTATCCCGCTGAATATTATTCAGAATAAAAAGTGACCCCGGTTCCAACACTACCGATACAGCACAACTCATTGATGAAATAAACAATAAAGCCACTGCCATTAATCGTTTTAACATGAAATTCCCATTAAAATTGATAGTGATATCTACCTACTCGATCACTATTGTATTATTGACTTCTAACAACAGATAGATAACACAATTTATTCAAGATAATAACTCGTCACAGCAAACAAGCCCCTTGTTTATAGTCTTCCCCTGAATAATTTTGATTCAGATCACAGATAGTTCGAAATTTATCTATCAACCATTGCAACTACCGCTATTTCAATAAACAATGTTACCGGTAACATAACGTGAATGACGAAAAGATTTTTACGCGATATGCCCGATAGAACCCAAGTTAGTCGCCAAAAATCGCTATAATGAGGTCAGCAATCATGAGCAATTCTAGTCCGATAGAGAAATCTACTCTTGCCGTTCATCCTGAAATCATGCGTATTACGGAGCGAATTATTGAACGCTCAAAAAATACACGAATACACTATCTTAACAAAATTGAACAAGCTCGAAGCAGTACTGTGCATCGGGCCGAGCTAGCCTGCGGTAATCTTGCTCATGGATTTGCAGCTTGCCAACCTGAAGACAAAAAGATCCTTAAAAGCATGACACGCTCTGATATCGCAATTATTAACTCTTATAATGATATGCTGTCAGCACACCGTCCTTATGACAATTACCCCGAGCGCTTAAAACAAGCACTACTTGCAGCAGGTGCAATTGGCCAAGTGGCAGCAGGAGTCCCAGCCATGTGCGATGGCGTTACCCAAGGGCAAGATGGCATGGAGCTCTCTTTACTCAGTCGTGATGTCATTGCAATGTCTACAGCGATCGGGTTATCACACAATATGTTTGACGGCGCTTTATACCTTGGTATTTGCGATAAAATTGTTCCTGGCCTCCTGATGGGAGCCCTTTCCTTTGGTCATCTTCCTGCTATTTTTGTTCCCGCAGGCCCAATGGCAACAGGGTTACCTAATAAAGAAAAAGTCCGTATTCGCCAGCTCTACGTCGAAGGAAAAGTTGATCGAAATGCATTATTAGAAGCAGAAGCCGCCTCTTACCATGGTATTGGTACTTGTACCTTCTATGGTACCGCAAATTCGAATCAAATGGTGATGGAAGTCATGGGGCTTCATTTACCCGGCGCTTCCTTCATACAACCCGATTCTCCTTTGCGTGATGCATTAACTGATGCAGCGGCCCGCCAAATCACTCGTTTAACAGAGCAGTCAGGTAATTATTTGCCTATTGGGAAGCTTGTCGACGAGAAAGTGATAGTAAATGGAATTATTGCATTACTCGCCACAGGTGGCTCAACAAACCTAACCATGCACCTTGTTTCTATTGCGCGGGCAGCAGGCATTATCATTAATTGGGATGATTTTTCAGAGCTATCAGCCATTATTCCACTAATTTGCCGTATCTATCCAAATGGGCAAGCCGATATAAACCAATTCCAAGCCGCAGGTGGTGTTGCGCTACTGATCCGCCAGCTATTATCTAAAGGTTTATTACATGAAGACGTACATACTGTTGCTGGTAATGGCCTCACGCGCTATACCATGGAACCATGGCTAAATAATGGCCTTTTAGAATGGCGCGAGGGGGCCAAAAATTCATTTGACCAACATGTGATCGCCGATATTAATCAGCCTTTCTCTCGGCATGGAGGCACTAAGGTTTTAGCGGGTAATTTAGGCAGAGCAGTAATGAAAACATCGGCCATACCTGAAGATAATCAACTGATCGAAGCACCGGCTGTTGTATTTAACAATCAGCACGATATTTTACCGATTTTTGAATCTGGAGCGTTAGATAAAGACTGTGTTATTGTCATTCGCTTTCAAGGCCCTTCAGCTAATGGCATGCCAGAGCTACATAAGCTCATGCCACCATTGGGTGTATTAATGGATAGAGGCTATAAAGTAGCACTTGTTACCGACGGTCGATTATCCGGAGCTTCTGGCAAAGTTCCCGCGGCGATCCATGTCACACCTGAAGCTTATAATAATGGGCTGCTAGCCAAAGTCCAAGATGGTGACCTGATCCGAGTGAACGGCTTAACGGGTGAATTAACGCTACTCGTTGATGAAAAAGAACTCACTAGCCGCCAAGCCTATCAACCTGATTTGAGTTCTGAGCATTCAGGCTGTGGGCGTGAATTATTTGGTGCTCTCAGAAGCAATTTTTCAGGTGCCGAAGAAGGCGCTTGTAGCATTAACTTTTGATTTATTTCAATGAATTAGGTAAATATTATGCATAATTGGAAACTCGCTGCTGTAGATGTACTCAATGCCGGTCCTGTCGTTCCTGTTATTGTCATTCATAAACTTGAGCAAGCTGTTCCTCTCGCAAAAGCCTTAGTAAAAGGTGGCGTGAAAGTCCTTGAAGTGACATTAAGAACAGAGTGTGCCGTTGCAGCAATCCGTCTGATTGCCAATGAAGTGCCAGAAGCCATTGTCGGTGCAGGAACGGTTATCAATGCGCAACAACTTGCTGCTGTCACTGAAGCAGGAGCCCAGTTCGCTATCAGCCCAGGCCTTACTGAAGAGTTACTCAGTGCAGCAACCAAAGGCACTATTCCATTGATCCCTGGCGTTTCAACTGTCTCTGAATTAATGTTAGGGATGAATTACGGACTAACCGAATTTAAGTTCTTTCCAGCAGAAGCTAATGGTGGAGTTAAAGCTCTAAAAGCCATAGTAGGCCCCTTCCCACAAGTAAAATTCTGCCCTACAGGTGGTATCTCCCCAGCAAACTATCGTGATTATTTAGCGTTAAATAGTGTGCTATGTATTGGCGGCTCGTGGCTAGTCCCTGAAGATGCTTTAGAAGCAGGTGATTATCAACGTATCACCGAACTTGCAAAACAAGCTGTTAGCGGTGCAAAACTCGCATAATTGCGATTCGATTTTCTGCTAATAATATGAAGCGGGAACCCCCGTTCCATCCCGCTTCACCAACAGTCTCAACCATAAATCATCCCGCATTATGTGCTGGTTATCATTTCTTGAGTATGATTAAAACGCAGCTCTTCATGGTATGCGTAAACATCTTCAATATGACCGTTTCGAATTCTTTCTTGTAATCCTTGCCAATATTGCGCTGTAAACAGATCCGCATGCTTCTGTTGTAGATAACTACGTATTTTAGGATCTTGACATAGAAATTGAGGAAATTCCTCCGGGAAAACATCATTTTCCCCCACGCTATACCAAGGTTCGCTCGATAGCTCCTGCTCGGGATACATAGGTTCTGGAATTTGTCGAAAATTAACTTCGCTCATATAACAAATCTCATCGTAATCATAAAAGATCACACGACCATGACGTGTTACCCCGAAGTTTTTAAACAACATATCACCAGGAAAAATATTCGCAGCAGCAAGTTGTTTTATTGCTTGACCATACTCATCAATGACATGGCATAACTGAACTTCATTTGCATCATCCATATAAATATTCAGTGGCGTCATTTTTCGTTCCATATACAAATGACGAATAAGTATTTTGTCACCTAAATCTTCAATCAATGAAGGCGCTTCTTTTAATAATTCCTCCATTAATTCATCACTGATAAAACGCTTATCAATAATAAAGTTTTCAAACTCCTGTGTATCAGCCATACGACCGACTCGATCATGTTCCTTAACTATGCGATAGCACTCTTGTACACGCTCCCGAGTGACTTCTTTTTGTGGCGCAAATTTATCTTTAATTAACTTAAAAACACGATCAAACGAAGGGGAAGTGAATACTAACATCACCATGCCCTTTACCCCTGGAGCAATGGTAAATTGTTCACGAGAAAAATTAATAAAAGCCAGATATTCACGATAGTATTCGGTCTTGCCATGTTTTTGGCAACCAATCGCCATATATAATTCAGCTATTGATTTACTTGGTAAAATATCCCGTAGCCAAAAAACTAAAGCAGCAGGAAATGGAGCATAAACCATGAAGTAAGAACGAGCAAAACCAAAAACAATACTCGCCTCATCAAACCCCGTTAAACAAGCATCCACGTAAATCTCACCCTGCACATTACGGTGAATGGGCAATAAAAATGGATGGATCTCATTATTAATAACTAACTTTCCCACTAACCAAGCGGCTTTATTACGATAAAACAGCTCATCAACAATATGTAATGATACAGTTTCATGAGTAATATTAGGAAATCGCTGCGTTAATACGTCAACAATAGATTGCACATCATCAGATAAACAGTGCCATTTTAACCGTAAAGGTAACGCACTCAGGATCCTTATCAGCACCTCAGATAAACAAGTATTAACATGGTATTCCTTGGTCAATCGTCTCGGTAATTCGCTGAAACGACGCGCAGGCTGCGAAGTGAAAATAAATAGATTTTCCTGAGTTAATTCACGATGCTTAAATAAGCGGCAATAAACTGAATTAAAAAAGCTTTCTGCAATTTCGAAACGAGGATAGCCCGGTAGTAATTCGGTAAAAACATGTTTGATTTTTGATATCTTTTCAGGTGTTAATGATTGAGTTAATCCCATAAATTGCAGTTGAGCAACTACCAGCCCTACATGATGATCATAAAGCTTGATCCTTTGTTTCATCGCATCTTGGACTGCATGCCAATCTGCTCGTTCAAATCGCTCTTGCGCCTCTAAAGTAATTTCTAAGAAACGACCATATTGAGCATCGAAGCCCTGCAAGATAGTTTGTGAGATGATCTGCTCAATCGATAATGTCATAGCGGCTCCCGATAAAAAATGGCACTCGAAAGTGCCAATAAAATAAACAAATATCTATGAACAAAAGAAAAGCATACTTGGCTTAATTAGAACTGCTCTTCTTCCGTTGAGCCTGTTAGTGCCGTAACCGATGATGCTCCACCTTGGATCACTGTCGTGACTTTATCGAAGTAGCCTGTCCCGACTTCTTGCTGATGCGAAGAGAAAGTATAGCCTTGCTTAATTGCAGCAAACTCACGTTCTTGCACTTTCTCAACGTAATGCTTCATTCCTTCGCCTTGAGCATAAGCGTGTGCCAAATCAAACATGTTAAACCACATACTGTGAATACCCGCGAGTGTAATGAATTGGAAGCGATACCCCATTGCCGAAAGTTCATCTTGGAAACGGGCAATTGTTGCGTCATCCAAGTTTTTCTTCCAGTTAAATGAAGGAGAGCAATTATAAGCCAATAATTTACCTGGATATTGTTCATGAATAGCTTCGGCAAACTGTCGAGCCGCTTCTAAATCAGGCTTCGATGTTTCACACCATACTAAATCAGCATAAGGAGCGTATGCTAATCCACGACTGATTGCTTGCTCAATTCCCGCATTAGTTCTGAAAAAACCTTCATTAGTTCTTTCGCCCGTAATGAAGTCCGCATCATAAGGGTCACAATCAGATGTTAATAGATCTGCCGCGTCCGCATCCGTTCTCGCGATGAGGATCGTAGGCACCCCAGAAACATCAGCAGCTAAACGTGCAGCAACCAATTTTTGCACCGCTTCTTGTGTAGGAACCAGTACCTTCCCTCCCATATGACCACATTTTTTAACTGCGGCTAATTGATCTTCAAAGTGTACTGCGGCGGCACCCGCCTCAATCATGCCTTTCATCAATTCGAACGCATTGAGTACGCCGCCAAACCCAGCTTCCGCATCAGCCACAATGGGCAAAAAGAAATCGATATACTCTTTGTTTTCAGGACCAATACCATTCGCCCACTGGATCTGATCTGCTCGACGAAAAGTATTATTAATCTTTTTCACCACTGATGGCACAGAATCAACAGGGTACAATGATTGATCAGGATACATACTTGATGCGGTATTCGCATCAGCAGCAACTTGCCAGCCTGAAAGATAGATCGCTTCAATACCTGCTTTCGCTTGCTGCAACGCTTGACCACCCGTTAATGCACCGAGTGCATTCACATAACCTTTCTTAGAATTGCCATGCAGTTGATCCCATAATCGCAGCGCACCTTTAGTCGCTAAAGTATGTTCAGGATTCACTGACCCACGCAGCTTCACCACTTCTTCAGCGCTATAAGGACGAGATATCCCTTTCCAACGTGCTTTTTTCCATTCATTTTCTAATTGGGTTATCTGCTCTGCGCGTGATATCGTCATGTTAATATTCCTTATAATGTAGGGTAATTCGGATGTTTTTATGTTCTATTAATCAATAAGTTGATAACCAGGAATGGTTAAAAATTCAATTAACTCATCTTGTGTAGTGATCCTTCGCATTAAATCCGCGGCTTCACGAAAACGCCCATTCTGGAAGCGTTGATCACCAAGCTCTTTTTGAATCACTTGCAGTTCCTCATCTAGCATCTCTTCAAAAAGTGCCTTAGTAACCTTTTCACCATTTGAAAGCGATTTACCATGACGTATCCACTGCCAAATAGAAGTACGAGAAATCTCAGCTGTTGCAGCATCTTCCATTAGCCCATAAATAGGGACACAACCATTACCTGAAATCCATGCTTCGATATACTGAACGGCCACTCGAATATTCGCTCGCATGCCTTCTTCAGTTCTTTCTCCTTCACAAGGCTGTAATAGCTCTTGAGCACTAATTTCTGGATCCGTTTCACGTAAAACATGCAGCTGATTTTTATGACTACCAAATGCTTGATTAAATACATTCATTACAGTATCAGCCAGCCCTGGGTGAGCTACCCATGAGCCATCATGACCATTACTCGCCTCAAGCTCTTTATCCGCCTTAACCTTAGCTAATATCGCTTTATTCTCTTCTTCGTCTTTACTTGGAATAAACGCAGACATTCCCCCCATAGCGAAAGCTCCCCTACGATGACATGTTTTGATCAACAAGCGAGAGTATGCACTTAAGAATGATTGGGTCATCGTCACGACCTGCCGGTCAGGTAGAACCTTATCTGAATGCTCTTTTAACGTTTTAATATAACTAAAAATATAATCCCAACGGCCACAATTTAGTCCAACGATATGGTGGCGCATGTAATACAAAATCTCATCCATTTGAAAAACAGCCGGCAATGTTTCTATCAAAACGGTTGCTTTAATCGTTCCACGTGGTAGACCCATAGTGTCTTCTGCGGTACTAAATACATCGCTCCACCACTTAGCTTCCTGCCAAGATTCAAGTTTAGGTATATAAAAATAAGGACCACTACCTTTCTCTAATAAGGTGGCGTAGTTGTGAAAAAAGTAGAGAGCAAAGTCAAATAATCCACCGGGGATAGGCTTGCCTTCAAATAGAACATGCTTCTCATCTAAATGTAGACCCCTTACTCGAGCAATTAAAACCGCAGGATCTGACTTGAGTTGGTAGACTTTGCCGTTTTCATTGGTATACGAAATATCTCCTCGTATAGCATCACTTAAATTTATTTGACCATCGATCAACTTATCCCAAGATGGAGAAAGCGAGTCTTCGAAATCGGCCATAAAAACTTTAACATTTGCATTAAGTGCATTTATCACCATTTTTCGTTCAACAGGCCCAGTGATCTCAACACGACGATCTTGTAAATCCTCAGGTATATTTTGAATCTTCCAATTGTCATTTTTAATGGAATGAGTTTCTGAAATAAAATCAGGAAGAATACCCGAATCAATTTTTTTCTGTCTGACTAGGCGCTCTTGTAATAGTGATTCTCTTTGAGCTGCGAACTTCTCTACTAATTCAGAAAGAAAGGCAATAGCTTCAGCTGTTAACACCCTGCTATCCTGCTGATTAAAGCTATTGATAAATGTTAAGGTCGATGTTGATAACTGCTGCTCCATAGGTCAATCCTCATTCTTATCTGCCGATAGAATTAAGATTAACTCAAAATAAAAATAAATCAAAAACGGTTTCCATTTTAATAAAAAATAACCATATATGTTTGTTTTTAAAGAAATTTAATTAAAAATAAATTATGACCATCAATTCCTTTTAAACCTAAAAAAATGTTAAATATACGTTAAATCAATGTGTTGTATAAGAAACCAATTTTGGTCAATTTATATTGAAAAACAAAAAAGCAGCCATTTTTAGGCTGCTTTTATGTCTATCCACTATAAAATATTAATTTTTATATCTATAAATACGTGACTTTCTGAATATTAAGTCCAAATAATATAAGTTTATTAGTTATTAATTTTTAATTTAATCTAATGTAGGTTGCATGTGAGAAAGATCGAATGGTGTGATCTGGTACACAAAATAATTTAACCAATTTGAAAAAAGTAAGTGACCATGACTTCTCCAACTAATAATGGGAGGGTTTTCCGGATTATTGTCTCTAAAATAATTACATGGAATATTTGGTGAAATTCCTGCATTAACATCACGATAATATTCTTGTGCTAAAGTGTCACCATCATATTCAGGATGACCCGTTACAAATGCCAGTCGCTTATCTTTAGAAGCAAATAAATATGCGCCAGCTTCTTGAGAGCTCGCTAATATATCTAAATCCGTGTGCTTACGAATCAGCTCTTCTGGAAAATCAGCATAACGAGAGTGTGGTGCATAAAATGTAGCATCGAACCCTCTGGTTAATAGAGCAAAAGGTTCTAATGTTTCGTGCTGATAGATCCCTGATAGCTTCTCTTCACGTGTCCACTTTGGTAGATCATAAAGAACCTTAAGAGCAGCCTGTACAGCCCAACAAACAAATAACGTTGAAGTAACATGCTCTTTCGCCCAATGAATCACTTTTTCTATTTGCTGCCAATAAGCCACATCATTGAATTCAACCAATCCCAAAGGGGCACCTGTAACAATTAATCCGTCAAAGTTTTGCTGTTTGATATCTTCAAAATCACAATAAAACGTATTTAAATGTTCCGTTGGCGTATTTTTGGATTCACGTTGATCAATTCTCAAGAGCTGAATATCAACTTGTAACGGAGTATTAGATAACAAACGTAAAAATTGGTTTTCAGTCTCAATTTTTTTAGGCATCAAATTAAGTATCAATACTTTCAAGGGACGGATCTCCTGCAAGCTTGCTCTCGTCGTTGTCATGACAAAAACATTCTCTTCTCGTAAGAAATTTACCGCTGGCAACTCATCTGGTAAACGAATTGGCATCATTCATCCCCTTTTATACATTTATACGTTTAGACTTCTAGAATGCTAAATAATCTAGCGAATGTTGTAACACTTGTCGAGTCTTTCAGGGCAAATTGAAATAATTTCAAGTAATTAGTAGAAAACTACCTACGCCCACAAATATAACATAAACATAACCGATTGATTATAATCATATAATATGAATTGTCACTGATCATGTAAAACTGATCCACTAACGATCATAGAAAACTGAGCCACTTGGTATTATCCGTACATTTTTGTACGGGGAATTTATGATTACCAAGGAGATATTTGTGGATATTCATGTTCG